>NZ_JAOQNH010000003.1:722500-1052500 GCF_025961205.1 Azospirillum fermentarium
GATTGCGGGGCGGCGTGCAGCATCGCATCGCCCGGCGCCACCCGGCCGATGTCGGCCAGATAGGCATCGATCATTGCGCGCAGGTTGCGGTGGCTGAGCGTGGCGCCCTTGGGGCGTCCGGTGGTCCCGCTGGTGTAGAACAGCCAGGCCGGATCGGTGGCGGCCACCGGAGCGGGCGGCTCTCCGGGAACGTCGGCATCGCGGATCCGCCGGTACTCGGGGCTATCCACATCGATGATGCCGCCGGCTGCCGCCACATCCGCGGCACCGGCGGCCACGCTGTCGGCCAGATCGGCGGTGACGAAGCAAAGCCGGGCGCCGGAGTGGCCGAGAATGAACGCGATCTCCCGCCCATGCAGCTTGGGGTTGATGGGAACCGCGGTCATGCCGGCGTGCCACACGGCGAACAACACCTCCCAGAACGCCGGGCAATTGGTCATGGCAAGGCCGACGCGGGCCCCCGGCGGCAGACGGCGGCCGGCACGCAGGTGGTGGGACAGGGCGCGGACGCGGGCCGCAAGCGTGGCGTGGGTGGCATGGAGCCGTGTGCCGAGCGTCAGCGCGGGGCGTCCGGGATAGACGCGGGCGTTGTGCTCGACAAGATGGGCCAGAGTCATGGCGCCCTCCTTCCGTGCAGGAACGGGGACAAAACCGCCGGGCGCGGGGGGCACCCGGCGGCAAGTTCGGAAAGGCATCCGGCGAGGGGGCGGGGTGCCTTTCCGCGGACAGGGTTCACGCGCGTGCCGGTATCAGAGGGGCGGGGTGAACGACCCCCGGCGTCCGCCGGCCAGCGCGATGTCGAACGGCGCCCCGGTTTTCGCCGCGATCTCGTCGATGGCGACGCCGGGGGCGCATTCGGTCAGGCGCAGCCCGCCGCCCCGCTTGTCCACCGCGAACACCGCCAGATCGGTGATGATCAGATCGACGGCGGCGACCCCGGTCAGCGGCAGGGAACACCATTCGACGATCTTGTGCTCGCCGTCGCGGGCGGTGTGCTCCATCACCACCACGACCTTGCGCACGCCGGCCACCAGATCCATGGCGCCGCCCATGCCCTTGACCATCTTGCCCGGCACCATCCAGTTCGCCAGATCGCCCTTGGCACTCACTTGCAGGGCGCCCAGGATGGACAGGTCGATGTGGCCGCCGCGGATCATGGCGAAACTGTCCGCCGACGAGAAATAGCTGGTCTTGGCCAGTTCGGTGATGGTCTGCTTGCCGGCGTTGATGAGGTCGGCATCCTCTTCGCCGGCAAACGGGAACGGCCCCATGCCGAGCATGCCGTTCTCGCTTTGCAGCGTCACCTCCATGCCGGCGGGGATGTAATTCGCCACCAGCGTCGGAATGCCGATGCCGAGGTTGACGTAGAAGCCGTCGTGCAGCTCGCGGGCGGCACGTTCGGCCATCTGTTCACGGGTCCAGGCCATGTGTGCTCCTCCTGCTTACGCCCGCGCCCGGACGGTGCGCTGCTCGATGCGTTTCTCGTAGACGGGCCCTTGAAGGATGCGCTGCACATAGATGCCGGGCGTGTGGATCTGATCCGGGTCGATGGTGCCGCTGGGGACGAGGTGCTCGACTTCCGCCACCGTCACCCGCCCGGCGGTGGCCATGACGGGGTTGAAGTTGCGGCTGGTCTTGCGGAAGACCAGATTGCCCTCGGCATCGCCCTTCCAGGCCTTGACGATCGCCAGATCGGCGACGAGACCCCGTTCCATGATGTAGGTGTCGCCGCCGAAGTCCCGCTGCTCCTTGCCCTCGGCCACCGGCGTGCCGACGCCGGTGCGGGTGAAGAAGGCGGGAATGCCGGCCCCCCCGGCCCGGATGCGTTCGGCCAGCGTGCCCTGGGGGTTGAATTCCAGCTCCAGGGCACCGCTCAGGAACTGTTGAGCGAACAGCTTGTTCTCGCCGACATAGGACGAGACCATCTTGCGGATCTGCCGGGTTTCCAGCAGCGTCCCCAGACCGAAGCCGTCGATGCCGGCGTTGTTGGAGATGACGGTGAGGTCGCGCACGCCGCTGTCCTTGAGGGCTGCGATCAGGTTCTCGGGAATGCCGCACAGGCCGAAGCCGCCGGCCATGATGGTCATTCCGTCGAACAGCAGTCCGTCAAGGGCGCCGCGGGCATCGCCGTAGATCTTGCCCATGACTGTTCCTTGTCTTCTTTGAAAATTGGGTCGTTCGTGGCACCGGGCAGCCGCCCTTCATGCCTCGATCACGACCTTGAGCGCCCTGTGATCGGCCGCCCGGGCAAAGGTGTCGTAGGCGTCCAGAATGGATGCCAGGGTGAAGCGGTGGGTGATCAGGTGCTGCGGCGCCAGCTTCCCCGCCCGGATCGTCCGCAGCAGCATCGGCGTGGACACGGTATCGACCAGCCGGGTGGTGATGGTGATGTTGTGGGCCCACAGCCGCTCCAGGTGCAGGTCCACCTTGGCACCATGCACGCCGACGTTGGCGATGGTGCCGCCGGCGGCCACGATGTCCTCGCACAGGGCGAATGTGGCGGGTATCCCCACCGCCTCGATCACCACATCGGCGCCGCGCCCGCCGGTGAGCGACAGGACCGCCTCCACCGCCGAGCCCGCGCCGCTGTTCACCGTGCCGGTGGCGCCGAACCGGCGGGCCACATCCAGACGGTTGTCGTCGAGATCGATCATGATGACCGCGGACGGGGAATAGAACTGGGCGGTCAGCAGCGCGGCCAACCCCACCGGGCCGGCGCCGACGATGGCGACCGTCTTGCCCGGCTCCACCTTGCCGTTGAGGACGCCGCATTCGAAGCCGGTGGGCAGGATGTCGCTCAGCATCACCAGCGCCTCCTCGTCCATCCCGGCGGGGATGGGGTGGAGGCTGGTGTCGGCGTGGGGAATGCGCACATACTCCGCCTGCGTGCCGTCGATCCGGTGGCCGAGGATCCAGCCGCCGTCCACACAGTGCGAATACATGCCCATGCGGCAGAACTCGCACTTGCCGCAGGCGGTGATGCAGGAGATCAGCACGTGATCGCCCGGCTTGAAGGCGGTGACGCCGCTTCCGGCCTCCTCCACCACGCCGACCCCTTCGTGCCCGAGGATGGTGCCGGGCTGGCAGTCCGGAACGTCGCCCTTCAGAATGTGCAGGTCGGTGCCGCAAATGGTGGTCCTGGTGACGCGGACGATGGCGTCGGTCGGGCCGGCGAGCCGGGGACGGGGACGGTCCTCCACCACCTTGCGCCCCGGCCCTTGATAGACGAGTGCTTTCATTGGGAATCTCCGGTTTTTTTCCGTCGCCGCGCACGCGCGTTCCCCGGCCCGCCCCCCCGTGGGTGGGGGGGGGCCGGGGCGCGCCGGGATCGGGGGGCCGATCCGCGGGTTACGCGGCGCGTTCGGGAACCGGAAGATTCATCCAGTCACGGTAGAACGCCTCGATGTCGGGCTCGAAGTCGTGGACCACCGGGTACCACGGGGTCGGTGCCTCCACGTCGTGCATGGTGCCGCAGGTCGGGCAGTAGTATTCACGGTACACCTGCCACTGGGTGTCCGGGGCCATCAGCTTGGGATAGACCTCGGTCATCGCCTCTTCGGTGTCACGGACATAGAGGGCGGCGTGCAGTTTCCAGTTTTCCCGGTAATCGCAGAATTCGTGGCCGCAGTCGCACTTGGTGACCCACTGCTTGGTGTCGGCCTTCTGCACGATGTGCAGGTGCGGGCCGAGGGGCAGCACGATGGCTTCCGTGAAACCCACCTTGGCCTGCAGCGCCGCGATGTACTGCTGAAAGCGGCTGTTGTCCTTGGGCATGGACAGCATGCGGAACGTGGTTTCCCAATCCAGCTTGCCGTCGATCAGGTGGGAGATCTGTTCGTTGGTGTAAGACATGGTTCTCTCCTTGGGGCAGGCGGCTGGATCACTCTTCGACCTGGACGACGGTCCTGACGTCGGGCAGCAGCGACAGGTCCATGCGGTGCTTGGCGCCGTAGGTGGGGACGTCCAGCTCCTCCTCCCGCAGTTCCCAGCCCGCCGGGAGATTCCAGAATTCCTTGAATTCCTTGGTGAATTTCTCGGAAAGGGCGAAGCTGGTGGCGAACATGTGGCGCACCTGCACCGAGGCGTGCTTGTCGATGATGCGCTGGCGTTCCTCCTTCATCCATTCGCGGGTCGGCAGGGCGCGGGCCAGACGCTCCTTGCGGATCTCCGCCCGGCGGGCACGGGTCGCGGCCTCGTCCACCGTGAACACGCCGTGGGTGTCCTGGGTGAAGACGGCGCCATAGACCTTGCGGGCATAGTCCGGCAGCAGGAACTTCTGGTTCAGATCCGCCTCGATGGCCTTGGGCTCGCGGTCGATGGGGTCGCCGAAGCCGGGGCCGCCGCGCAGATAGTTCAGATACAGATCGTGGTTGTCGTAGCAGTCCTCGGTGGTGATGCACTGCTTGTCGCGCTTCACCACGGCGGTGGCGTCGATGTGCTTTTCGTAGTCGGGGTGGGTGGGGTCGAGATCACCGCCGGTGGGCAGCGTGTCGCCGCTGGCGATGCGGTCGGCCAACCCGGTCTTGTGGGCTTCGAAACGGTAGCCGGTGGCCGACGGGTACCCGCCCATCATGCCCCAGTCGCTGTTCATGAAGCCGTTGCCCATGAAGAACATGGTCCAGTCCTGGGCGTTCCACACCATGCGCAGCGTCTCGAAACCGCAGCCGCCGCGGTACTTGCCGTAGCCGCCGGAGTTGGCCTTGACGTTGCGCCCCAGGTACAGCAGAGGCTCGGCCATCTCCCAGATTTCGATGTCGCCCATGTCGCCTTCGGGGTTCCAGATGGCGGCGGCGTGGTTCAGCCCGTCCTTGATGGCGCTGGCCCCCGTCCCGCACGAGGACGCCTCGAAGCTGTTGACCGCGTGGATCTCGCCGTCCTGGTTGATGCCGCCCCCCTGCAGCCAGTTGGAGGTGTTGGCGTTGCCGGCGTTCACCTCTTCCAGATAGCCGCGGCTGAAATAGGCTTGCCCCAGCCCGCGCCACAGGGCGGCCCAGCCGGACACCAGGAAGTGCCAGGCATAGGCGTGGCCGGTGCGCCGGTCGTCGGGGTTGCACCATGTGCCCTTGGGCAGGCGGAAGTCGGTGGCGAAATAGGCGCCGTCGTTGATGCGCTGGGTCGGCACCAGGGTCTGGCACATCATCACCCAGATGCCCGAGGTGAAGGCCACCTGATGGGCGTTGAAGGTGTGCCAGCCCCAGCGGCTCGCCCCCTCGAAGTCCAGCTTCCAGCTTCCGTCCTTGCGGATGGTCATCTCGCAGGGGGAATGCATGATGGAGTCGAGCTTGGCGAAGGCCGACGACACCTGAACGTCGGGATGCTTGTAGGGGACATCGACGAACGACACCTTGCGGTACTTGCCCGGCAGGGTCATGGCCTTGATGCGGCTCATCAGACCGCGGCGGCCCTCCTCGATGACCTCGAAGGCGAATTTCTCGTACGCCTCGATGCCGTCGGCGCGGATGACCTCCTCCACCAGATCGCGGATCATGTGGCAGCCGGCGATGCGGGTGCGCTCGTCGAGGATCCAGTACTTGGGCGTGCGCACCGAGCGCTGGGATTCATGCAGCCAGTCGCGCAGCGGCGTGTCGTTCACCCCGGTCTTGCGGCAGGTGATCATGTAGCCGTCGCCGAAGCGCTGCACCTGCCCGGTGGACATGGACCCCGGCGTCACGGCGCCGGTGTCGATGACGTGGGTCACGCCGCCGACCCACCCGATCAGCCGGCCTTCCCAGAAGATGGGCACGATGGTGGCGATGTCGCACGGGTGGACGTTGCCGATGGCGCAGTCGTTGGTGGTGAACATGTCGCCGGGGTTGATGCCGGGATTGGTCTCCCAATCGTTCTCGATCATGTATTTGATCGCGGCCCCCATGGTGCCCACGTGGATGATGATCCCGGTGGACGTCAGAACGCAGTCGCCCGCCGCGTTGTAGAGGGTGAAGCACAGCTCGCCCTCCTGCTCGACGATGGGGCTGGCGGCGATCTTCTTGGCGGTTTCGCGGGCGTGGACCAGACCGCCGCGCAGCTTTGAGAACAACTTTTCATAGCCGATTGGGTCGCTGTCGCGCAGCTCCAGCGTGTCCAGGCCGTTGTAATGGCCGGTGTCCTGGGTGCGCTTGATGATGCCGTCGCGGAACTGCTTCAGCGTCTGGCCGTTGCCCAGCAGGTCGGGAGAGCCGGAGCCGCCCAGGGTGCCCTTGGTGTTGACATAGTTCATGGCCGGTCTCCTCACTTCACTTCCTTGAGATGGAACAGGCGGTGCTTGTCGATGAAGGTCTCGAAGCCGTCGGGAACGACGAACGTGGTGGCGTCGGATTCGATGATGGCGGGGCCGACGATGTGGTTGCCGGCCTTCAGGGCCTCCATCTTCCACACCACCGCGTCCACCCACCGCTTGTGGCGGTAGAACGGGCGGCTGCCGATGCGCGCCTCGGCGGGGGGCACCGGGCCGGCGTCGGGGTCTTCCGGCAGCACCGGCTTTTGCGTGGCGACGGTGCCGCGCAGGATGGCGCCGGTGATGGAGAAGCCCAGTTCGGGGGAGCGGGCCGAACTGGCGTAGACGCGGCCGTAGGTGGTTTCGAAGGCGTCAACGATGCTGTTCCAATCCGCCGCCGTGGCGGCGGTGGACACCGGGGACACGATTTCCAGATCGTTGAGCTGGCCCATGTACTGCATCTTGAAGCCGGGGATCAGCAGCACGTCTTCGGGCTTGAAGCCGTTGATGACGAACTCGTCGATCACCTTGACCGCCAGTTCGGACCAGGCGTCCTGCAGCGTCTTGCAGGCCGCGGCCTTCTGGTCGTCGCTGGCGAACTGCGGCAGGCCCAGATCCACCGACTTGTCGTAGCGGTATTCGAAATCGGCGCAGGCGCAGCCGAAGGCCGAGAAGCCGGCGGCCCAGGCGGGGACCACCACGTCCTTGAAGCCCACCCCCTCGGTGTAGCCATAGGTGTGGACCGGGCCGGCACCGCCATAGGAGAAGCAGGTGAAGTCGGCGGGGTTGTAGCCCTTGGCGCTGATGTTGGCGCGCAGATATTCCGACAGGGTGAGGTCCAGCAGCTCGATCACCCCCGCCGCGGCGTCCTCCACCGACAGGCCGAGCGGATCGGCGAGCTGTTCCTTGATGTGCCGGCGGGCCCGCTCCACGTCGAGCTTGATGGCGCCGCCCAGGAAATTGTCGGGGTTGAGGTAGCCCAGCACCACGTGGCAGTCGGACACCGACACCGTGTCGAGACCGCTGTCCGCCCAGCAGGTGCCGACCCGGTAACCGGCGCTGTCCGGCCCCAGCTTGATGGATTTGCTGTAGGGATCGAGCCGGACGAAGCTGCCGGCCCCCGCCCCCACCGAATCCATGGCGACCAGCGGCAGCGACAGCACCAGACGGGCCATGTCCGGGTCGGATTTGATGGCGAAATTGCCCTTGGTGATCAGCGCCACGTCGAAGCTGGTGCCGCCGATGTCGGAACAGGCGATGTTCTCGTCGCCCAGCGCCTCGCCCAGCAGCTTCGAGCCGATCACCCCGCCGATGGGGCCGGACACGATGGTGCGGGCCAGTTCCTTGGCCTTCCAGCTGATGGTGCCGCCATGGGTGGCCATCACGCGCAGATCGAACTTGCCGCCGTGCTTGCGGAAGCGGTCGCTGACCTTCTTCAGCGTCTCGCGCGACGGCTCGGCGCCGTACGCCTCCAGGATGGTGGTGTTCATCCGGTGGCTTTCCTTGCGCGACGGATAATAATCCACCGAGGCAAAGACCGGGATGTCGGCCCCCAGCGTCTTCAGCTCATCCCGCACCACGTCGCGGGCGCGCTGCTCGCTGGTTTCGTTCTTGTGGGACTGCAACAGACAGATGACGATGGCCTGCGATCCGGCCTCCACCAGTTCCCGCACCGCCTGCCGCACCTCGCCTTCGCGCAGCGGAATGACGATGCGGCCCTGCACGTCGGTGCGTTCGGTCACGCCGCGGGTGCGCGACACCGGCACCAGCGGTTCGTCGTAACGGTGGGTGTTGAGGTGGATGCGGTCTTCCAGCGCATAGCCCAGATAGCTTTGCAGGGCACGGCCCATGGAATGGATCTGCTCGAACCCGCGGTTGCAGATCAGCCCGACCTTCAGGCCCTTGCGCATCAGGACACGGTTGAGCATGGCCGTGCCGGAATAGACGCAGGTCACCAGCTCGGGATAAACATCGTCCACCGTGCGCTGCCAATGGGCCAGCGCATCGACCGACGAATTGTAGATGGCCAGGGATTCGTCGCCCGGATTGCTCTGCGCCTTGCCGACCACGAAGCGGCCATCGGCACGGACGAAGAAGGTATCGGTCATCGTGCCGCCGGCATCGATGCCCAACACCTCGACGGGGATAGTCTGATGTCCCACTGTTTCCTCCGGTGAAATTGCTTTTCTGGAGGCTGCGGCCAAAATCGGCGAACACCGCTCCGGCCGAGCCTGCTTCTCTAGAGCAAGGCCCGTGCCATTCTTTTCTTTGCAATTAACCGATTGGAAAATATGAATTTCAGGAAATCTACCCCACAGTATTGCGGAGGCTTTTCGCGTATGCGGGAATGCTCTTCGCGTCCGCAAATCGGCCGTTCGACGTGACCGGGCGTGGGAGGGGGGCAGAGGCAGCCCCACAGCCCCTTCGAACAGCGAGGGGCTTGTGGAGGCGTAGCCGCGTGGGAGAACGCACCAGGGCCGCACCGCCCCTGCCGGGCGTTGCGTTCAAGCGGTCTCAGCCAGGGGGCAAGAACGCGCCTTCCGGCGGATGAGCGTTGGAAAGCGTGAAGCACCGATCCTCGAACCGGCGGGCGAAGGTCCGCCCGTCGCACAGAAAGGACGCTTGCAGACGCGCGCGCAGGCCGGCACGGATAGCGGCGAGCCCCTGCGGATCGGCGGCGAGGGCGGCGGCCTTGGCGGCAAAGCCATCGGCATCGTCGGCGATCCATTCCGGCAGCCCGGCAGCGGTCAGCAGGCTGGCGCCCACCCGTGCGGCATGGGCCTCGCCGGGCAGAGTCAGCACCGGCACCCCCATCCACAGCGCCTCGCACGTCGTCGTGGTCCCGTTGTAGGGGATCGGGTCCAGGGCGATGTCGATGGCGCCATAGGCATCCAGATGGCCGAAATGGTTGGGGATGTGTGGCAGCAGGGCGATGCGCGCGCCGTCGATGCCATGGCCGGCGAACAGCGTCAGCACCCGCGCCTTCACCGCCGGGTCGGCCAGCACCGCCGCCTTCAGCACCAGCCGGCTGCCGGGGACCGCGTGCAGCACCCGCGACCACAACGCCGCGGTGGCACCGTTCAGCTTGCTCAGTGCGTTGAACGACCCGAAGCTGACGGTTCCCCGCTCCAGCACCGGGGGGGGGCAGCGGATCGGGCGTCGGCCCCAGCGGGCGGTAGCACAGGAAATGCTCCAGCCGCTCCAGCCGCTCCACATGCCGCCGATCGGCATCCCCCGGCGGGTCGGCGGCGGCGTCGGTGAAACGCACGTCCACCGTTGCCAGCCCGGTGGTGGCGGGATAGCCCAGCCATGTGGCCTGCACCGGCGCCGGCCGGCGGGCGAACACGTCCAGCCGGTTGCGCGCCGTGTGCCCGGCCAGATCGACCAGCAGGTCGATGCCGTCGCCACGGATCATGTTCGCCGCCGCATCGGCGTCCATCCCGGCGACAACGCGCCAATGATCCACCTGCCGCCGGACGATGCCGGTGACCACATCGGCCCTTTCGACGTTGGAATAGGCGAACAGTTCCACCCGGTTGCGGTCGTGGTGCTCCAGCAGCGGCAGCAGGAACATCGCCACCGAATGCAGACGGAAATCGGGGGAGACATAGCCGATGCGCAGCCGCTGGCCCGTCAGCGGCACCGCCGGGACCGGCGCCGGCGGCACCCCGCCCCGCTCCCGCAGGTACGCATCCCCCCACCGCCGGTGGCGGCCATACACCTCGCCGGCGGTCAGGGTGTCGGAATAGTTCAGTGCCATCAGCAGGTTGCTGTCGATGGCCCCGGCGTCGGGCAAAAGGGCGCGCGTCTTCTCATAGGTGTCCAGCGCCAGCGCCGCCTGTCCGGCGGCCTGATGGGCCGAGGCAAGGCCGAACAGCGCCTCGGCATAATCCGGGCGGATCTCCACCGCCTTGGCAAAGGCGGCAACCGCCTCCCCCACCCGTCCCATCCGCACCAGCGCCAGGGCCAGATTGTTCCAAACGCCTGCGTCCCGCGGCTGGCGCAGCAAGGCCTGGCGCAGGTAGGTCTCCGCCTCCGGCAGGGAATCGGCGTTGAGCGCCGCCGTGCCGGTCAGGAAGATCAGGTGCTGGTTGCCGGGATCGGTGGCCAGCCAATCGCGGTAAAGGGCGAAGGCCGCATCCGCCTGCCCGGCACCCAGCAGCACCGAGGCCAGATTGTGCCGGGCCTCGGCATAGCCGGGCCGCTCGGTGATGGCCCGCTGAAAGGCGGCGGCGGCATCGTCGGCACGGCCACAGCCGGCCAGCGTCACGCCCAGACTGTTGTAGGCGTCGGCAAAGCCGGGAGCACGCAGGATGGCCGCCCAGTACGCCCGTTCCGCCCCCGCCGGATCGCCCGCGCGGTGCAGCGCCTGCCCCAGATTGTAATGACATTCCGCTGTCCCGCCCCCGGCGGCGATGGCCGCCTGGAACAGGGTGGCGGCGGTGGCCGGGTCGCCCTCCAGGGCGGCGGCGATACCGGCCCGGTACAGGGCCCGGGGGTGGCGAGGCCCCGCAGGCGTCTCACCGGCCGTGGATGCACCGGAATCCGGGCCGGTCATGGGCCGCGCCCTTCCAACCGGGTCAGGGCCACCGGATCCAAGCCGGCCAGCCGCTGGGCCACGGCGGCCATCACCGCACCCCAATCGCCGGGGACCGGCTGGCGGAACAAGGTCATGGTGGGATACCAGGGGCTGTCGGTGCGCGCCAGCATCCAGCGCCAGTCGGGGCTGAACGGCAGCAGCGTCCACACCGGCACCCCCAGCCCGCCGGCCAGATGCGCCGCCACGGTGTCCACGGTGATCACCAGATCCAGATTGGCCATCGCCGCCGCGGTGTCGGCAACGTCATGGAGCAGCGGCCCCAGCGGCACCACCCCCGGCGGATCGTCGGGCGCGCCCCCCGGTGCGTCCTTGTGCAGGGAGAAGAAGGTCATGCCGGGCACCGCCAGCAGCGGCGCCAGCCGGTCGGGGGGCATGGAGCGGTCGCGGTCGCGGCTGTGGGTGGGGCGCCCGCGCCATGCCAGCCCCACCTTCAGCCGGCCGCCCGCCGCGGCGTCCAGCCGGTCGCGCCACAGCCGGCGGCGGAACGGGTCGGCGTGCAGATAGGGCACGGCGGCGGGAATGGTGTCCAGGCGCGTGCCGAACCGTTCCGGCAGGCTCATCAGCGGCACATGCATGGCGAACGGCAGACCGTCATGCACATGGGCAGGAGAGACGGACCGCGGCACCACCCGCACCCCCGTCCCGCCCAGGCTGAACCACAGCAGGGTGAACAGCGGCCCCTGCGCCTCGAACACCACCTCGTACCCCCGTTCGGCCAGCAGGGGCAGGTAACGGATGAACTGCAGGGTGTCGCCCAGCCCTTGCTCGGCGGTGACCAGCAGGGGGCCGCCAACGGCGTCGGGGTTTTCCCTCCTCCACACCGGTTGGGAGAAGGGGCGCAGGTCTTCGCCGAAACCCGGCCAGCGCCAGCGCCATTCGTGCTCCGCCCACCCCCGTTCGAAATCGCCGCGCAGCAGCAGGCACAGGGCGAGGTTCCAGTGGGCCGCGGGGAAATCGGGTTGAAGGATCAGCGCCTTGCGATAGCAGCTCTCGATATCCGCCAGGGGATCGAGCGCCTGCCGGGCGTTGCCCAGCGTCACCAGGGACGCCGCGGTTTCCAGGGTGCGGGCCTGATCGGGGGCCGCCGCTTCCGCCTCCCCCGTGCCGCCCAGCCACGCCAGCGCCAGCCCCAGGTTGCTTTCCGCCTCGCCGTAGCTGGGATTGATCGCCAGGGCGCGGCGGAAGCTGGCGGCGGCGGCACGGTAATCCCCGGCCCCCAGTTGGGCGTTGCCCAGGTTGCTGTGAGCCTCGGCCTCGCCGGGGTCGCCATCCAGCAGGGCGGTCAGCCGTTCGATGGATTCGGCGTGGCGGCCCAGGGCCTGCAAGGTGGCACCCAGGTTGGCGGCGGCGGCCCGGCTGCGGGGAAACCACTCCAGCGCCTGCCCGAACGCGGCCAGCGCACCGTCGAAGTCGCGCCGGTCGTAGAGAATCCGGCCCAGATGGACGGCGGTGTCGGCGGCCTGCTCCGCCTGTCCGTCGGCGGCCAGGGCGTGCGCCAGATTGTGGGCGGCCTCCACGTTGCCGGGGGCCATGTCCAGCGCCTGCTCCAGGAACACCAGCGCCTCGCCGGTGCGGCCCATCTGGGCCAGCACCGTGCCCACCAGCGCGCTGAGGTTGGCGTCCTGGGGACGGGCGGCCTGAAGCTGGCCATAGAGGGACAGCGCCTCTTCCAGCCGCCCCTGCTGGTGACAGGCGGCGGCACGGCGAACGGCGTCCTCGAACGACAGCGCGGGTGCGGACACGGATAAGCGTTCCTTATGCTCAATAGGCGAGTGTGACGCCGACGTGGAGGCGGTCGCTGTTGGTGTTGCCAAGGCCGGTGCCCGGCATGGCGTGGCCCCAGTCGAGGCGCAGGGAACCGTAGGGCATCTGATAGCGCAGCCCCAGCCCGACGCTGGACAGGGTCCAGGCACTCTTGGACCCGGCGAGCGGGCGCTTCTCCGACACCCGTCCGTAATCCCAGAAGGCGAACAGATCCAACGCGTCGTCCTCGGCACTGCCCAGACCCAGCAGGGCGGCGGGGGAAAGGGTCGGTGCGTGGAGTTCGTTGGTCAGCAGCACCCCCTGGTCGCCGTTGGCCTCCCGCTCGCCATAACCGCGCACGCTGTCCGCGCCGCCGGCGCCGAGCTGTTCCGACGACAGCAGGTTGGTGCTGGCCCACTGTCCCTGCACCCGCGCCACCCACGCGAGATCCTCGGGCAGGTCGAACCGGCGCTGGAGGCTGGCGCGCAGATAGGCGTAGCGGGCATCGGCATAGCTCCGCCCGATATGGGTGGACGAGGGACGGAACGCCGCGGTGGTGTTGTCGTCCGACAGCCCGCCGGGGCTGTAGAACAGGTTGACCGCCAGCCCGGTGCTGCCCCAGGTGTCGGGCCGGGTGGCGGAATAGCCCACCACCCCCTGGATGACCTCGGTGAAGCCCGACGACACGCTGATGCCGCCGAACTCCAGATCGTTGTTGGTGCGCTTGAAATCGGCACCGAACTCCAGGCTGTGGGTCACGGTGTCCAGCTTGGGCAGGCGCAGGGCGTAGCGGGCGGAGACCTGCGCGCTTTCCCCCGCCTGGCTCAGCGTGCCGCCCAGCTTGGGCAGGCTGCGGGAATGGCTGCCCATCAGCGTCAGCGTGTCCCGCCACGGCAGCGGGATCTGATAGGTCAGCGCGTGCGCGGTATAGCGCCCGTCGCCCGGATGCAGGAAGGCGTCGGGGCTGGTGGTGTACTGGTACGACATCAGGTGCCCCAGCCCCAGGGCATTGCCCCAGTTGACGCCGGCCAGCATGCGGTTCTCGCTGGTGGTCTTGGTGCCGGTGTTCTCGAACCCGCCGAACACCCGCAGCGGCAGCCGGTCGCGGGTGCGCAGCACGATGTCGCTTTCCCCCGGATTGGCGCCGCGCTGATAGACCAGATCGGTGCGGCGGAACGGGTTCTCGTTCAGCCAGTTGACGTCGTCCAGCAGGCTCTGGCCGCTGATGGTGTCCCCCCGCTTGGTGCGCACCGCCGACAGCAGCAGGCTGTCGGCGAACCACTCGTTGCCTTCGGTGGTGACGGCGCCGGCCTTGAATTCCATCACCACCATCTGGACGGTGCCCGACGCGATCTTCTGCTCCGGCACCACCACGTCCACCAGCGGGCGGTCGTGCTCGCGGAAATAGAGCACCGTCTTGCGCACGATCTCGTTGAGAAGGTCCAGCGTGACGGGACGGCCCAGATAGGGGGCCATCAGGGCGGTGAAGGCGTCGGCGTCCATCACCGCGCCGTCGGCGATGGACACGCCCGGGCGGCTCACGCCGGTCTTCACCACCTGATCGGCCCGCCCGACGAAGGCCAGACCGGTCAGGGCCGGCACCAGCACCTTCTGTCCTTCCGGCAGCGCCGGGGCCACCGGCGGGGCGGGCAGGTTCTGCTGCGGCGCCGGAGTGGCCGGCTGGTGCGGCGCGATGCGCTCGAAATTCTGCGCCAGGGCCGCAGGGGCCGTTCCCGACAGCAGCATGGCAGCAAGAAGAAGGCGGCGGCTGCCACGGGACAGGTTCGTCATGACCGGAAAGCTTCCTGTGTTGGATCGCCGAAAGGAACGGTGGGGACCGGTGGCGGATGGCGTCAGGGGGTGGGGCATGAACCGCACGTCCTTACCGGGCGGGCGGGTTGCCGCCGTCGGTGCCGTCTGCGGCCACGCCCCCGCCGCCCCGTGCCACCACCGTGCTCTGCACCGGCTCGTCGGCGCGGAAGGTGGTGAAGCTGGATGCGAAGGCCAGCGTCCCGCCGCCGCCCGTTCCTTCCACCGTGGCGGTGGCCGGGGAGGTGGAACCGGAGAAGCCCGCCGGCTGGCGGAACACCACCATGAAGCCACCCGTGGACAGGCTGTTTTCCACCGCACTGCCGATGGACGGCGCCGTGCCCAGGCCGGCATCCACCACCACGGGCGCATCGCCTGCCAGACGGCTTCCCAGGGGGGCCGTGCCGACCCAGCCGCCGGCCGAGGCCGTGTTCACGGCCGTGACCCGGTTGCCCGCGGCCGTGCCGGAGCCGGCGGATGCCGAACCCGGCCCCGACAGGCCCCCCGACACGCCGCTGGAGGAGCCCAACAGGGCGCCGCCGCTGCTGGTCATCGGCGTGGTCACCACCGGCAGCGTGTTGAGCAGCGCGGTGACGGACGTTCCACCGGTCCCCGACGGCGTGACCGTCAGCCGGCCCGCGGCGTTGCCGTTCGACGCCAGCACGTAATTGCCGGCATCCCGCCCGGTCAGCCCGGTCACCCGCAGGGTGTAGGACCCGATCCCCAGCGCCGACGGCGGGACGAGGTTGCCGGACGCATCGAAGGCCGACAGGACCGCGTCCACCTGATCCCCGTTCGCCAGCCCGTTCAGCGTCACGGTCCAGGAACCGGCGGTGCCGAAGGTGCTGGTGGCGT
This sequence comes from Azospirillum fermentarium, assembly GCF_025961205.1. Classification (NCBI taxonomy): domain Bacteria; kingdom Pseudomonadati; phylum Pseudomonadota; class Alphaproteobacteria; order Rhodospirillales; family Azospirillaceae; genus Azospirillum; species Azospirillum fermentarium. The sequence continues at coordinate 737,722 of NZ_JAOQNH010000003.1, forward strand.
CGGGCACGGACCACGTGAGCGCCCTGCCCTCCACCGTGTACGAGGCGGCAGTCAGCGCGTAATTGCCGGCATCGCGGCCGATGAGCGACAGGCCGGTCACCGCCTTGCCGCTGTCAACCCCCTTGCTGCCGAGGATTCCGGTGCCGCTCAGCGCCACCTCGTCGCCGCCGGCGACACCGGCGAGGCTGAGGCCGGTGGTGCCGGTGGTGCCGTCATAGATTCCGCTGCCGGTGGCGGTCACCGCGCGGGTGGCGACGCTGTAGCCGGAGGTGCCGCTCAGCACATAGTTGGACGCCCCGCGGCCGGTCAGGGACAGGCCGGTGATGGTCTTGCCGGTCCCGGCGTTGCGGTCGGACAGCACGCCGGTCCCGCTGAGCGACACATCGTCGCCGGGCATCAGCCCCGCCAGGGACAGGCCCGACACCGCCGTGGTGCCGTCATAGACCTTGCCGCCGGTCAGGGTCAGCACCCGGGCGACGATGGTCAGGGTGGCGGTGGTGGACCCCAGGGTGTAGCCGCCGGCCACCGACAGTTTCGACAGGTCGAGGGCGATGGTGTAGCGCCCCACGCCGCTGCCGGCAAAGGCGGTGGTGGAGAACAGCGGCGTGCCGCTGAGCACCGAGGCCAGCGTGTCCGTCCCCAGCAGCCCCGACGCCCCATAGGTAAAGCTGGGCAGCGCGTCGCCATAGGTGATGGTCACGTCGAACGGCGACAGCGTCAGCACGGTGCTGCTGGGGGTGGTCGGCGTGGTCGGGGTGACCGGCGTGGTCGGTGACGTCGGCTCCGACGGGGGGGGCGGAGGCGGAGGCGGAGGAGGGGGAGGCGGAGGGGGCGGAGACGGCGGGTTGGGATCGGCGTCGCTGTACAGCAGTGTATTGGCGGAACCGGCCACCGATCCCGGCGGGGTGCCGGCATAGGTGGTGGTGTAGCGCACGGTTCCGCTCAGGCCGCCCAGGGTGTTGCCTGCCGGATTCCTGGCATAGACCAGCCAGCGCCCGTTCGCCGCGCTCAAGGCCGACGCGGAGCCGTTGTTGATGAAATTCCCGCCGGAGGTTGCCGCCAGCACCAGCGCCGCCCCGCTGCCCGATGCGGCCAGGGTGGCGCCGGGGTTGATGATGATATCCCCGCCGTCGGGACCGGCGTTTTCCACCGTGATGGTGCCGGCGGTGATGCCGTCGAGCGTGATGTCGCCGCTGGCCGTGTTGGTGTTGCCGGTGCCGGTGTCCAGGGTCAGTGTCACGGCCCCCGTCCCGGCGTCGATGGTCTTTCCCGCCGCCATGGTGATGACCGCGGCCCCGCTGTCGCGGGCGGTGTTCACCACCCCGGTGCTGGCCTTGGCGTTGGCCAGCACGGTGAAGGCGCCGTTGTCGGTGACGATGTTGGCGTTCAGCAGGATCGACCGCCCCGCCCACAGGCTGAAGGCGCCGCCGTTGCCCGCAGGGTTGTTGACGGTGATGTCGCTGTCCACCGTGATGTCGGTGTTTGCCTGCAAATTCAGCGCCGTGCCGGTGTTCAGCACCGCCGTCACCGCGTCGGGGTGGATGGTGATCGTCTGATCCTGGGCGCGGGCATAGGTCAGCAGAGTGACCGGCAACCCGACATAGACCCGCCCGGCAACCGAGGCGGACGCGCCGTTGTGGGCCAGGATAAGGGTTCCGTCGTTGCCGGCGGCGTACAGGGTCAACCCGCCGATGCCCACCCCGCCCAGAATCTGGCTGCCGCCCCAGCCGATAAAGCTGTTCACCGGCGATATCATGCCGGTGAGCGCTTTGCCGGTGCTGCTCCAGGCGGCGGCGCCGACCATCATGCTGGTCGGAGAGGAGGAATAAAGGGAGGCTGCATAGACATAACCCCCGTTGCTCAGAGGAACGACGGTGGCGCCCAGGCCGGCCATCATCGCCGAGCCGACGAGGCTGTTGCCGGCGGAGACGGCGCCGGTGATCCCTGCCGTTCCGCTGCCCCAGGTCATCGCACCGGCGTCCATCAGGACGCCGTTGTCCCAAAGGGCTGTGAATGCGGTGTAATCACCGTTGGCCAGCGCCTTGATTTCGCTGCCCACGCTATCGTTCGGGTTGGTCCCGACAAGGCTGTTGCTGGAGGAAACCGCCCCGGCAACCCCCACCGTCCCGTTCCCCCAGGTCACGGCGCCGACGCCGGCCACCGCACCATCCGTCCAGAAGGGACTCCCCACGGCATAATTGCCGTTGCCGGTCAGCGCGGTAACGGAATAGCCGACCCTGTCATTGGTGGAGATACCGACAAGGCTGTTGCCGGCGGAAACAAACCCGGTCATTGCCGCCGTACCGTTGCCCCAGGTCACCGCACCGGCGTTGGCCGCCGCCCCGTTCGTCCAATACGAACTGGCCGTGACATAGTTGCCGTTGCTCAAGGCGATGATCTGCGAGCCGATCCGATCCTGGGCACTCCCGCCGACGAGGCTGTTGGCGGAGGAGACGTAACCGGCAACGCCGGTGCTGCCGTTGCCCCAGGTCACCGCACCGGACTTGCTGACGGTGTCGTTCCAGTCGGGGCTGCCCACGACATAGTTGCCGTTGGTCAGCGGAACGATCAGCGAGCCGACATGGCTGAAGTGCGTCAGGCCCACGAGGCTGTTGGTGGTGGTAACGATGCCGGTGACGCCGGCGGTGCCGTTGCCCCACGTCGCCGCACCGTTCTCGGCCCCCATCCCGCCGTCCTTCCAGGAGGGGCTGCCGACGACGTAGTTGCCGTTGGTCAGCAGGGCCGTGACCGTCGTGCCGACCTTGTCGTCGGCATTGACGCCGACAAGGCTGTTGGAGGAGGAAACGACGCCGACGGCGGTCCCCGTCGCAGCACTGCCCCAGGTCACCGCCCCGGCGTTGCTCGCGCCACCGTTCTTCCAGGACGTGCTGGAGACGACGAAGTTACCGTTGCTCAGAATGGTGGCGGCGCTGCCAATCCTGTCCCCGGCGGTGCTGCCGCCGAGGCTGTTCGCAAACGGTCCTGCCAGGAAGGGCTGGTCCCCCGTCCATGTCGTGGCAGCGCCGTTGCCCCAGGTCACCGCGCCGCGGGCGCCGTTCCACTCAGGGCTCAGGATGAGGTAGTTACCGTTGTTCAGCGGGACGATCGACGAACCGATCCGGTCATTGGGGACCGAACCGAAAAAGCTTCCGGTAATGGCCGATGACGAATCCGTGCTGTCGTTGACCCCGGCAACCCCGACCGTGCCGTCGCCCCAGGTCACGATACCGGCATTCGCCCCGCCGTTGTACCAGGACGTGCTGGAAACCACATAGTTGCCGTTGGTCAGGGCCGTGACCGTCAGGCCGACCCCGTCATTGGCCAGAGCGCCGACGAGGCTGTTGGTGGTGGTAACGATGCCGGCGATGCCGGCCGAGCCGTTGCCCCACGTCGCCGCACCGGCACTGGTCCCCGGCCCGTTGCTCCACGAGGGGCTGTACGCCACATAGTTGCCGTTGGTCAGGGCCGTGACCGCGGACCCGATCTTGTCGCCGGCACTGCTGCCGACAAGGCTGTTGCTATCGGACACCAGCCCGGCGGTCCCCGCCGTGCCGTTGCCCCAGGTCGCGGCACCGGCACTGGCTTCCGGACCGTTGATCCCGACGGGAGCGGTCCAATCGGGACTTTGGACGACGTAGTTGCCGTTGCCGGTCAGGGCCGTGACCGCAGACCCGACCTTGTCGTTGGGGGTGCCGCCGACAAGGCTGTTGGCGGCGGAAACGATGCCGGCCACTCCGGCCGAGTTGCTGCCCCAGGTCGCCGCCCCGGCGCTGGTCATGCCGTCGTTGGCCCAGGACGGACTTTTGATGACATAGTTTCCGTTGCTCAGAACGGTGATGCCGCCCCCGCCGACGGCATCGCCGTTGTCGGAGCCGGTCAGCATGCTGATCAGCGCCCCGGTCAGCCCGTTGAACAGATACACCGCCCCGGCCGTGTTGCCGCCCACGACCGCGTTGGGATTGGTCACCACCACGTTGCCGTTGGCCAGGGAGGCGATGGCCGTGCCGTATCCCGACGTGGTGTCGCTGTTGGGATCGATGAGCTGGTACTGGGGCAGGAGACCGCCGGAGCTGCTGATGACGATGTTCTTGGGATCGAGCAGCAGCGTGCCGGCCTGTCCGTGATCCGACCCGGCGTCGCCGGTACCGGCGAACACCAGCGTGTCGTGGGACGACACCTCGATCAGCCCGCCGGCCCCAGTGCCCATACCGCGTGCCGAAGCCTTGCCGTAGAAGTCGGTCTTGCCCTCCGACCACACGATGATCCGCCCGCCGGCGGCCCCGGCCCCGGCCCCGTCGGCGTGCAGGCTGGTGGTGCCGCTGACCAGCACCGACCCGGCCTTCAGCATGGCCCCGCCGCCCTGGTAGTCGCCGCCCACGCGGATGCTGCCGCCCTGGGCGACGCCCGAGGTTCTCAGCACCGCATCCACCAGATTGATGGTGGAGCCGAACAGGTCGATGGACCCGCCGGAACCGCCAGCGGAACCGGCCCGGTGGAGGCCCGAGGTGAACAGGGTGGAGTCAGCCTCCCCGCTCGCCACCGTGATCGTGCCGCCATGGGCAAAGCCATGGGCCGACAGCTCCGAACCGCTGGTGGCGACGTAGCCCTTGCCATAGGCGACGTCGATCGACCCGCCGGCCCCGATCGTGCCCTCGGCGGCGATCCTGCCCTGGTTCGACACTTGGCGCGCCGCCACCTTCACCGTGCCGCCGCGGGTGCCGCTGGCCGACACCGTGCCGGCGTTGACGGCCATCTTCCCCTTGCCCGCCGACACGGTGACCGCGCCGCCGGAGCCGTCGGCGTTGGTGGCGGCGATGGTGCCGGTGTTCTGTACGTGGCCGTCGCCCGCCGACAGCCACGCCTCGCCCGCACGGGTCTCGCTGCCGGTGGCGCGCACGATGCCGCCGTTGTTGCCGGCCAGTGCGTAGATGTTGCCGCCCGCCGCCTTCAGCTCCGCCTGGGCCGCCTGGATGGTGCCCTGATTGTCCACCTTGCCGGGGCCGACCCGCACCATCACCCGGCCGTTGCCGGTGTCGTTGCTTTCGGTCAGCAGCACCTCGTGCCCACCGGCCAGCGCCGCCGTGCCCTTGGGTGCGGAGATGGTCCCCTTGTTCGATACCTCCCGCGCGATCAGCAGCACGTCACCGCCCGACGACGAGATGGAGCCGAGGTTTTCCACCCTGGCGGTGCTGTCACCCTTGAAGGTCAGCGCCCGCCCGCTCAGGAAGTCGTCGTTGGTGACGTCGTGGGTGCTGGCCACGAAACTGCCGCCGGTGGTCACGGTGCCCGTCGGACCCACGACCACCCCGTTGGGATTGATCAGGTACAGCGACCCGGTGGCGCTCAGCCGCCCCATGATCGACGACGGGTCACCGCCGGTCACGCGGTTCAAGGTGGCACCGCTGCCGTTGTCGAAGGCAACCGTTCCCCCCTGACCGATGGAGAAGCTGTTCCACGAGACGATGCCGCGTCCACCCGGCTGCGTCACCGTCATGGTGGAACCATTGGTGGTGATGGTCCCGCCGCCCGCGGTGAAACCACCCCCCTGGGGCAGAACCTGTCCTGCCGCCGGAACCGCGACCAGCAGGAGGCTCGTCAGGCAGGTCGTTTCAAGGGCTACTTTCCGCCATATCGTCGGCATCATCGCATCCGCCATCAGGTCTTGAGGGTTGGGCCGCTTCGGGTCAAAGGGGACTTGTCGTTCGAAGGTCCGCACGAGCGTGCAGGAAGGCACGAGGAAGCATTCCCATCACGCAAGCGATGAGTCCGCCGAAATAAATCTATGGTTTTCAGGTATTTTCTTGGCAGAAATACCAAAAATCGTCAAAAATACAAAGAAAATCCAATATTTATTATAATTATTTACTTCTATTGCTCGCGCTTCTCGATTGAAGCGCCGACATTATTCCGTCTTTCCTTCATCATCAGCAGGTTAACCTCCTGTGCTACCAACAGCGGCACCGCAGGGGATATCCGGCGGACAGGCAACCAGGACAGGCGGTATCAATGTTTCGGCGCCCCCTCCTAAAAGGCACCCTGGCACGCACTTTAATTACAAACAGAGGCTGTTGGAATTAAATATTTATAATAGATATTATTAGTTACGATTATATTCCAGTTCTCTTCCCGAACTCGATTCTTTATTCCTGCCAGCATGACGTATCCGTGAAGACGGTTACTCACACGCTGAAACAGCTTTTCTTGACATGCTCTTTGAATAAGCTTTATCAACCTGAGTTATGATGCTCCGCGGCTTTGATCTGAACCTTCTCGTAATCCTGGAAACGGCTCTTTCCGAGGCGTCCATCACACGTGCCGCCAAGCGCTTGCGCCTGACCCAACCGGCGGTTTCACAGGCGCTGGCACGGGCGCGGGAGCTGTTCGGCGACGAGCTGCTGATACGCAAGGGGCCGGGGATGGTGTTGACGCCCCGTGGCCGCAGCCTGCTGCCGGAGCTGAAGGAGTTTTGCACAAAGGCCGAAGCCCTGCTGTCTTCGACCGAATTCGATCCGCTCTCGGCGGAAAAGAGCTTCGTCGTCACCGCCAACGACGTATCGGAGCTGCTGATTCTGCCGCCTGTGATTGCCGCCGTTTCCCGCATGGCCCCCCGGTGCCGGTTCATCGTGCGGTCGGTGGAGCCGGTCTTCATCGACCACACCGTCGATCTGGCGGTCATCGGGGCGCCGCTTCCCGATGGCTCCTTCTCGTCGGCCGATCTTTACGAAGACCATTTCGTGATGCTTGCCCGCCCCGACCATCCGGCCCTGAAGGGGCGAATGTCTCCCGAAGCCTTCGCGTCCCTGTCCCACGCTCTTGTGTCCCCAACGGGCCAGGGGATCGCCGGCCCCATCGACATGGCCCTTCAGAAACTGGGATTGGCGCGGAAAATCGCCCTGTCCGTGACCCGGTTCACGACGCTTCCCAAAATTCTCGCATCGACGGACTTCGTGTCTGCCGTCCCATCCCGGTTTGCCGCACTTCCTGAAGTGCAAAGCTTCTGCCGGTCGCACCCCCTCCCGTTCGAAAGCCCCCGATTCCGTATGCGCCTTCTGTGGCATCGTTCGCGCGATACCGATCCGGCACACAAATGGCTGCGGGAACTCTTTCTCACGTAAAAAACGCTTAACTCCTCAGCCGCTGCCCTCCGGCGGATCGCCCATCAGCCCACCGCGAGGCAGGGGTGAACCTGCGCCGGATTTCCCGGAGTCATCCCAACCGCTTACCATACTATTGCACAAATTGCCTATGGCGCAGGGGACTTGATATATTGCTCTGATTTGGGCTTGGTTGGCGCGGCCGCTTGACCGCGCCCCCAGGGAGGATACGCTGATGGAGAACGCCAAAGCGGCGCACATCAACGAGTTGGTGCGTGTTTCCGAAGGCATCGCGTCGAACCGCGACGCCATCATCGCCGAATCCTGGCGGCGCTGCGTGGCGGACCACAAGCTGGACCCGACCATCGGACGGGAGGCCTATATCCTGCCCCATGAGCGGCTGTGCCTGCACCGCGATGCCATGGACGAGTTTCTGCGCATGGCCCGTTTCGGACTGGAGGCGTTGTACCGGCAGGTGGCCGGCATGGGTTATGCCCTGCTGCTGACCGACAGCAAGGGCATCACCGTCGATTTCATCGGCGACCGCGCCAGCGACAGCGACCTGCGGCGGACCGGGCTTTACCTGGGTGCCGATTGGAACGAGGGGCGGGCGGGAACCTGCGCGGTCGGCACCTGCATCGCCACGGGCGAGGCGTTGACGGTCCACCAGACCGATCATTTCGACACCACCCACATTCCCCTGACCTGCACGGCGGCCCCGGTCTTCGACAGCGGCGGGATGCTGGCGGCGGTGCTGGACATTTCCGCCCTGCGCTCGCCGGAACCGAAGATCAGCCAGTATCTGGCGCTCCAGATGGTGCGGTCCTACGCGCACAAGATCGAGAACGCCAACCTCTACAACAACTTCCGCCGGGACTGGGTGGTCAAGCTCTCCGCCTCCCTGGAATTTGCCGAGGTGGACCCGGATTTCGTGATCGCGGTGGACGGCGCCGGACGGATCATCGGCTTCAACCGCCGTGCCGGCCAGTTGCTCGCTGCCGAGGGCGGGAGCCGGACGCCGCTGCTCGGGCGCTCCTTCTCCGACCTGTTCGACTGCCACGTGGACGATCTGGTGCGGTTCGTCCGCTCGCTGCCGACCGATCAGCGCACCCTGCGGCTGCGGCGCAGCGGAACGCCCCTGTTCGCCCAGGCGATGCCGCCTCCGGCGATCACCGTGCCCCGCCCCCGCGGCACCGACGAGCAGCGCCTGCCCAAGCCGCTCCAGGCCATATCCGGCGGCGATCCGGCCCTGCACGGGGTGCTGAGCCGCGCGGCGAAGCTGGTGAACACGCAGATGAGCCTGCTGATCCACGGCGAGACCGGCACCGGCAAGGAGCATCTGGCCAAGGCCCTCCACCGGTCCAGCGTGCGGGCGGGCAAGCCCTTCATCGCGGTGAACTGCGCCGCCCTGCCGGAAGCGCTGATCGAAAGCGAGCTGTTCGGGTACGAGCCCGGCTCCTTCACCGGCGCCACGGCGCGGGGCAAGAAGGGGCTGATCCTGGAGGCCGACGGCGGCACGCTCTTCCTCGACGAGATCGGCGACATGCCCCTGTCGTCGCAGACGCGCCTGCTGCGCGTGCTGGCGGAGCGGGAGGTCACCCCCATCGGCCGTACCAAGGCGGTGTCGGTGGACATCCGCGTGATCGCCGCGACCCACCGGGATCTGGTGGATCTGGTCAAGGCCGGGCGGTTCCGCGACGATTTGTATTTCCGTCTCAACGGGGCGGTGTTCACCGTGCCGCCGCTGCGCCAGCGCGGCGATCTGGACTGGCTGATAAACCGGCTGCTGGCCGAGCGGGCCGGACGCGACGGCATCAGCTACACCCTGGCCGCACCGGCGCTGGCCGCCCTGCGCGCGCACAGTTGGCCGGGAAACGTCCGCGAGCTGGTCAACGCCCTGGATTACGCCTGCGCGGTCAGCACCGACGGGATGATCGAGCTGGCGGACATCCCCGAACCCGTGCAGCGCACCGGCGTGTTCGATGCCTGGCCGGCGGGGGCCACGGCCCTGGTGCCGGACCATGCCGACCCGCCCGCCCATCTGCGTGACCTGCTGCGGCGGCTGCACTGGAACGTGTCGGCGGTGGCGCGGGAAATGGGCGTGGACCGCTCCACCGTCCACCGGCAGATGCGCCGCTTCGGCATCGTTCCGCCGCACCGGCTCGACTGACAGCGCCACAATCCTAGGATTGGCACCGCCACACCTGTTGCATGCACCGTGCAACAGGGTGTGCCACAGGTGGGGTGGACGCAACACCATCACCCAACGCCCAAGCCCTTGGAAAACCTGCCGTTCAGCGGTGCCCACGGTTTGGCACGGCCTTTGCCATTGATCCCTCGCAACGCCAGTCCGGGGGGATCATCGTGGCACCAGCCGTGGGCATCATCGCCAATCCAGTTTCCGCACGCGACATCCGCCGGGTGGTCGCGAACGCGGCGAACCTTCAGATCGCGGACCGCGCGAACATCGTCCTGCGGGTGCTGGCGGCGCTGCGGTCCTGCGGGATCACGGACGTGGTGATGATGCCGGAGCACGGCGGCATCGGGCGCCATGTGGCGCGCGGGCTGGCGCGGGCGGCCGCCCACGGCGATGCCCCCTACCCTGCCGTCCACCGCCTGTCCATGCCGGTCACCGGCACCGTCGCCGACACCCACCGCGCCGCCGCCGAGATGCGCCGGGCGGACGTCGGGGCCATCGTCGTGCTGGGCGGCGACGGCACGCACCGCGCGGTGGCGGCCCACTGCGGCGCCGTGCCCATCGCCGGGATATCCACCGGCACCAACAACGCCTTTCCCGAACACCGCGAGGCGACCGTCACCGGGCTGGCGGTCGGGCTGGCCGTCACCGGGTGTGTGCCCGCCGCCGTTGCCTTTGCCGCGAACAAGCGCATCGACGTCGCCATCGATGGCGGCGTGGAGGACATGGCGCTGGTCGATGTGGCGCTGGTCACCGAACGCTGCGTCGGCGCCCGCGCCTTGTGGAAGCCCGAGAGCTTCCGCGAACTGTTCGTCACCTTCGCCGATCCCGAGGTCATCGGCATGTCGGCCATCGCCGGCCTGCTGGAGCCGGTGGGCCGGACGGAGAGCGGCGGGCTGATGGTCCGCCTCGCCGCCCCGCAGGGCGCGGCCACGGTGCTGACGGCCCCCATCGCACCGGGGCTGATGGCGCGGGTCGGCGTCACCGACTGGCGCCGGATGCCGGCGGGCGTGCCCTTCGTACCCGAGGTGAAGGCCGGCTCCATCGCGCTCGACGGCGAGCGGGAAATCACCGTTTCGGTGCGGAACCGCGTGTCCCTGACCTTGCAGGACGCGGCCTTCCTCACCGTGAACGTCGGCGGCTGCATGCGGCACGCCGCCCAGAACAGGCTGCTGGCCAGCGTCCCGGCGCCGGCCATGGCCGAACATTAAAATCTTTAGGGAGAAACATCCGTGAGCGACAACCCCTTTCCGCTGGCCAAGGCCGACCTGCTGCAAGCCTATCGGACCATGCGGACCATCCGCGAGTTCGAGGAGCGGCTGCACATCGACTTCGCCAAGGGCGACATCCCCGGTTTCGTGCATCTCTATGCCGGCGAGGAGGCGTGCGCCGCCGGCATCATGATGCACCTGAACGACAACGACCGCATCGCTTCCACCCACCGCGGCCACGGCCATTGCATCGCCAAGGGCGTGGACGTCCACGAGATGATGGCGGAGATCTATGGCCGTTCCACCGGCGCGTGCCGGGGCAAGGGCGGGTCGATGCACATCGCCGATCTGTCCAAGGGCATGATGGGGGCCAACGGCATTCTGGGCGCCGGGGCGCCGCTGGTCTGCGGGGCGGCATTGGCGGCCAAGGTGCGGGGCGACGGCGGCGTGGGCATCACCTTCGTCGGCGACGGCGCGTCGAACCAGGGCACCTTCCTGGAGAGCATGAACCTCGCCGCCGTGTGGAACCTGCCGGTGGTCTTCGTGGTGGAGAACAACGGCTACGCCGAATCCACCGCCATGGAATGGGCGGTCGCCTGCGACAGCTACATCGACCGCGCCACCGGCTTCGGCCTGCCCGGCGTGACGGTGGACGGCACGGATTTCTTCGCGGTGTACGAGGCGGCGGGCGAGATCATCAAGCGCGCCCGCGAGGGCGGCGGCCCGGCGCTGCTGGAATGCAACATGGTCCGCTTCTACGGCCATTTCGAAGGCGATGCCCAGACCTACCGCGCCAAGGGCGAGATCGAGAACCTGCGCGCCCACCGCGACTGCCTGAAGCTGTTCGCCCAGCGCCTGACCGAGGCCGGCACCGTCATCCCCGCCGAGCTGGAGGCCATCGACCGCGCCGTGGGCGATCTGATCGAAGACGCCGTGCGCTGCGCCAAGGCGGCCCCGCTGCCCGCCGCCGCCGACCTACTGACGGATGTGTACATCACCTATTGATGCCGTCACCCCCTTCAAGAAAAAAGCACCGGAGGAAACCATCGTGTCCCGCAAGATCAGCATGAAGACGGCCATCAACGAGGCTCTGGACCTCGAAATGCGCCGCGACCCGACCGTCATCCTGATGGGTGAAGACATCGTCGGCGGCACCGGCGCCCCCGGCGAGGACGACGCCTGGGGCGGCGTGCTGGGTGTCACCAAGGGCCTGTTCGCCAAGCACGGCAACCGGCTGATGGACACCCCGCTGTCGGAATCCGCCTATATCGGGGCGGCCATCGGCGCCGCCACCTGCGGCCTGCGCCCGGTGGCCGAGCTGATGTTCATGGATTTCATGGGCGTCTGTTTCGACCAGATCTTCAACCAGGCGGCCAAGTTCCGCTACATGTTCGGCGGCAAGGCCCAGACGCCGGTGGTCATCCGCGGCATGGTCGGCGCCGGCTTCCGCGCGGCGGCCCAGCATTCGCAGATGCTGACCCCGCTGTTCACCCACATCCCCGGCCTGAAGGTGGTCTGCCCGTCCAACGCCTATGACGCCAAGGGTCTGCTGATCCAGTCGATCCGCGACAACGATCCCGTCATCTTCTGCGAGCACAAGAACCTGTACGGCCATGAAACCGAGGTGCCGGCGGAATCCTACGCCATCCCCTTCGGCGAGGCCAACGTGCTGCGCGACGGCGGCGACGTGACCATCGTCAGCTACGGCCTGACCGTCCACCGCGCCCTGAGCGCCGCCGATGCCCTGGCCCGCGACAAGGTGGAGGCGGAGGTCATCGACCTGCGCACCCTGTCGCCCATCGACTGGGACACCATCATCGACAGCGTGGAGCGCACCGGACGGCTGGTGGTGGTGGACGAGGCGCACCCGCGCTGCAACCTCGCCACCGACATCTCGGCCTTCGTGGCGCAGAACGCCTTCGGCGCGCTGAAGGCCGGCATCCAGATGGTGACCCCGCCGCACACGCCGGTGCCGTTCTCGCCGTCGCTGGAAGACCTCTACATCCCCAGCGCCGACGCCATCGCCGCCGCCGTCCGCCGCACCCTTCCCCCGTCGCGCACCGTCGCCGCCGCCTGATCCCGGAGCAGCTTTTCCCATGACCACCGTGAACGAGCGCATCAAACCCATCGTCATGCCCAAGTGGGGCCTGTCCATGTCGGAGGGCAAGGTCACCGGCTGGCTGAAGCAGCCGGGGTCCACCGTCCGTCTGGGCGAGGATCTGCTGGAGGTCGAGACCGACAAGATCACCAACGTGGTGGAGGCCGGCGACACCGGCATCCTGCGCCGCGTGCTGGGCGAGCCGGGCATCGTCTATCCCGTCAAGGCTCTCATCGGCGTGCTGGCCGATCCCGACGTGCCGGACGGCGACATCGACGCCTTCATCGACGCGTACGCCGTGCCGGGTGCCGAGGGCGGGGGGGACGGAGCCGACGACGCCCCGCGCTACCTGTTCGCCGAAACGGACGCCGGAACGCTCCGCTACGCCAGGCGCGGCGAGGGGAAAACCACGGTGCTGCTGGTCCACGGCTTCGGCGGCGATCTCGACAACTGGCTGTTCACCATCGACGCGCTGGCCGAGAACGCCACCGTCTACGCGCTCGACCTGCCGGGGCACGGCCAGTCCACCAAGACGCTGGCCGACCCGACCCTGGCGGGCCTGTCGCAAGCGGTGCTCGCCTTCATGGAAACGGTGGGCATCGAATCGGCCCATCTGGTCGGCCACTCCATGGGCGGGGCGGTGTCCATGCGTGCGGCCCTCGACGCGCCGGGGCGGGTGGCGTCGCTGGCATTGATCAGTTCGGCGGGCCTGGGGCGGGAGATCAACCACGGCTACATCACCGGATTCATCGATGCGGCCTCGCGCCGCGACCTGAAGCCGGTGCTGGAGAACCTGTTCGCCGACGCCGGACTGGCCAGCCGTCAGATGACCGACGACCTGCTGAAGTACAAGCGGCTGGACGGCGTGGGCGACGCCCTGCGCGCCATCGCGGAGGCCATGTTCGCAAACGGGCAGCAGACCGCCACCCTGGGCGATGCCATCACCGCCGCCGCCGTGCCGGCCCTGGTGGTCTGGGGCGAGGAGGACCGCGTCATCCCCGCCGCCCATGCCGCGGCGCTGGGGACCGCCGCCCGGTCCGCGGTGATCCCCAAGGCCGGCCACATGGTGCAGATGGAGGCCGCCGGGAAGGTCAACGCCCTCCTGAAGGACCACATCACGGCACACGCCTGACCCCTTCCCCTGTCCGGCCCGGTGTGCGGATTGCCCCGCACGCCGGGCCGCGGAGACCAACCATGCCCGATCTCAAGGACAAGAGCATCGTCGTCACCGGTTCCGGCCGCGGGATCGGTGCGGCCATCGCCCGCGCGCTGGCCGCCGACGGCGCCCGGCTCGTCATCGCCGACCGCACGGCGGAGGATGCGGAAACGGTGGCGGAGTCCATCCGCGCCGCCGGCGGCACCGCCACCGCGGTCACGGTGGACGTCCGCGACCGCGCCGCGGTCCGCCGCATGATCGACACGGCGGTGGCGTCCCATGGACGCCTCGACGTTCTCTTCAACAACGCCGGCGTTGCCCAGACCAAGCCCTTTCTCGACATCACGGAGGAGGACTGGCGTTTCGTCACCGACGTCAACGCGCTGGGCGTGCTGATCGGCATGCAGGAAGCGGTGCGGACCTTCCGCGATCAGGGCGGGGGCGGAAAGATCATCAACACCGCCTCCATCGCCGGCAAGCAGGGGTACGAGCCGCTGGCCCATTACTCGGCCAGCAAGTTCGCCGTGGTGGCCCTGACCCAGGCCGCCGCCCGCGCCTTCGGCAAGGAGCAGATCACCGCCAACGCCATCTGCCCCGGCGTCGTCGCCACCGAGATGTGGAAGATCATCGACAAGGGCTTCCGCGACACCGGCCTGACCACGGCGGAGGACGAGGCGTTCAACCAGTTCGCCGCCGGTGCGGTGCTGGGCCGCCCCTCGGCGGCGGCGGATCTGGTGGGGGTGGCGCGCTTCCTCGCCTCGTCGGATTCCGACTTCATGACCGGCCAGTCCCTGCTGGTCGATGGCGGCATGGTCTTCGTCTGACCGCTCCGCGCCGCATCGAACATAAGACACATCAATCATAAGAACGGAGGAAACAACCATGGGCATGATGAAAGCCGCCGTATGGCATGGCCGCGGCGACATCCGGGTGGAGGAGGTTCCGCTGCCCGCACTGCCGCCCGCCGGATGGGCGCGGATCAGGGTTCACTGGTGCGGGATCTGCGGATCGGACCTGCACGAATACGTGGCCGGGCCGGTCTTCATCCCCGTCAACGAACCCCACCCCCTGACCGGCCTGAAGGGACAGTGCATCCTGGGCCACGAATTCAGCGGCGAGATCGTGGCGCTGGGCGAAGGGGTCACCGGCTTCGCCATCGGTGACACCGTGGCCGCCGATGCCTGCCAGCATTGCGGCACCTGCTATTACTGCAAGAAGGGGCTTTACAACATCTGCGAGAAGCTGGCCTTCACCGGCCTGATGAACAACGGCGCCTTCGCCAGCTATGTCAACGTGCCGGCGGAGCTTCTCTACACGCTGCCGCCCGGCTTCCCGACCGAGGCCGGGGCGCTGATCGAACCGCTGGCGGTGGGGATGCACGCGGTCAAGAAGGCCGGCAGCATCGTCGGCGAAACGGTGGTGGTGGTCGGGGCCGGGACCATCGGCCTGTGCACCATCATGTGCGCCAGGGCCGCCGGGGCGGGCCGGGTGATCGTGCTGGAGATGTCGGCGGCCCGCAAGCAGAAGGCCATGGAGGTCGGGGCCACCGTCGTCCTCGATCCCAAGGAATGCGATGCGGTGGCCGAGGTCAAGGCGCTGACCGGCGGCTACGGCGCCGACGTGTCGTTCGAATGCATCGGCCACCACGCCACCGCCAAGCTCGCCCTCGACGTCATCCGCAAGGCCGGCAAGGCGGTGCTGGTGGGCATCTTCGAAGAACCCAGTTCATTCAATTTCTTCGAAATCGTCGCCACCGAGAAGCAGGTCATCGGCTCGCTGGCCTACAACGGTGAATTCGCCGACGTGATCCGCTTCATCGCCGACGGGCGGCTGGACGTGCAGCCGCTCATCACCGGGCGGATCGCACTGGACGAGATCGTCACCCGCGGGTTCGAGGAACTGGTCCACAACAAGGACCGCAACGTGAAGATCATCGTTCAGCCCGCGGCCCTGACCGCCGCGGCGGAGTAACGGCCATGCCCGCGTCCCCCCGCACCCTGGTCCATCAGGCCGAAAGACCCTCCTGGCTGCGTGCCCGCATACCGGCCGGCGGCGCAAACGAGGACACCCGCGCCCTCGTCCGCCGGCATACCCTGCACACCGTCTGCGAGGAAGCCGCCTGCCCCAACATCGGCGAATGCTGGAGCAGGCGGCACGCCACCATGATGATCCTGGGCAGCGTGTGCACGCGGGCCTGCGCCTTCTGCAACGTGGCGACCGGACGGCCCGGCGCGGTGGATCCGCACGAGCCGGACCGGGTGGCCGAGGCGGTCCTCGGCCTCGGCCTGCGCCATGTGGTGATCACCTCGGTGGACCGCGACGACCTGCCGGACGGCGGGGCCGGGCAGTTCGTCCGGTGCATCGAGCGGATCCGCGCCGTGTCCCCCACGACGACGGTCGAGATCCTCACCCCCGATTTCCGCAACAAGCCGGGCGCCATCGAGAGGGCCGCCGACGCCCGCCCGGACGTCTACAACCACAATCTGGAGACGGTGCCGCGCCTCTATGCCACCGTGCGGCCGGGGGCGCGCTATTACCACTCGCTGCGCTTGCTCGACCGGGTGAAGGAGCGGCACCCGGAAACAGTCACCAAATCCGGCATCATGCTCGGCCTCGGCGAGGAGCGGGAGGAGGTGCTTCAGGTCATGGACGACCTGCGGACGGCGGGCGTCGATTTCCTGACCATCGGCCAGTACCTGCGCCCCACCCCGCGCCACCACCCGGTCGCCCGCTATGCCCCACCGGAGGAGTTCGCCGAGTACGAGCGCGTGGCGCGGGCCAAGGGGTTCCTGATGGTTGCCGCAAGCCCGCTCACCCGCTCGTCCTACCACGCCGGTCAGGATTTCATGGCCTTGCGGCAACGCGCCGGAAGGGGATGAGCCCGGACCGGAGCCGTCAAAAGGAAACCAGTATCCTGGCCTGAGCGGTGAGTGTTCCGCGGCTGGTTTCCGGTCCGTTGGTCAGCGCAACGCCGGCATTCACCCCCGCCTGGAGGCTCTGGCCGAGCGTGTAATCGACGCCGGCCCCCAGCCCCACCAGGGTGGTGTCGGCCCGCTCGCCGATGCCCTTGAGGGCCCCGAAATTGTAGTTGTGGCCATGGCTGGCATCGAGAAACACGAAGGGAGAGACGGCATCCTCCACCGGCCCGCCCCCAACGGCCCCGAGACGGCCCAGGGCGGCGAACGACGGCAGCCGTACCTCGTTGCGCAGCACGAAACCGGTATCGACGCAGCCATCGTTCAGCGTGTAGCCCCGGGTGGCGTAAAGCCCACCGATGGCAAGCTGTTCGGTTTCCGGTAGCGCCTTTCCGGCCAGTTGGCCGGTGAATTCGACGTTCCAGGAGACGCCGCCCAGCCAGGCAACGCCGGCAAGCGGGGCCGTCCGGCTGACCACCCCGTAGAGATAGGCGTAATCGGCGTCCTCGACACGACCGTTGGAAAAGCCGTTCCACGCTGCACGGCTGTTGCCGGGAACCACGCCGGCCCGGTTGACCACGGCGCGGAGGTCGATGGTGGTGGAGCCGCCGCCGGCCTGAGGCCAGGAACCGCCCCAGCCGACGGTCAGGTCGAACACCCCGGCTGCCCCGCTGGCGAGCCCGGTTCCCTGGCTCAGCACCTTCCGCGACAGCCACTTCGGCGTCACGCCGCCGTAAAGATCGCCCCATCCGGCAAGCCGCCCGTCGATGTTGGACAGCGCCGAGCGGTAGAGAATGGGCAACTCCACGGTGGTGTTGCGGATGGTGAGAAGGCCGCCGGCGCTGTCCTGCGACGTGGCGACGAAGCTGGGGGTCAGGCTCACCGCCTGCCGCGCAAAGGTGGGGATGATGATGCGCCCGGCATGGCTGGCGTAGGACGGGCGGCTGTTTCCCGACAGCGTCAGGGAGCCGGGGTCGGACACCGCATCGCGGCCGCCGGTCAACTGGTATGACAGGGTGAGGTCGTTCAGTGCCTCGACCCCCGCGGCGAAACCGACGAAAACGCGGTCGAGGTTCCGGCTGCGCAGGCTGCCGGTGTTGGACACACCGGCAAAGGCCTGCCATGGCCGGCGGCGGGAGATCTCCAGCGTCAGGTCGCTGGCCCCCGGATCGGACCCCGGTTCGAACACCCCGTTGAGCTGGCGGTAGGGGAAGCGGTTCAGCCAGTCGAGGTCTTCGGAAATGCGGTCGGCCTCGATCAGCGCACCGCTGGGCGCCCGCACGGCGGCGGCAAGGGCGGCGCCGTTTTCCGCCGCGGCACCATTCTCCTCCCTGACCCGAACCTTTCCGGTGCGGAAGGGCACGACGCGCAAATGCAGCACGCCCCCGGTGATCTCCTGGGGCGGGGCGGTGACCGAAACGAACGGCCACCCGGCCTCGCGGTAGGCTTTGGCGACGGCTGCCTGGGCGTCTGCCAGCCGCTTGCGCGTCAATGGCTGGCCGAGGAAGGGGCCGAGCGCGTCGGCAAAGCCCTGTTGTCCAAGCCCCTCCACCCCGGTAACGGTGATTCCCGCCGGTGGGGCGGGCATGACCGGATCGTTCAGTCCGATGAGGCGGAAGCCCGCCAGATCGACGCCCAGCGGGGTGTCGTCGGCCTCAAGCGCCGGAGTGCCGCCGGGGCGAAGGCCGCCGCCGCTTACGGCCGCCGGCGGCAGGTTGCGTTCGACCGTCACCGGCGCCTGGGCGAAGGCCGCCCCCGACAGCGGTTCCAAAAGGCTGAGCAGCACGGCCGGGGCGGCAAGCCAGGGTGACGGGGCACCAGGGCGGGCATGGCGGCGAGCGGCGGTGAAAGGCACGATGGTCATGACCGTATCCGTTCCGTTCGTCAACGCATGGAGAAGCGGAGGAAACGGCCAACGCGCGTGTTCTCCGGGTGCGGTGTCGTTGTGCACGCGCCGCCCGCCGCCGCACCGCCGGTGCAGGCCGCGGCAGAGCCGGCGGTTTCCTGGGAGGCGGGGGCTCCGGTGGATCCGCCGCCCACGCCTGTAGCGGTGGTGTTCGTGCTGTCGGGCACCGCCTGAGACGCTGGAGACGCGAAGGGGGATGCCGGGGTATCCCGGCTTTGGAAGGCCGTGGACACCGGCGCCGCCGTGACCACCACCAGATTGCGGGGCAGGACCGCATTGGTGAGCACCTGGGCCTGCTGCGCCACCACGGCCCCGGCGGTTACCGGAACCGTGGCGGTTTCGGCATTCTGCTGCCCCCCCGTCGTTCCCGCCGGCGTCACCGTCAGCACCGACGGGTTGAAGGAAAGGCTGTAGTTGGAGGACGCCGCCAGGGTGCCTTGGGTGATGGCGTAAGTTCCCGCCGGGGCCGCGGTGGTGGCGTCGGTGGCCAGGGCGCCGGTGAGCGTGTCGCCGTTGACCAGACCTCGGCCCCCAACGCTGTAGGTCAGGGCCGGGTTTGCGGTGCCGGCAAGACGACTCAAGCTATCCGCCGTCACCATGATCGGGCGGGCGCTCACCGTCAGCGTGCCACCGAGGTAGCTGACCGTGTAGTTGGACAGCCCGCTCCCCTGGGCCGACGAGGCCGTGATGCCGTAGCGGCCGGCTCCGGCGGTGGCCGCCGTGCCGCCGCTGGACAGGACCAGCGACGACACGCTGTCGCCGTTCTTCAGACCGGTGACCATGTAGCCGCTCAGCGCCGCCGTGTCACCGTAGGTCTTGGTCACGTCATGGGCGGTGATCGTCAGGGCCGCGGGATTCACCGTCAGCGTGCCGAGGTAGCTGACCGTGTAGTTGGACAGCCCGCTCCCCTGGACCGACGACGCCGTGATGCCGTAGCGGCCGGCTCCGGCGGTGGCCGCCGTGCCGCCGCTGGACAGGACCAGCGACGACACGCTGTCGCCGTTCTTCAGGCCGCTGACCGTGTAGCCGCTCAGCGCCGCCGTATCGCCGTAGGTCTTGGTCACGTCATGGGCGGTGATCGTCAGTGTGGCGGGGTTCACCGTCAGCGTCCCGCCGGTGTAGCTCACCGTATAGTTGGACAGCCCCGTGCCCAGGGCCGACGAGGCCGTGATGCCGTAGCTGCCGACCCCGGTGGCCGCTGCCGTGCCGCCGCTGGACAGGGTGAGCCCGGTCACACGGTCGCCGTTCTTCAGGCCGCTGACCGTGTAGCCGCTCAGCGCCGCCGTGTCGCCGTAGGTCTTGGTCACGTCATGGGCGGTGATCGTCAGTGTGGCGGGGTTCACCGTCAGCGTCCCGCCGGTGTAGCTCACCGTATAGTTGGACAGCCCCGTGCCCAGGGCCGACGAGGCCGTGATGCCGTAGCTGCCGACCCCGGTGGCCGCCGCCGTGCCGCCGCTGGACAGGACCAGCGACGACACGCTGTCGCCGTTCTTCAGACCGCTGACCGTGTAGCCGTTCAGCGTCGCCGTATCGCCGTAGGTCTTGGTCGCATCATTGGCGGTGATGGTCAGCGCGGCGGGGTTCACCGTCAGCGTTCCGCCGGTGTAGCTCACCGTGTAGTTGGACAGCCCCATGCCCAGGGCCGATGAGGCGGCAATGGCGTAGCTGCCGACCCCGGTGGTGGCGGCGGCCCCGGTGCTGGCCAGGGTGAGCCCGGTCACGCTGTCGCCGTTCTTCAGGCCCGTGACCGTGTAGCCACCCAGCGTCGCCGTGTCGCCGTAGGTCTTGGTCGCATCGTTGGCGGTGATGGTCAGCGCCGCCGGGGTCACGGTCTGTACGAAGTTTCCGTAATAGAACACGCGGTAGGCCGTGCCCTTGGTGCTGGTGACCGTGGCGTTCGCCGCGGTCAGGCTGGTGGTGGCCGGTGTCGCGGAAACGGTCACCGTCGGATCGACGGTGACCGCCCCGCCGGTCAGGGACAGGCTGTCGCCGGCCTTGCCGAAGACATAGGTTGTGGGACTGACTTCCCCGGACACCCCCGTAACCGTGCCCGTGCTGCTGCCGTAGACCGACGTCGCCGACAGTTCCTTGACCCGGAGGACCGGCTCCATGGAGTAGAGGACCGGGTAATAGCCGCTGCTGGGCGGTGCCCAGGTGCCGTCGAAGTCCCAGCCACTCGCCCCCGCCATGAAAGAGGCCGTGTTCTGGAACTCCGTCGTCGTCAGGCCGGTCACCCCCGTGACCGTGGCTTGGGAGCCGGCGTGGGCATTCGTCCCGGCAGCCGTGGTGTCGAAATAGGACGATGTGATGGTGCCGCTTGCATAAAAACCGGCGAACCCGCCGACCATCGATGATCCCGATACGGCTTTCGTCGTGTAGGCTTGGGTGATGGCGCCGGTATTCATGCCGACAAGGCCGCCGACGGACATGTTGCCGGATACCGCACCGCCTGTTGCATAGGAGTTGGAAATCGCCCCCGCGTTGTCGGCAACGAGGCCGCCGACGTCCGTGCCGATGGTGCCCGTCACCGCCCCCGTCGCGTAGGACAGGGAGATGCTACCGGAATTCTTGCCGACGAGGCCGCCGGCCGTGCTCCGTCCCGTCACGTCTCCCGTCGCGTAGGACAGGGTGATTTCGTTGGTGTTTTCGCCGACCAGACCGCCGACCATGTCGCCGCCGACCGTGGGTTGCGATACCGTCGCCGTGCTGTAGGATCGGGTGATGGTGCCGGTGTTCTTGCCGACGAGGCCGCCCACGGGAGCCCCCTGGACGCTCCCGGTGACGTAGGCGTTGGTGATGGTGCCGCCGTTCTGGCCGGCAAGGCCGCCGACGATATAGCCGGTGCCGGTGATGGCGATGTCGGTCAGGCCGAGGTTGCTGACGCTGCCGGCGGTGCCGATGACGCCGAACAGCCCCTGGTTCATCCCGGCATAATCTTCCGGCTTGATCGCCAGCCCCCGGATGACATGCCCCTGGCCGTCGAGCGAGCCGGTGAACGGCGTCGAACTGTTCCCGACCGGCACGAACCCATGCTTGATCCCGCTGGTGAGCCACACACCGGCGGCGGTGCTGCCGGCGGTCTCGCCGGCGTCCACGTCGGTGGCCAGCGTGTAGGCGGCGGACAGGTCCAACCGCATCAACTGAAGCTGGTGGGCGTTGGTGATGGCGGTGGAATACTCGGAGCGCAGGAAGGGCCGGGTCTGGCCCTCGACCAGATACCAGGTGTTGGTCAGGTCGAAATTGCCATAGGCCGCCGCACCGAAGGCGTCCGCCGTCTCGATGCCGATGACGTTGTCGACGGTGCCGTTGCCGGTACCGGCTCCGCCGGCCTGCCCCGTCGTGCCCTTGTCCCAATAGCTGGTGTTGATGCTGCCCTCGGCGTTCCGTCCGGCCAGGCCGCCCGCCTTGCAGTCGCTTGCCGTGCAACTGCTGCTCAGGGTCACCAGCCCCGTTGCATAGGCGTTGGTGATGGTGCCGTAGTACTTGTCGCCCACCAGACCGCCGATGAAATGCTCGCCGTCGGTGGCGTCGATGGCGCCGGTGACCGATCCGGTGGCGTAGACGTTGGTGACGGTGGCATCCTCGACCCCGCCCAGCAGGCCGCCGGCCTTGTTCTCCGTCGCCGTGACGGCGCCGGTGGCGTAGCTCTCCGACAGCGATCCCGACCCGCCCCGCAGGGTACCGATCAGGCCGCCAACGCCCGCCACCCCGCTTACCGTCCCCGTCGCGTAGGCTTTGGTCACCGTGTCGCCTTCAGTGTCGCCGATGAGGCCGCCGACACTGTTGGAGCCGCTCACCGCGCCGGCCGCATAAACGGTGTTGATGATTCCGTTCTGGGATTTGCCGACAAGACCACCGACGTTGTCGCCGCTTCCCGTCACGCTTCCCGTGGCATACGACTCCGTGACGGTGCCGTAGTTGCTGCCGGCCAGCCCCCCGAGGTTGACGGCGCTTCCCGACACGGTTCCCGTGGCATAGGACTGTGAAACGGTGACGGAGGTCCAGCCGACGAGGCCGCCGATGGCCTCGCCGTCTCCCGTCACGGTTCCCGTGGCGTGGGATTGGGTGATGGTCTCCTGGTTCCAGCCGACAAGGCCACCGACGTAGCGGCTGCCCGACACGGTTCCCGTGGCGTAGGAGTCCGTGACGGTGGCCGAGTTGAAGCCGACGAGGCCGCCGATATTGTCGGTTCCCGTCACGCCTCCCGATGCGTGGGATTGCGTGACGGTCCCGCTCTGGTGCCACCCGACGAGGCCGCCGATGTGGGTGTTTCCCGACACGGCCCCCGTGGCGTAGGACTGTGAGACCTCGGCGGTGAGGTAGTTGTCGCCGACGAGGCCGCCGACCTTGGTGTCGCCCGTCACGGTTCCCGTGGCGTACGACTCCGTGATGTTGGAGGCGTTCCACCCGACGAGGCCGCCGACACTCTCCCCGGTTCCCGTCACGTTGCCCGTGGCGTGGGATTGCGTGACGGTGCCCTGGTTCCAGCCGGACAAGCCGCCGACGTGGACGGCTCCCGACACGGTTCCCGTGGCATAGGACTGCGTGACGGTGCCGGAGTGGTAGCCGAGGAGGCCGCCGATGCGCTCGCCGGTTCCGGTCACGCTTCCCGTGGCGTAGGTCTGGGTGACGGTCCCCTGGCTCCAGCCGATGAGGCCACCCACATGGTTGGTGCCCGTCACGCTTGCCGTGGCATGGGACTGCGTGACGGCCGAGATGGCGGCGGTGGAGCCGACAAGGCCGCCGACCCGCTCGCTTCCCGTCACGCTTCCCCCCGTGGCGTGGGCATTCGTCACGGTACCGACGGTGGCGCCGGCCACCCCGCCGACCCTGGTCTTGCCGGTCACGGTGGCGTTGACGACGCCGAAGTCCCGAAGGCTGCTGCCGCTGCCGAGCGTTCCGAACAGGCCGATGTAATCGGTATCGGGGGCATTGACCGTCAGGTTGGAGACAGTGTTGCCCAAGCCGGCAAAGGTTCCGGTGAACGTGCCGGACACCGGCGCGCTGGTGTAGGTGGTTCCCGCCGCATCCAGGCTTTGCGCCAGCGCGTAGCGCCCCGTCAGCCCGGTGGTGTCGATGGCGTCGAGTGCCGCCATGTCATGGATGAGGGTGTAGCTCTGGAGCGAACCCGCCTCGCCGATCCGCAGCGTGGCGTTGGCTCCTCCCAGCGTGACCGATCCGGTGCCGCCGACGCTGTAGCCCTTGCCCGTGCCGTATTGCAGGACCAGCCCGGCGGCGGCCCCCGATGCGGTGACCGGGGCGTTGACGGCGATGTCGCCGGCTGCGGCCAGCGTCAGCACGGTGTCGGCGGACCACGCCACCGGTGCCGCCACGGTGATGGTGCCGGCCTGGCTGCCGCCGGCCCCGGTGGACACCGTGACGTTGGCCGACGCCAGGGCCGCCGTCAGGGTGGAAACACCGAGCACGCTGTCATCGCCGCTGGCAGAGAGGCCCGAGACGTTGCCGTCCGCCCCGGCGGAGATCGTCAGGTTGTAGGGATCGAGCAACAGCGTGCCGGTCCGGCCCGCCGCCGCGGTCAGATCCGCGGTGCCATGGAAGGACAGCGTTGCCTTGCCCGACACCTCGGCGCTGCCGCCGTTGCCGCCCGCACCGGCCCCCCGCGCGCTGACCGTGCCGAGGAACACCGTGCGCTCGTCCGACCACACCACCACGCTGCCGCCATCCCCGGCGGTGCCGTCGGCGGACAGCCGCGCCCCGGCGGCGACGGTGGCCGTCCTGGCGTTCGCCACATTGTCCTTCAGCGTCTTGCGGGCCGGGTCCGTGCCGCCCTGATAGTCGCCGCCCACCGCAACGGCGCCGCCGCGGCTGCCCGAGGCATCCACCGCCGCCGTGCCGGTCACCCGCACCGCCGCGCCGGTCACGGCCACCGTGCCGCCCTTGGCCCCCGTTCCCTTGGCCGACAGCGTGCCGGTAACCGTGGCCGTGCCGCCGGAAACCCGGATGTCGCCGCCCTGGACGGCGCCGTTTTCCCCCGCCTTGGTGGCGGTGACGGTGCCGCCCGCCTCCACCGTGCCGGTATCGCCGGCGGTCAGGTAGATGCGTCCCCCCTTTTCGGCGGTGCCGGTGGCGGTGACCACGCCGCCGGTGTTGCCGGCCAGAGCATAGACGTTGCCGCCGTTGGCGCGGATTTCCGCCGCCGCCGCCGCGATCCGCCCCGATGTCCGGGCCGCGGTGTCGGCCCCGCCGACCTTGACCTGGAACTTGCCGCCCTCGACGGCCCCATCCTTGACCAGCACCTCATAACCGGCGGCCAGACCCACGGTGCCGTTGGGGGCGGTGACGGTGCCGGTGTTGCCGACCTCCCGCGCGATCAGCGCCACGTCACCACCCAGCGAACCGATGGACCCGGCGTTGGTCACCGTCGCCTTGGAGGTGCCGGCAAAACTCTTGTCACCACCGTTCAGAAACGCCGCGTCGGGAATGTCGAGAGTGGAAGCGGTGAAGGAACCGCCGGTGACGACCCTGCCGCCGGGGCCGACCGCCACGCCGGCGGGGTTGACGAGATAGACCGAGCCGGTGGCCGTCAACGCGCCGTCGATGCGCGAGGGGATGTTGCCGGTGACCCGGTTCAGCGTCGCACCGCTGCCGTTGTTGATGGCGACGCTGTTCCCCGCCCCGATGGAAAAGCTGTTCCAGTTGATGACGGCATTTTTCGACGTCTGGTCGATGATGACGCTGGTGCCCGACGGGGTGGCGATGGACACCGCCCCGGCGGCCACCGACGGGCCGGCGGGCAGGGTCTGCGCCAGGGCCGGCACCGCCGCGCTTGCGGCCAGGGCGACACTGGTCATCAGCCCCCGGATCGACCGCCCGGAAAGGCCACGCGGCCCGCGCGTGGCGCACAGACCATCGGGCGCCGACGGCATCGGGGTTCCGGCAGCCTTGGCAAGACACCTCTTTCCGCTCACAGCCAACCCCTGTCGTTCCGCGTGGTGGCGCTCCGTCGGCACGTATTTCCCCAGCTCCATTCCCACGGTGGTGCGGAGCGGCTCAGGGTAAGGTTGCGACGTGCATCGCCGCGGAACGCTTATGGTTTAAACCATACGGAGGTGATCGGTCAGGCGGCACCCCATGAATATGGGGGCATGAAGGGAACGGCCCGCGATAAGGGGTTGTTGGGGTGCAAAGGGCCGATTATCGTCTGCCACGGGTCTGTTGATTTCACACCTGTCGGCGGCAGCCACAGCCGGTTAAGGGCGTGCCGTTCGAGCACCGCGGAGAACCCATGGCGCCGCCCGCCGATGATCCGATTCCCAGTTCCCGCCACGTTTCGGTCGTTCTGGTCGAAGACGATCCGCCGACGCGCGATCATCTGGCGCAAACCCTGGCTGCCGGCGACGGCATCGAGCTGCTGGCCGCCGCCGGCACGCTGGCGGCGGCACGGGCCGCGTGCGACCGTTTCATCCCCACGGTTCTGATCACCGATCTGCGGCTGCCCGACGGCCACGGCGCCGACCTGATCCGCGAGGTGCGGGAACGCTACCCGGCCACCGAGATCATGGTGATTTCCGTGCTGGGCGACGAGGACAGCGTGGTGACGGCGATCCGCGCCGGGGCATCGGGCTACATCCTCAAGGATTCCCAGCCGGTGGACATGGTGGACGCGGTTCACGGCCTGATCGAGGGGCGCTCGCCCATCTCCGCGTCCATCGCCCGCTACATCATCCGCCGGGTCCAGGACGGCTCGTTCAGTCCCGCCCAGAAGCCGGCGCCGCTGCTGACCCCGCGCGAGACCGACATTCTGTGGGGCATCGCCAAGGGCTTCACCTACAACGACATCGCCGACCGTCTGGGCCTGTCGCGTCAGACCGTGCCCTCGTACATCAAGAACATCTACCGCAAGCTGGAGGTGAATTCGCGCTCCGAGGCGGTCTTCGAAGCCATCGAGCGCAAGCTGATCCGGCTGGGAGAGTGAAACCGTGACCGCCGGCCCCGTGGAAACCTGCCGGAAGGCGCGGAGGCCACGTCCGGTGCGGTGGCGCGCCACCGTCATCCTGTTCTATCTGGCGGTTCTGACGGTGGGCATCGGCTCCCGGTTCTTCCATCTCTCCCCACCTCAGGGCGGTGTTCCCCTCGATCACGCCCTGTTCCAGCCGCTGGCGGGCGTCGGCCAGCCGGCGGACGTCCCGGAAACCACCGTCTCCCTGCCCCACAGCATGAAGGTGCCCGGTGCCGGCCGGTTCGGGGGTGGCCTTTACCGTCTGGAATTCACCTATTCCCCGGACAGCTCCGGCCCATGGTCGGTGTTGATCCCCGGTTATTCCGGCCGCATTCTCGTGCGGGTCAACGGCGCCTTGCTGTACGACAGCGATTGGACCCATTCGGGGCAGAGCGTCACCTTGATCTGGCCGGACATCATTCCGATCCCGGAGCCGGTGCTGAAGGACGGGACCAACACCGTGGACATCCAGGCGGTGATGCTGGTCGGGCGGAAAAGCTACCTCGGCAGCCTCCATGCCGGGCCGGACGCCCTGCTCCGCCCGGTGTACCAGCGGCATCATTTCCTTCTGGTCATGCTGCCGCGGCTGCTGTTCGGGTGGCAGATCGCCTTCAGCATGCTTCTGGCGATCGTCTGGATGGTCCGCCGCTCCGAATGGTCCTACATCCTGTGCGCCGGCATCCTGCTCTTCAACTCCGGCAGCAACCTTGCCTTCGTGATACCGGAATCGCTGGCATCGCCGTTGGTCATGCAGTTGTCCAACCTGTCGTTTTCCTGGGTGACGGCGCTGCTGGTCCCGTTCGCCTTCAGCTTCGTCAAGCGCCGGCCGCCGCGGGCCAGCCTCCTGCTTGCGGCCCTGCCCTTGGGAACGGTCGGGGGGTTCCTGCTTCTGCCCCCCGGCATCTTTCATATCCTGAACTGGTACGTGGCGGTGCCGGTTGCCATGGCGTTGGCGTGCTGCGCCGTTGCGGTGCTTCTCAACGCCGCCTTCCGGCACGGCAACGACGGCGCCCATGCGATCCTGGGCGCCACGCTGCTGGGCTTTCTGATGCTTTCCCATGAAATGCCGTTCCTGTACGGCGCCACCGGCGCGCGGCTGTCCATCAACCCGTTTTCCATCCCCGTGCTGATGCTTCTGAGCGTCACCAGCATCGTCCTGGTGTGGCGCTTCGCGGCGGCGCTCAACGCGGTGGACCAGTTCAACGCCAAGCTGCGCCGGGAAATCGCCGAGGCGGAAGCCGCCCTGCGCATCAGCCTGACCCGCGAGCAGACCCAGGAAAGGGCCATCGCGCTGGAGGCCGAACGCTCGCGCCTGACCCGCGACCTGCACGACGGGCTGGCCGGGCAACTGGTGTCGATGGTGGCGCTCAGCGGCCGGGCGGATGCCGATGCCCGCGATCTCGGCACGGCGGCGCGCAAGGCGCTGGCCGACCTTCGCCTGGTCATCGCCTCGACGGCCGAGGTCGGGGACGACCCCGGCATGATGCTGGCGAATTTCCGCGACCACATCGAACCCCAGCTCCGGGCCCTGGGCGTTGCGTTGGACTGGCGGATGCATGCCCTGCCGGAGGCGTCGGGGTGGTCGTCCTCCACCGTGCTGGAACTGTTCCGCCTGTTGCAGGAAGCGACCATCAACGCCGCCCGGCATTCGGGCGCCGGGCGGGTGATGATCGAGATCCTGCCCACGGACGGCGGGGTGCGCGTCGTGGTCGCCGACACGGGATGCGGCGGAGCCACCGACCGTCCCGGCGGCTATGGCCTTGCCAACATGCGCCGGCGCGCCCAGGCCATCGGCGCCCGGCTGTCCATCGACTCCAGTCCGGGCGGCACCTGCGTCATTGTGGATCTGCCCAGGCTGACAGCCGTGGCAGACCAGGCTGTTCTCTGAGATGTTCCCTGTTTTTGGGTCCGAACTCGGAATTTGGAAAGGAACCGGTGCGGTTCACGCGCGGGCGGTCCGCGACACCCGGACGGCGGTGCGGGACGCCCGCTTCCTCCACCAGATCACCACGCCGGTGACACTCACCACGGCGACGACGATCCCCATGACGGAGATCAGGATACGCCCCGGCAACCCCAGGATGCGCCCCGAATGCAGGGGGAACTGCGCCTGGATGAACAGGTCGGCCGCGGTCCCGGTCCACGGGAGATGCTCGCCCAACAGGCGGCCGTCGGCACCGTCGAAATAGAGCTGCGCCGGACCGACGCCGGCCGCACCGTGATCGCCGCCGGGGTGGAAAAAGCCCACGATGTGGAAACCGAACGACGGGGAATAGCCGACCGCCCCCACCGGTTCCTCCCAGCCGCGGCGGGCGGCTTCCGCCTGTCCCGCGGCGACGGCGGCGGCCAAGGGGACCACGGGTTCGATCGGCTGGTGCAGCGGGGCGCGCGGGCGGGTGTCGAACGGCGTCGGCGTCGGTTGCGACACCAGCGTCATCAGCGGCATGAAGGCTTCGCGGTACAGATTGAGCGAGAAGGCCGTGAAGGCGAGGATGAACAGAACCGCCCAGGTCCACAGACTGAACGCCCGGTGGATGTCCAGCGTGATCCGATAGGCCGATGAGCCGGCCTTGACCGTCCACGCCGGGGACCACCGCGCCCACCATGTCCGTCCGCCGGCCCCCGCCGTCCGCCGCGCCGGCAGGGTCAGAGAGAAGCCGCCGAAACAGTCGATGACCCAGCCCAGGGCGATGACGCCCATCAGCCACACGCCCCAGCGGTCGATACCGCCGATCTCGGGAATGTGCAGGCTGTAGTGAAGCTGATAGAGGAAGGAGATGAGGGTTTCGGTGGTGATGGGCCACGCCTGCCCCCACTCCCGCCGGCCCACCTCCTCCCCTGTCACGGGATCAAGGAAAAGCTGGTTGTACCCCGGCTCGAACAGCCGCCCCGTGGCGGGGTCCACCTTGGGCTGCACGAACAGCGGCAGGGTTTCCCCCGGTTCCGCCGCCAGCGGCAGATAGGTCACGCGGATGCGCGGGTCGCGTGCCTCCACCCGCCGCGCCGCCTCCAGCGCGTCCAGCGGCGGCCCTTGGGATGCGCTGTGGTGGAGATGGGGGTTGAGCCAGCCGTCCAGCTCATGATCCCAGGAAATCACCGCACCCGTGCTCCCGGCAAGGAACAGGAACAGCGCCGCCCCCAACCCGAACCACCGGTGCAGCAACATGACAGCCTGACGCATCGTAGCCTTGTCCTCTTATGGCGCGGCGTTTTTCCAGGAGATGGTCCGACGGCCCTGAAACCCGCCCCCCAAGGCCGCCGGGTCAGCCGCCGCTCACCAGCGCCGGCTGACCGTTGCCATCACGGTGCGCTGCTCGCCATAGTAGCAAGACCCATAGGCGCAACTGGCGACATAGGTCTTGTCGGCAAGATTGCGGGCGTTGACAGCCAGACTCCAATTGCCGATGTCATAGCCCACCATGGCGTCGATCAGGGCGTAGCCCGGCACCTCCTTGGGTGCGGTTTCGTTCATGCCGCGGTTGGGACCGACGTAGCGCACCCCCGCCCCCAGCTTGAGGCCCGAGGCGAAGCGGTAATCGGACCACAGCGATCCGCGGTGGCGGGACACCGCGTTCAACTGCTTGCCCACCTCGTCCGGGTTGCTGCTGGCGGTGACGTCGGCCTTGGGCGTCCAGGCGTAGGAGGCGGTGACGTTCAGGTTCGCCACCGGCTGTACCACCGCTTCGATCTCCACCCCGCGCACGGTGACCTCGCCCGTGCGGCGCGGCATCGAATCCGGGTCGTAGGTCACGTAATTCCGCCGCTTCAGGTCGAACAGGGCGATGGAATAGCTGTCACCGGTTCCCGGCGGCTGATAGCGCAGGCCGGCTTCGTACTGCCGCCCGGTTTCGGGCGCGAACGGCTCTCCCGTCACCGGATCGGTGGTGGTGCTGGGCATGAAGGATTCGGAATAGCTGACGTACGGCGCCAGCCCGCTGGGGTGCAGATACACCAGACCGGCGCGGTAGCTGGCCTTGCCGTTGGTCTGCGTGGTGCGGGAATCGTCCAGGCGGCTGTCGTTCCTGACATCCGCCCAATCGTACCGGGCGCCCAGCGTCGCCGCCCACCGCTCGGCAAGCTTGATCTGGTCCTGCGCATAAAGCCCGGTCTGCACCACCGTGGTGATCCCATCCAGATAGGGGGCGGCGGCGAACGCCCTGCCTGCGCCATAGACCGGGGCATCAAGATCCAGGGCCGCGGCCCGCCCACCGGAATAGGCGGCGGCATCCACCCGCGTGCGCTGGTA
Organism: Azospirillum fermentarium; assembly: GCF_025961205.1. NCBI lineage: Bacteria > Pseudomonadati > Pseudomonadota > Alphaproteobacteria > Rhodospirillales > Azospirillaceae > Azospirillum > Azospirillum fermentarium. Next base: position 768,505 of record NZ_JAOQNH010000003.1, read on the forward strand.
ATCCAGCCCGAACAGGAGCGTGTGGCGCCACGCGCCGGCGTGCAGATCCACCTGCGCCTGATTATCGATGGTGATGCTTTGGGATGTTTCGGTGCTGCCGCTGGTGCGGCGGCTCAACACCCGGTAATTGGCCGGATCGGCGGCGTTGCCGTTGACCGCGATGAAGCGGCTGGCGTTCACCTGATGGTAATCCACGTCGATATGGCTGTAGCGCGCGTTCTGCCGCAGCGTCAGCCCGTCGTTCAGGCGATGCTCCAACAGGTATCCCAGCGCCCATTGATCCTGTTTCAGACGGTTGAAATCGGGGTCACCGGTAAAGACGCCGCTGGGCACCCTGGTTCCCGCGGGGGTGGGGATCAGCGATCCGACGGCGGGAAACGGGCGGGTGTAGGCCCCGGCATCGATGCGGGCGAACTGGGACAGCACGGTCAGCGTGGTGTCGGCACCCGGCTTCCAGGTAAAGGCCGGCGCGATGAAATACTTGTCGTTGGGCATGCCGCCGGCCGGCAGCTCGGCGTCCTGCACCACGCCGGTCAGGCGGTAGCTCAGGGTCTTTGCCGCGTCCACCGGGCCGGTGGCGTCGAACGCGAGCTGCCGGTGGGAATCGGACCCCACCTGCACCCGCACCTCGCGCATCGGCTCGTCCAGGGGCCGCTTGCTGACCACGTTGATCACGCCGCCGGGACCGTTCTGGCCGTAGAGCACCGAGGATGGGCCGCGCAGCACCTCGATCCGCTCGGCACCATAGCTTTCGGCCCGCCACACCGACCATGTATCGACGTTGCGCATTTGCAGCCCGTCGAGATAAAAGCCCGGCGTATACGCATCGAAACCGCGCACGGACACCCAGTCGAAGCGGGAATCGCTGCCGTAGGGGGCGATTTCGATGCCGGCGGTGTAGCTCAGCGCCTCCTTGACGTTGGTGGCCCCGATGGCCTGAATGCGGGCGGCGCTGATGACGGACACCGACTGCGGCGTCTCGATCAGCGGCGTGTCGGTCTTGGTGGCGGTGGCGCTGCGGGACGCCGCAGAGCCCTGGACCGGGCCCCAGGCGCTTTCCCGCGCCCCTTCCACCGTCACCGGCCCCAGCACCTCCGCCCCGTCCGCCTTGGGCGCCGGGACCAGGGTGACCGTGCCGGATCCGGTGACGCGGTGGGCGAAGCCCGATCCGGCCAGCAGGCGCGTCAGCGCCTCGTCCACCGACATGTCACCCTTCAGCGCCGGGGCGGTCTTGCCCGCCACATCCTCCGCCCGCAAGGCCAGCCGCAGCCCCGCTTGGTCGGCCAGCGCGGTCAGCGCCCGGTCCAGCGGCTGGGCCGGAAGGTCGATGCCGATCCGCCCGGCGGCGGCCTGGGCCGCGGCGGGCTGCGGCAGGGCCGGCACCGCCAGGGGGACGGTAAGCAGAAGTGCCAGGAACGAAACGGTGGAGCGCAACCCGATGACCATGAAAGCGGTTTCCTTGCCGACGCGGATGGAGCGGACGCGACATCGTGAAAATCAGTCGCGTTCTCATTTTCGACGACGACGGAGGGGCCACGGGTTTGCAGTAAAAAATTCGGTGCCGATGCTTTTTTATGGATGGCCTTTCACCATCCCCCGCCGGACACCGTTCAATAGATGACGGTCAGCCAGGGCAGATGCACGGTTTTCAGCCCCAGCCCTTCCGCCAGGGCCTGCGGCATCCCGGCGGGCTGGCGCAGGTCGAACACGCCGGTGACCGGCATCCGGCCCAGCGCCTCCCCCGCCACCACCACCCGCCCGCTCAGGTAGCGTTCCATCTCCGCCGCCACCGCGGCCAAAGGACGGCCATGAACGATCAGCTTGCCGCGCCGCCACGCGGTTTCCGTATCGGCGTCCACCGTGGCGACCGTGACGGGGCCATCACCCGGAACCGCGACGGCGCGGTGCCCGGCGGTCAGGCGGACCGGCGGCGCGCCGCCCGCCGCCACCTCGACCACGCCTTCCGCCACCGTCACCGCCGCCCCCCCGTCCAGCCGGCGCACGGCGTAGACGGTGCCGACGGCACGGGCCGACACGCCCCCCGCCGTCACGGTGAAGGGCCGGGACGGGTCGGGGGTGACCGCGAACAGCGCCTCCCCGGTGCGGATCTCCACCCGCCGCGCCGCATCCGTGAAGTCCACCAACACCTCGGCTCCGGCGTTCAGCGTCGCCCGGCTGCCGTCGGGAAGCACCGCCTCTTCCCGCCCTCCCGCCGGGGCGGCGTAGTCGGCGGGCGGCGGCATGGCCCACCGCCCGAGAGCGAGGGACAGCACGACGGCGGCGGCCACCGCCGCCGGGCGCCGCCAGGACCGGGATTTCGTCCGGGACGCGGTGCGGCGGTGCTCGGCGGCGGCGCGGGTGGCACCCAGATCGCGCCACAGCGCCTCGGCCTCCTGCGCCGCCGCTTCATGCTCCGGCGATCCGGCCCGCCACGCCGCGAGATCGGCGGAGGAACGGGCCAGCCGTTCCAGCGCCTCGTCCACCAGATCCCCCGGAGCGCCGGGCGTGTTGTCGTTGTGCTGCTGCATGGTCCCTCAGGCGGCTTCAGGCTCGGCCTGTCTTATAGACGAACGGCGGCACCGTTCCCGGAGCGTCCATTCCCATTATTTTTCAACCAGGCCGGCGGAATCCAGCCGGCGGCGGCAATGGCGCAGCGCCTGGGCGATGTATTTCGCAACCATGCTTTCCGACACCCCCAGCCGTGCGGCGATGGCGCTGTGGGTCAGCCCGTCCACCCGGTGCAGCAGCAAGGCCGTCCTGACCTTGGGCGGCAAGTCGTCCAGGGCCGCATCCAGCCGCCGCAGCCGTTCACGCGCCAGCAGCCGGGCCTCGGGCGACGGCGCCGGATCGACGGTGGCGTCGCCCGCCTCCGCCGGGGCAAAGATCCGCTGGGCGCGGCAGGCGCGGCGCTGGGCATCCACCGCCAGATTGCCGGCGACACGAAAGACGAAGGCCCGCGGATCGCGCACGTCTTCGGGTATGGCCGGCGCGTCACCATCCTCGGCCGCCGGGGCCGCCAGCCGCAGCCACGCGTCCTGCATCACATCGCCCGCCTGCCCCGCCAGCCCCGGACGGCGGGACAGACGGCGCACCAGCTCGTCGTAATGCACCAGGAAGGCGGTGAGCAGCCCCGGCGGCGCCCCCTTGCTCATGGATCGGAGCCCTCTTGCGCCCATGAAAAGACGCCGGCCCCGCTGGGGAGCCGGCACCGTGAGCTAACACAATTTGAGAGCGATTCGCAATCGCGCGTGTTGATCCGCGCCGCCGGGCGGATCGGACAGCCCCCGTCAGTTGGCGGGGGCGCCCAGCCGGTCCAGGTACGCCTGGGCGTCCGGCAGCCCCTCCGCCGCCGCACGGCGCAGCCAGCGCAGCCCGGCCTCGGTGTCCTTGGCCACGCCATGGCCTTCGTACAGCGCCACGCCGTAGTGGTAGCGGGCCAGGACGGAGTAGCCGGCCTCGTCGTTCTGTTCCGCCCCGCGCCGCATCAGGTCGGTGGCGGCCTGCGGATCCTTGGGCACGCCAAGGCCGGATTCATACAGCTCCGACAGCCAGATCATGGAATAGACGTCGTTCCAGCGGCGGATGCAGTCCTCGAAGATCCGCACCGCCGAGGCATGGTCGCCCGTCTTCGACGCGGCATAGCCGTACAGGCATTTGAACCGCTTGTCGGAGTCGATGTGCATTTCATAGCTGAGATCGCTGGTGCTCCGCCCGCCGTCCTGGGCCGGGGCGGCCCCCGGCCAGACGGCGAGCAGACCCCACAGGGGCAGAATCCATTTCATGCCATGTTCCTTCCGTTCGCCATTTCCCGGGCAGCGTCGAACACGATGGCCGGTTCGTCCAGCAAGGAGAAGTGCCCGCCCGGCACCATGCGCAGCCGGAACGCCCCCTGCGTCGCCGTGCCCCACGCCACCAGCGCCTCCAGCGGCACGCGGCCGTCCGCGCTGGCCCCGATGGTCAGGACGGGCATGTCCAGCGGCTGACCCAAGACATGGGCGTACCCGTACAAAAGCCCCAGATCGGCCCGCAGGATCGGCAGCGCCATCGCCATGAACGCCGGGTTGTCCAGAATCGCCGCCGGCGTCCCGTCCAGATGGCGCAGGTAATCGCACAGCGCCTCGTCCGACAGCTCCGGCAGGCCGCTGGACACCGGGTGCCAGCCGGGGGCATGGCGGGCCGATACGATCAGCCCCTGGGGCTGCGGTCCGCCATCGGCCCGCAGCCGGCGCACCGTCTCATAGGCCAGCAGCGCCCCCATGCTGTGGCCGAAGAACACCCACCGCTTGTCCGGCATCGCCGCGGCCAGAGCGGCGAAGGACCGGGCCAGGGCCATCGCCGCGGACGCCAGCGACGGCACGAACCCTTCGCGCAGGCGCCGGCCCCGGCCCGGCAGCTCCGCGGCGATCAGCGCGCAGCCGGCGGCACGGGCGGCACCGCGCCAGCGGAAGAAGCTCTGGGCGCTGCCCCCTGCGAAGTGGAAGCAGACCACCCCCACCGGCGGCGGCCCGCCGTCGCCGATCACCACGAAATCCGCCCCCCGGCCCGCCGCCGCGATGTCCGCCGTCACCGCCGTCACGGTGCGATGACCTCCAGCGTGCCGCTGATGACCTCCAGCGTGCCGCTCAGGTAGAGCTGCCGCATCAGGCTGCGCTGGATCTTGCCGCTGGTGGTCTTGCGCATGGCGGTCGGCGGCACGAACAGGATGCGGCCGATGGCGATGCCGTGCTCTTCGGCGACAGACGCGCGGATGGCCGCCTGGAACCGCTTGCCGTCGTCGGCCAGCCGGCGCTTGATGCTGCGGTCAACCTCGATGGCGGCGACGATCTCCTGCCGCTGGCCGTTGCCGCCGGGGCCGGCGGTATCGTGGCTGAACACCGCACAGCTTTGGGGCCGCGTGCCCTCGCACGCCTCCAGGATCGAGTATTCGATATCCTCGGGGTGCAGGTTGCGCCCGTCACAGATGATGACGTCCTTCAGCCGCCCGCCGATGTAGAGCTGGCGGTCCTCCGGCCCGAGGAAACCCAGGTCGCCGGTGCGCAGGAAACCCTTGCCCGGCCGGCCGTCCAGCCGGGCGCGGAAGGTCTTTTCCGTCGCCTCGGGGTTGCGCCAATAGCCGGCGGCGACCGAGGGGCCGGACAGGCAGATCTCCCCCACCTCCCCCGGACCGCAGGGGCGGCCGGTGACGGGATCGGCGATGACCACCTCCACCTCCCACGACGGCTCGCCGCAGCCGGCCAGGGCGCGGGCCCCCTCGGGCGTGGCGGGGGGCTCGATACGGCGGTCGGCCTCCATCCGGCGGACATCCACGGTGGTGATGCGGGTGGGCCGCCGCACCGGCCCGCCCGACACGAACAGGGTCGCCTCGGCCAGCCCGTAGCACGGCAGGAAGCTGTCGGAACGGAAGCCGTGCTTTTCGTGCAGGGCGGCGAAACGGGCCAGCGTGGCCGGACGCACCACGTCGGCACCGTTGAGCGCCACGGTCCAGCACGACAGATCGAGAGCGGCCAGCCTCTCTTCCGAATAGCGTTCCACCGCCAGGGCATAGGCGAAGTTGGGGCCGCCGGCCAGCGTGGCGCGGTAGCGGGAGATGGCCTCCAGCCACAGGGCCGGGCGGCGGACGAAGGTGTTGGGCGCCATCAGCACCGACCGGTTGCCCAGAACCACGGGCAGAAGCTGCCCGAGGATCAGGCCCATGTCGTGATGGTGCGGCTGCCAGAACACCATGTCGGTGGTGTGGTCCAGCTCCCACGAATCCCGCATCATGCGCAGGTTGGCCGTCAGGTTGCCGTGGGTGACCATCACCCCCTTGGGCGCGGACGTGGAACCGGAGGTGTATTGCAGGAAGGCGACCGCCCCCGGATCGGCGGCGGGGACGAGGGCATCGTCCGCCGGGCCGCCATCCGCGGGGGGAAGGGTGTCGGCCCCCACCCACGCCAGCGTTTCCGCCCCGGTCCCGGTGAAGCAGTCGGCCAGCCCGCCGATCTGCCCGGCGGGGGCCAGCGCCACGCCGGCACCGGAATCGGCGATGATGCCGGCGCAGCGTTCCACCCGGCGGCGGGTCGGCAGATTGACCGGCACCGCGATGCGCCCGGCCATCAGGCAGCCCAGAAAGGCGACGATGAAATCCAGCCCCTGGGGAAAGAACAGCATGATCCGGTCGCCGGCCGCGGTGATGCGCTCCAGGTGATCGGCCACGCCGCGGGCCCGCCGCCACGCATCGCGGTAGGTCAGGTGCCCGGCCTCGGCCCCATCGTCGTCCAAAAAGGTGAAGAGGATCCTGTCCGGGTGCAGCCGCGCCCGGAGGGCGAGCGCGTCGGGAACGGCCAGGGTTCCCATGGCGGACAGAAGCTCGTTCGGCGTCATCTGCGTTTTCTGAAACATGCGCGGTTTCCCATAGGGCCGGCGGGCGCCGTTCAGGCGGCGTGCCCGGCGACGGCGTGGGCCAGTTCGTCGATGGTCGGGTGTTCGAAGATCAGCGTCGGCGACAGGGTGAGGGTGAACGCGTCCTCCAGCACGCCGATCAGCGTGACCGCCGCGGTGGAGGTCAGGCCATAGGCGCCCAGGTTGACATCGCCCTCGATGTCGTCGGGCGGCAGCCCGGTGGTGTCGGCGATGAAGCCGGCGATGCGGCGGGCGATAGCGTCGGGGGTGGGGGCGTCGGGGATGGGGGCGTCGGGGATGGGGGCGGTCATGATGCCGTCCTTTCTGTGGCAGGGTCGGGGGGCCGCGGTGGGCATAGGAATTCCGCCAGCGTCAGGGCGGCAAAGCCGGACGGCCACCCCGCCCCGCGCCGCCGGCGGTTGAAGGGCACCAGCGTCCCGTCGCAGGGGATCAGCCGGGGACGAAGGTCGCGGACCGCCGCGGCGCGCAGCCAGCCGCGCACCGCGTCCGGTCCCGCATCGGGGGCGCCGGACAGGCCGGCGGCCTGCAGCTCCTCATCGGTGATGCCGTCCTGAAGGTAGAGGCGCTGCAGCACCGCCGCACGCCGGGCAACGCCGTCTTCCGCAAACGCCAGCGATGCGGTTGCGAAGGCCGGGTGGCGCCAGTCGGGCACCAGCCGCACATCGGCGGCGTCCGCCGCCCGCAGGGCATCGCGCAGGGGGGCATCCAGCGCCGCTTCGTCCGCCGTCAGGAACACCCCGCCGGCCATCACGAAATCGGCGCCCAGCGCCAGCAGGCCCCACACCGATTCCGGGGTGCCGCCGATGTCGCTCACCCCGACGAAGGGGGCCGCCGGTCCCAGCGCGTCCCGCCGGGCCAGCGCCGCGCGCAGCAGGTCGAACGGCGCCCCGCCGCCGCCCGGCATCCGCCAGGGGTGCAGATCGACGCACAGCGCGTCCACTGCCCTCTCCCCGTCCGGCGGACCGGCGAAGGCCGCCAGGGCATCGGCATCCTGGACACGGGCGATGATGCGGTTTCCCGCCTCGCGGCGGTACCGGCGCAAGGCCGGCGACGGTTCGGCGTAGCCGCGCGCCTCCACGCACCGGACGGCGTGGCGGTGCGCCAGATCCACCAGCCGCCCGTCGGCGTCCGGGTTCTCCGGGTCGGCGGTGATGGACAGGCCGAAGCGGCCCCGCACCTGGGGATCGGCGCCCAGCCCGGCCAGCGCCGCCTCCACGGCCGCCGTCTCCAGCCCCTCGGTGTCGAGCATGGACAGGACGCCGCCGCGCGCCAGGGCCGACACCAGCGCCGGGCCGGCGATGCCGCCGCCCAGCGATCCCGCCACCAGCGGCCCGCTGCACCCGAACGCTCGTGCGAAGCCCGCCGCCACCGGGGTTGCCTGTGCCCGGATGGCCGCGATCATGGGGGTGAGGATGGGGACCGTGCCGATTTCCTCGAACCGCTCCACCCCGGCCGCCAACAGGTATTCGACGCTGCGCATCCACAGGACCGGGCTGGCGACATGGCGCGACAGGGTGTCGGCGAAACACGCCGGATCATGGGGCCGGGCCGTCAGGTTGGCGATGACCGGGATGGCCGGGGTGCGGAACGTGACGGTGCCGAGAAAGTCCCGGAACCGCTCCCGCGCCGCCGCCATCGCCCCCGTGTGAAAGGCGCCGCTGACCCGCAGGGGGACGGCCCGGTGTCCCCGCTCGCCGCACAGGGCGGTGAAGGTGCGGACCGCCTCGTCGGGGCCGCCGACCACCACCTGCGTGGGGCTGTTGATGTTGGCGATCTCGATCCCGGCGATGCCGCAGCCGGCCACCAGCCGTTCCACGGCATCGGGATCGAGCCCGACCACCGCGGCCAGCCGCCCGCCGTCGGCCTCCGCCATCACCTCCGCGCGCTTCTGGACGAGGCGCAGCCCGGTGGCGAAATCGACCGCCCCCGCCGCTTCCAGCGCCGCGTATTCGCCGACGCTGTGCCCGGCGAGGAAGTGCGGGGCCGGACCCGCCCCGAACCGGGCGCGGTAGTCCAGGCACGACACCACATAGATGGCCGGCTGGGTGAATGCGGTGCGGTTCAGCACACCGTCGGGATCGGTCAGGCACAGGGTGGCGATGGAATAGCCCAGCACCGCGTCGGCCTCCCGCACCAGATCGGGGAAACGCTCGAACAGGCCCGCTCCCATGCCGCGGCGCTGGCTGCCCTGACCGGGGAAGACAATGGCCCTCATTCCGCTGCCCCCGCCTGAAGCGCCGGTTCCGCCGTCACGGCATCCGCCGCCATCGGAACCGGGCGTATCATGATGCCCTCCAGCGCCAGGGCCGGCGCCCCACCCGCTCCCCAGACATGGACGGACGCCGGGCCGGTACCCCCGCACCGCACCACGATGCGGGCCGGGCGGTGCGCCGCCACCGGATCGAAGGCGGCGGATGCGATGCGCCACGGCAGCCGCAACGCCCCGCCGTCCCCGGGGGACGAATGCCCGTGAAGGGCGTGCATGCCCAAAACCGCGGTGGCGAGCACCGCCGTCCACAGCGCCCCCTCCCCCGCCGGCCAGCCGGCGTCCGGCAGGCGCGCGGCCAGGAGCCCCGGCCCGCGTTCGAACCGTTCGGCACAGCGGAAGGGCCGGGCCAGATTGAGACCGCCCTCGGCCAGGGCGCCATAGACCGCATCCGCATCCACCGTTTCCAGCGGCGGCACGGGCGGCCCCGCGGTGGCGGGAAAGAGCGCCCCCACACGGGCCTGGAGCAGCACCCGCGGAACGCCGGCACCGGCCAGACCCTGCACCTCCAGCGCACCGCGGGCCAGGACGGTGCGGTGGGCGGTGACCTCGGCCGGGGGGCCGAAGGCCAGACCGGTCAGGCTGCGCCGCTGCTCCAGCGCCACGGCCAGGGCCGTCAGCGAGGACGGCGGGCGCACGGGCGACCACGCCCACGCCTCCCGCCACGAGCCGATCAGCCCATCCGCGGGAAGGGACGATACCGCCGGGGCCGGAACCGCCGGGACGGTGGGAGCGGCGGCGGTTCCCGGCTCGTACCACACCCGGTCCAGACGGAACGGACAGGCGGGCAGCGGCAACCGTGCCGGTGCGGTTTCGGCGGGGCCGTACAGGGCGGACCAATCCAGCGCCGCCCCCTTGGTTGCGCACCAATGCCGGCCCCACGCCAGCAGGGCCGCGTCATCGGGCCATGCGTCCGCCGCCGCGGGGGGCGTTGTGGACGAGGGACCGCCGCGGCGCGCCGAACCGCGGACCCACGCCGGGTCCGCCGCCACCGGGTCGGCCAGATAGCGGGTGAGCACGTCCAGCAGCCCGCGGCACCCGCGCGCCACCACCGCCAGCCGTTCCGGCAGGGCGTCGCGGCCCTCCATCAGGCTGCGGGCGATGCGGGCCGGGGTCACCGCCCCCATCAGGGCCGGGGCCAGCGCCGTCCGGCTGCACAGGTGGTCACCGCCGTCCACCACAGCCGGGGCCGGCGTGCCCAGCCGCTGCGCCACCTCGTGCAGCGTCACGCAGTCGCGGACGTCGGCCAGCCCCACCGTCCGCCCCAGCGCGGCCCCGGCGGCCCGGAGTGCCAGGGCAAACCGGGCCGGCGTCAGACCCAGCCCCGCCAGCGGCACCCCATCCGCCCGCCGGGCATCGGACGGCGGCAGGCCCAGCGCGGCAACCAGCGTCTTCAGCAGCGCGGCGTCGGGCACGGCAACGGTTTCGGCTTCCGCCAGGAAGGCGGCAAGCTGGCGCACGCGGGCCGTCAGACCATCCCCGTCATGGGCCGACAGCACAAAGAGACAGGGGCGACCGTCCTCCGCCCCATCGCCGCTGCCTGCCGGGGGATCATAGGCCGAGGAATCATAGGCCGAGGAATCATAGGATTGCAGCACCACATGGGCGTTGACCCCGCCGAAGCCGAAGGAGCTGACGCCGGCGTACAGAGAACCGTCCTCCCCATCCCCGCCGCCAAGGGAAGCGGTGGCGCAGGGAATGGTGAACGGCGTGCCGTCCAGGCGGATGTGCGGGTTGAGCGCCCCGTGGTGCAGGTTTCCCGGCACCGCGCGGTGACGCAGGGCCAGCAGCGCCCGGATCACCGCCGCGATGCCGGCGGCGGCCTCCAGATGGCCGATGTGGGATTTCAGCGCGCCCAGCGCGATCGGACCGCCCCCGGCGCCGTCGTCCCCCAGCGCCGTCTTCAACCCGTTGATCTCGATGGGGTCGCCCAGGGGGGTGCCGGTGCCGTGGGTTTCGATCAGGGCGGCGCGGCGCAGCGGCACCCCGGCCTTGTCCCACGCAGCGCCCACCACCGCCGCCTGCGCCCGGACGTTGGGAGCGGTGAAGCTGTGGGCCCGCCCGCCATGATTCACGGCGCTGCCGCGGATCACGCCGTAGATGAAATCGCCGTCCCGCTCGGCGTCGGCCAGCGGGCGGAGCACGGCCGCCCCCACCCCTTCGCCGCGCACATAGCCGTCGGCCTGGGCGTCGAAGGTGCGGCAGCGGCCCGACCGGCTGAGCATCCCGGCCTTGGCGAAGGCGATGAACAGTTCCGGGGCCAGCAGCAGGTTGACGCCCCCGGCGATGGCCAGGGTGCATTCCCCGGCGTGGATCGCCTGCACCGCCCGGTGGATGGCCACCAGCGACCCCGAGCAGGCGGTGTCCACCGCCTCGCTCGGCCCGCGGAGATCGAACAGGAACGACACCCGGTTGGCGATGGCCGTCAACGCGATGCCGGTGCCGCGGTAGACGTCGAGCGGCACGCGGTCGCGGCGCATCAGGGCCGGGTAGTCGGTGTGCCCCACGCCCACGAACACCCCGGCCCGGTGTCCGGCCAGGGTTCCCGGCGGGTGGCCCGCGTCCTCCAGCGCCGCCCAGGCGGTCTGGAGGAACAGGCGCTGGGCCGGGTCCATGGTCTGCGCCTCCCGCGGGGTGATGCCGAAGGCGCGGTGGTCGAAGCGGTCGGCCAGCGGCATGAACCCGCCCTGGTTGGCGTAGGTCCGGTCATGGCCGTCCTCCGGTTCCCCGAACACATCCTCCCACCGCCAGCGGGCGGGGGGAACGGGGCCCACGGCGTCGCGGCCCTGCACCTGATGGTCCCAGAAACCGCGCAGGTCGGGCGCGGACGGAAACCGCCCGTGGATCCCGACGACGGCAACGGGTGCCGCCGCGGGAACGGCGGCGGAAGGATCGGTGGAAACCGGATGCGGCACGGCCCTGCCCCCTTTCTCTTGCGGACCAGCCGGGTCAGTCGGCGGCGGCCATGCGGGCCTCGTCCGCCGCGGCGGCGTCGAAGGCCGCCGCCCGCGGCTCGACCGGGCGGGCGAACCCCGCCGCCCTGGCGCGCCGGGCGCCCTGGCGCCGCTCCACATCCAGATCGTGCATGTAGGTCGGCCCGTGCATTTCGTAATTGTTGCGCAGGGTGGACAGGAACTCGCGCTCGATCACCTTGATCTCGCGGGCGATGTCGGCCCTCTGCTCGTCCGGCGGCGGCAGGCGGTAGGCGCCGCTGAAATAATCGGCCACCATGACCGCCTGCTTTTCCATCATGTCCAGGAAGCCCCAGGTCACGGCCTGGAACACACCGACGAAGGCCACGTTGGGCACGTCGGGCAGGAACACGCGCTTGTACAGCGGGATGCGGTTGTCCTCGACCGTCAGGAAACCGGGATCGAAGAAGGGGAAATCGGTGCGGTAGCCGGTGGAATAGATGATCTTGTCCACCTCCAGGCTGGTGCCGTCGGCAAGATGCACGGTCTTGCCGTCGATGCGCCGCACCTCGGGCACGATCTTCAGCTTGCCGTCGCCGATGCGGTTGGCGAAGTTCTCCGACAGAGTGGGCAGGCTGGACATCATCAGATGGTCGGGCTTGGGCATGCCCATCTGACGGTTCTTGGCGATCACCAGATTGTACAGGCCGGTAAACATCAGCCCGAACAGCGGGTGGGGCAGCATCTTCTTCACCCACCAGCTGTTCAGCTTCCACATCACCTTGTCCATGCGGACGCCGAACAGGTAATGGGGCAGCACATAGACGCCGCGCCGCAGGGACAGATAGGTCATGGACGCGTCGTGGCTGACGTCCACGGCAATCTGCGCGCCGCTGTTGCCCACCCCGACCACCATCACCCGCTGGTCGCGGTAGCCGTGGCGGTAGCGGTAGAACTTGGAATGGACCGCCTCTCCCTCGAACGAATCCCGGCCGGCGTAGGTGGGATAGTTGGGGGTGTTGTGATGCCCGTTCGCCACCACCACGGCGTCGTAGAGCCGGACCTCCCCGTCCGCCAGCGTGACGCGCCAGAGGCCGCTGGGCAACCGTTCGGCCCGTTCCACCGCGCGGTTCAGATGGATGCCGCCGCGCAGGCCGAAGTAATCGACGAAGCTTTCCAGATAGGCGTGCACCTGCTGGTGCGACGGGAAATCGGGGTAGCTGGCCGGCATGGGAAAGCCGGTGAACTGGTACAGCCCCCGCGGTGTGTTCATGTTCATGTTGTACCAGACCGAGGTGTGCTCCCCGGTCGTGTCGAAGGCCCAGATGCCGCCGATGCGGTCGCGCTTGTCGAAGCAGTCGAACGCGATTCCCTTTTCCTTCAGCGCGCGGGCGGTGACGAGACCGCCCACCCCGGCGCCGATGATGCAGACGCGCAGATCGCCCGAACGTTCCGCCGCGCCATGCCCCGCCGTGGAAGGACCGGCGGTGGAAAGGCGGATGGGGGCCGGCGCCCGGCCCGTCGTGGTGTCGTCCATGCTGTTCCCCTTGGGATGAGGTTTGATGAGTCCGGCCAGATAGCCGGCCATGCGTTCGTTGCCGCGCCGCCGGTTGTGGGCCGCGCAATCGCGCAGGATCCCGTCCACGCCCAGGGCCAGCGCCCGGCGCAGGGTGGCGATGATGATGTCCACCTCGTCCCGCGCAATGGTCAGCGGCGGCAGGAAGCGCAGACAGGTGTTGTGGATGGGGCACACCGCCACCGCGACACCGGCCTCCCGGTCACGCAGCATCGCGCCCCACAGCAGATAGCCGAAGCTGCGCTCCACGAACGGGTCGTGGCCGGTCAGGTCCAGCTCGATGGTCAGCAGCAGCCCCTCGCCGCGCACATCGCGGACCAGGGGGAAATCGCGCTTCACCGCCTCCAGCGCCTGCTTGAAGTAGCGCCCCGTCTCCCGCGCGCGGATCATCAGGCCGCCGTCCTCGATGGCGCGCAGGCTGTTCAGGGCGATGTGGGCGCAGAGCTGGTTGACGCCGCGGGCCTCCAGATCCGCCACGCGGGCGGGGTTGGTGCGGCGGGCGCGGTCCATGACGGCCCCGCCGGCCAGCACCACCCCCATGGGAACCAGGGAGTCGCACAGCGCCGTGCCCAGCGCCACCAGATCGGGCGACGGCACCAGCCCGCCGCTGTGCAGCAGATGGCCGGTGACCAGATTGGTCTGGGTTTCGTCCACCCCCACCAGATAGCCGCCGCGGGCGCGGTGGCGGTTGACGAGCGCGATCAGATGCCCGGGCAGCGGGCGGGAGGCGTTGGCGTCCACCTGGATGGTCTCGAACCAGACCATGGCCACGGTGCCGCTCAGCAGTTCCGCCTCCAGCCGTTCCGCGGCGTCCGGGGCGGCGGGGTCGATGAACACCGTGTGCCGGTGAACCGGCAGGAAGGGCTTGCGGAAGATGTCGAACACCGTGTCGAAGGACGAGGCCGCCGTCAGCAGCGTGAACCCCAGCCCGCCGGTGAAGCACAGCAGCCGGCGCCGTTCCGGTGCCGCCAGCAGGCCCAGCGTCAGCGCCGCTTCCACGGCGGTGACGTTGCTCGACGCCGGCACCGCATGGGGCAGGCCCGTGCGTTCGGCCAGGAACGCGGCCAGATCGCGCCAGTAATCACGGGTCCGGTCATGGGCGCCGGCCACCGTGCCGATGACGTCCGGCGGGTTCAGGCCGCGGGGGCAGGTGCCGACGTTGACGAAGCAGTCGATGATGTCCCGCGGCGCTTCCCCCTCCTCGCTCAGGCGCGAGCGCACCCCGTGCGCCCCATGGAACCGTGCATCGAACCCGTGCTGCCGCGCCACCCGCGCATAGCCCGGATTGCCGTAGCGCAGGTGGGCGCCATAGGCGGCTTCGGGGCTGTCCCCGATCCGCCGCAGCTCCTCCCGGTCCGCCGGGGACAGGCGGCCGTCCAGGTGGGCCAGCAGGTGATCCCGCGCCAGCGCCAGGGTGAAACCGAAGCTGGTCATCACATGGCGCACATAGCTTTCGTTGGGCGTCATCAGCCAGGGGTTGCCCGCGGCCTCGTGCACCAGACAGGCGGCCACCGGCACCTGCCCGCCCGACAGGGATTCCCCCACCACGATCACATCCGGGTGTTCGGCCAGGGCCGGGGCGATCCAGCCGGCGGCCCCCCGCACCGGATCGTTCCGGTCCACCAGGATGCCCAGCACCCCGGCAACGCGCGCCGCGGCCAGGAACCGTCCGGCATCGGCGGCGGAGCCGGCGGGCGGCACCACGAAGGCGGCGGCGGCAAGGGCGCCGGGACCGGCGGCGCGCACCAGCGTCTCGGCCTCCGCCGTGTCGGCCAGCACGCGGATTCCGGGAACCAGCGCGTCGTCCAGCCCCCGCCGCAGGGGGTCGGTGTAATCCCCCCAGCGTCCGCCGGGGTCGAGCACCACCACCGTGCCCGTCCCCGTGGGAAAGCGGTTGCGCGCCCGGTGGCGCGACAGGCGCAGGGCGGCGTCGAACGCCTCTTCCAGCCCGGTCAGGAAGAAGGTGGCATAGGTGGCGGGTTCGGCCTTGCCCGCGGTGAACAGCCGGTTGAGAAGCACCGCGGTCTGCGCCGCCGGGGCCGACAGGATGGCGCAATGCCCCTGTTCGCCCGTCCGCACGTAATCGGCCAGTGCCCGCAGGCTGGCGGCGTCGGCGGCCCGGAAGACCGCGGGCACCCCGGCCCCGTCCGCATCCCCCGCCCCGGCCAGAAAATCCAGCAGCAGGCGGTTGAAGGCATCGTGGTGGGTAAAGCCCAGCAGGTGGCCGGCGTCGGGAAACTCCACCAGCCGCGCGCCCGGCACGCGCTCCGCGATCAGACGCCCATAGGACGGGGGCATGTAGCGGTCCTCCCCGCCCGCGGCCACCAGCGTGGGCACGGCGATGCTCTCCAGCCGGGGCAGCAGGGCGATGCCTTCGATGACGCGCTGGTAGATGGGCAGGGACGGGATGCTCCAGCCGCGGTTGATCTCCATGAACCGCTCGCTGCGCTGCAATTCGCTCATCAGCGTGCGGAAATCGGTGGCACCGTCGGGAACCGGCGTGCTGACCGTCACCGCCAGGGCCGAGCAGCGCGCGGGATAGGCAAGGCAGAAAGCCTGCGCCAGCACCCCGCCGAAGGAATAGCCCACCACCGGCAGCGGCTGCGTCACCCCCAGCCCGTCGAGCACCAGCGCCACGTCACGGGCCAGGGTGTCGAGCGTCAGCCCGTCGTAGATCTCCGCCCCGCCGCAGCCGGGCATGTGGATCATGATCAGCCGGTGCCGCGCCCCCAGATCCCGAAGCTGGAGCCGCCACATCACGCTGTAGTGCATGACCAGCCCACCCAGCAGCAGGACCGGCGGCCCATCCCCGTACACCGCGCATTCCAGCGCCGCCCCGCCGCCGGGGCGCGGCAGGGTGACGATACGGGCCTGATCGACGGCCCCCTGCATGGAGGCCAGCAGATCCCGGCTGGGTTCGTAACGCTTGGGCGGCTCTTGCGCACTGGCCCGCCACAGCGCCTCCAGATCGTCCATTCCGCCGTCGGGCGGCGGGGAAGCCGCCGGGACCGGAACCGGAGCCGCGGGCATGGACGCCGGCACGGACGGCGCGGCCGCCGCCGGGGCGCCGGCATAGACCGCCCGCAGCTCGGGTTCGTGGTTGGCGGCCAGCCAGCCGACGAACCGCCGCAGATCCTGGAACTCGAAGAACACCGTCGGCGGCACGGTGATGCCGTAGCGTTCGGTGAACAGGTTGCCGATCTCGGTGGAGGCGATGGAATCCAGCCCGTAATCCATCATCGGGCGGGTGGGCGAGAAATCCGCCGCGTCGATCTTCAGCACCGACAGCACCAGCGCCTGCAGATCCTCCTCCAGCCGCACGGCCAGGGATGCCCCCTCCGCCCCGCCGGGAACGGGAACGGGAGCGGGAGCGGAGACGGGAGGCGGTGCGTCCGCGCGGTCGAGCAGGAGAAGCGCGTCCTCGGCGCTGATCGACGGGCCGAAAGCCGGAAGAAGGGCGAGATTCATCGGTGGGCGCTCCCGGAAGACATGAGGCGGGCGGTGGTGCGGACGGCCGGGTCAGGCGGGGACGAGTTCCGGCAGCCCCTCGCCCAGCTTGGCGGTGGTAAAGTTCAGGGCCTTGATGAACTTCCACAGATCGACCTCGAACTGGTGGCGGGCGGTGGTCATGAACCGCTGCTGGCCCAGATCCACCAGCGACGGCTGCCGCTTCATCTGCTGGAAGGTGTCCCACGCGGGCGTGCGGTGGCGGCGGGCGCGGGCGTAGGTGGCGGCGAACCGCCCCATCATGTTGGCCAGATTGCCGATGCCCGAGGGGGTGTTGAGATAGCCGACGAACAGCAAATCGTCGCACGCCTGCGGCACCATGCGCAGGAACAGCGACCCGAATTCCCGCCGCCAGTCGAACGCGTCCGGCATCAGGAACGGCAGGTCGATGTCGTAACCGGTGGCCCACACCACCACGTCCACCGCTTCCGCCGAACCGTCGGTGAAATGGACGGTGCCGCCGTCGAACCGCTCCACATCGGGTTTCGGCGTCACGTCGCCGTGGCCGATGTAATAGAGGATCTGCGAATTCATGATCGGGTGGCATTCATGAATCGCGTGATCGGGTTCCGGCAGCCCGTAATCGGGGCCGCTGTAGCCCGCCAGCTTGAAGGTGCGCTGGACGTGCGCCCAGTATTGATCGGGGTCGGGGAACTTCGGCGCCTGCTCCATCAGCCATTCCTGGGTCGGACGGCCGTCGATGAATTTCGGCATGTAGTAGTAGCCGCGCCGGGTGGAGTGGAAGGCGCGGCCCGCCGCCTGCGCCGCGTCCACCGCGATGTCGCAGCCGGAATTGCCCCCGCCCACCACCAGAACGCTCTTGCCGCGGAAGAGGTCGGCGGACTTGTAGTCGGCGGCGTGCAGCATCCGGCCGCTGAAGCTGCCCCGGTAGGCCGGGATCAGCGGGCGCCGCAGCAGGCCGTTGCACACCACCACCAGGCCGTATTCCGCCTCCCCCCCGTCCTGGAACCGCAGGGTCCAGCCGCCGGGGCTGCGGTGCATGCCGGCCACCGCCGTGTTGAAGCGGGTCTTGCGGTCCAGCCCATGGGCCGCGGCCAGCCGCTCCAGGTAATCGAAGACCAGCGTGTGGCGGGGATAGTCGGGATAGTCCCGCGGCATGGGGAAATCGGCAAACTGGGTGTTGCGCCGCGAGCTGATGAGGTGGACGGAGTCGTACATCTTCGACGCCGGGCCGTCGGGCTGCCAGTTGCCGCCGAACCGGGCGGTGGCCTCGATGATCTCGAAATCCTCGATGCCGGCCTGCCGCAGGGCCTTGCCCACGCCGATGCCGCTGGCGCCCGCGCCGATGATGGCGATGCTCGTGCTGTGCATGATCGTCTTCAACCTCGTGAAAGTCCGGTGGTGGGGGCGGCCTCAGACCATCGCCCGCAACAGCGAGCGGGCCTCCTCCCGCGTGATTTCCTGGCGCGCGACACGCTTCAGAACGTCTTCCGGCGTCAGTGGGGGCGGCGTCAGTGGGGGCGGCGTCAGTGGGGGCGGCGTCAGTGGGGGCGGCGTAACGGTGGCCGGCGGCGGCGCGGAAGGCGCCGGGAGAGCCGGCGGATCGCCGATCCAGCAGCGCCGCCGCAAGAACGCGTATCCGGGCAGCGGCACCTTGCGCCACGATGCGTCCACCGGCGGCGGCGGTCCGCCACCGGCCCAGCGCCGGGCCAGCGCGTCCGGCGCCGTGCCGTTCTCATCCGGCGGCAGGCCGTCCGCCCGCCCGCGGAACACACCCGCGGCGGCCAGGGCACCGGGCGTGGCGGCGGGGTCCAGGAACAGGACGAGCGCCGCGCGCAGGGCGGTGAAGCCGCCGGCCACCACGGCCAGCCGCTCTTCGAAATGCTGGCGCCCGGCGGTCAGGGTCGCCGCCACCTCGCCGGGGGCGAAGCCGCGCCGCCCCAGACGGCCCGGCAGGTCCGCCGGGGTTTCGGCCCCGGCACGGTCAAGGAAATCCACGAAACGCCGCACCATGGCCGCAAGCTGTTCCGGTCCGCGGGCGGAGAAGGGGAACACCCACGGCCCCTCCCCCGCCGGCCCCGGGGGCGGCGGTGCGGGAACATGCTCCTCGACGATCAGATGGGCGTTGGAGCCCCCGGCGCCGAAGGAGCTGACAGCGGCCAGCCGCGGCAGGGGGTGCCCGCCGTCATCCACGGGCGCCGGCCAGACGGCGCGGTCCCGCTGCACGAAAAACGGCGTGGCGGCAAAGTCGATGTTGCGGTTGGGCGGATCGGCGTGCAGCGACGGTGCCAGCGTGCCGTGCTCCATCTGCAAGAGCACCTTGGTCAGGGCCGCCATGCCGGCGGCGGATTCCAGATGGCCGATGTTGGCCTTGACCGATCCCACCGGGCAGCGCCGGCCCGGCGGCAGGTGGGCGGCCAGCGCCTTGGTCAGGCCGCGGATCTCGATGGGATCGCCCAGGCTGGTGCCGGTGCCGTGCGCCTCCACATAGCCGAGCTGGGCATAGGGGGCGCCCGCCCGCTGGAAGGCGCGGCGGATCACGTCGGCCTGCGCGTCGGCGTTGGGAACGGTGAAACCGGATGTGCGGGCGCCGTGGCCGATGTCGCTGCCGCGGATCACCCCGCGGATGTGGTCGCCGTCGCGCAGCGCGTCGTCCAGCGGGCGCAGCAGCACCGCCCCCACCCCTTCGCCCGGCACATACCCGTCGCCGCCGTCGCCGAAGCTGCGGCACTTCCCTTCGGTGGAGGCGAAGGTCAGGTCGGACAGCATGCGGTACTTGTAGGGATGGACCGACAGGTTCACCCCCCCGGCGATGACCATGTCGCATCCGCCGCCGCGCAGCAGGTCGCAGGCCAGATGGATGCTGGTCAGCGACGACGAGCACATGCTGTCCACCGCGAACGACGGCCCGTCGAGATCCAGGCAGAACGACACCCGGTTGGCGATGGATGCGTAGGACGAGTTGGTCAGCACCCGCGGCCGCTCCACCCCCGCGGCGGCGCCATAGAACTGGTATTCACCGTACATTACCCCGGCGATCACGCCGACGCGGCGGCGGAGAGCCGCCCCGCCGCGGGCGCCCGACAGGGTTTCGGGGCTGTAGCCGGCATCCTCCACCGCGTGCCACGCCGCCTGCAGGAACAGCCGCTCCTGCGGGTCCATGCGTTCGGCATCGCGGGGGGAGATGCCGAAGAACAGCGGGTCGAATTTGTCCACGTCGGACAGGAAGCCGCCCCAGCGGGCGTACAGGCCCTGGGCCGCCCCCTCCTCCACCGCCCAGCGTCCGGGGATTTCGGTCACAAGGTCGTGACCGGCGGCCAGATGGTCCCAAAAAGCGTCCAGGCCGTCGGCCCCCGGA
Organism: Azospirillum fermentarium; assembly: GCF_025961205.1. Classification (NCBI taxonomy): domain Bacteria; kingdom Pseudomonadati; phylum Pseudomonadota; class Alphaproteobacteria; order Rhodospirillales; family Azospirillaceae; genus Azospirillum; species Azospirillum fermentarium. The sequence continues at coordinate 788,487 of NZ_JAOQNH010000003.1, forward strand.
TAACGCCCGGCAAGCCCGACGATGGCAATATCGCCGGCCCGCGGTGCCGCGGGGGCGGCGGGGACCGCCGGACGGGGGACGGCTTCGGCCGGGGGCGCCGTGTCCGGACGGGACGGCGGCGGCACCTCCCCCGCGCACAGGCGGGCGGCGTCGGCGGCGTGCTCGTCCATCATCATCCGCGCCAGGGCGCGCAGGCTGCGGCTTTCGAACAGGGCGGTCTTGGGAAGGCGCGGGAAATGGGGGTCCAGCAGCGCGTTCAGCTCCATCACCAGGATGGAATCCAGGCCGAAGGCGTCCAGGGCCGCATCCGGGTCGATCCGGCCGGGCGGCGTTCCCGTCACCGCCGCAAGCTGGCGGGTGAGAAAGGCCAGAAGCACCGCTTCCGACGCCCCCTCCTCCTCCGCCCCGTCCGGCGGAGCGGACGCGGGCACGGTGGACACGGGCAGGGCGGGAACGGGGGATGACACCGGGGCAACCGCCCTCAGCAGCCGCGCCACCGCATCCCGCCGCCCCCGCACGGGAATCAGCAGCGGCCGGCCCGCGGCCAGCCCGGCGTGCAGCGCCGCCACGCCGTCGTCGGCGGGCAGCAGCGACAGGCCGTTGCGGGCCAGCCATTCGGTGACATGGGCGGGGGCCTGCATCCCGTCCTCCGTCCGCCACAGGGGCCAGGCGATGGACAGGGTGGCGCCGCGGCGGGCGCCCGTGCGCACCAACTCCTCCCGCCGTTCGGCGAAACGGTCGAGCCAGGCGTTGGCATAGGCATAGGCGCTCTGCCCCACGTTGCCGTACACCCCGGCCAGGGACGAGCACAGGACGAAGCGCTTCAGCGGATCCTTGCGCGTCAGCTCGTCCAGCCAGCGGGCCCCGCGGACCTTGGCGTTCAGCACCGCGTCCCAGTCCGCCGCCGTCTGCCGCGTGAAGAAGGCGTCGCGCAGCACGCCCGCGCAATGGATGATGCCGGTGACGGGGCCGAACCGTTCGCGCACCGATGCCAGCAAGGCTTCCGCCTGGGCGCGGTCGGCGCAGTCGGCCTGCCAGTAATGGGCCGTGGCGCCGTGACGGCCGAGGTCCGCCGCCACCTGTTCCGTTTCGGGACCGGCGGGGGAGCGCCCGGCCAGGGCGATGCGCACGCCGGGCACCCGCGCCAGTTCCGCGGCGAAACGGCGCCCGATGGCCCCCAGCCCGCCGGTCAGCACCACCACGTCCCCGGCGGCGAACGCCGGCTCGCCGGCGGAGGACGGCGGCGGGGACGCGATGAAGCGGGTGCGCCGGACCATGCGCGCCGCACCGGTGCGGCGCACGTCGGTCACCCCGTCCCGCGGGGCGCGGGCGGCCTCGTCCAGAATGGCCGGGGCATGGGGAAGGGCGCGGTCGAGCTGCAGCACGGTGCCGGTCACCGCCGGCACCTCCAGATTCAGGGAGCGCAGCAGGCCGGTGACGGCGGCGCCCGGCGGCGGCGGCGCATCGCCACCGTTCCACGGCAGCACGGCCAGCACATGGACCTGCGGGCCGCTGGTGTGGCGGCACAGGCTGCGCAGAACCTCGGCGCAGCGGGCAACGGCGTCCAGCTCCTCGTCGGGCGGGCCGGCGATGGTAAAGACGATGACGCCGGGCAACGCCTGCTGCGCGGCGAGCAGGCGCCAGAGCAGGGCCGGATGGTCCGGGCTGGCCGGATCCCATTCGACGGTATGACCGCCGTGCCATTCGAACCGGCTGCTTTCCTGCGCCCGCCAGACCGCGCCAGCCCCCGCCGCACGCAAGGCGCCGCACAGACCGTCATCCCCGCCGAACACCAGCATGGCCGGCGCCCCATGGGGCGCGGGACCGGCGGGCAACGCCTCGTCCACCCACACGGGTTCGAGCAGATGCAGGGTCTCGGCGCCGGCATCGCCACCGAAGCGGCGGAAGGTGAAATCCTCCATCTCCACCAGCGCGGCACCGTCGGGGCCGAAGAGGGTGATGTCGAAGGATTCCATCCCCGCCGGGGGCGACGGGCGGCGGCGCACATGGACGAAGGCCCGTTCCCCCAGCCCGCCGCCGCGCAGACGCACCGAGGCCGCGCTGTAGGGGACGAAGGCCGCCGGTTCCCCCGCCCGCAGCGATGCCGACGACAGGAAGGCGCTTTGCAACGCCCCGTCCAGCATGGCGGGATCGAGCGGGCCGAGCGCCCCGCCGGGCCGCCCCTCGGGCCGCCGCCGCAGTTCCACCACCGCCTGCTCGTCGCCCAGCCACGCCCGCTCCAGGCACTGGAAGCTGGGGCCGTAGCCGATGCCCAGCCGTTCGAACACCGCGTACCAGCGGCGGGCGTCGTCCGGCGTGGTGCAGCCGGCGCGCGCCGCGTCCAGGGACGGCGCGGCGGCAGGCGTCCAGGGCAGCGCCTGCCCGCGGAAATGCACCGTGCCGCCACCGTCGGACGTGGCCTCCAGCGCCAGACGGGATCCGCCGTCCCGCCGCACGGTGCAGGCGACGGCGCCCGTGGCCTCCCCCTCCTTGAGACGGAAGGGCTGGGCCCAGGTGAGGTTGCGGAACTCTACCGCCCCATCCAGGCCGCAGCGCGCCGCCACCGTCTGGACGTGATGAAGGTAGGCGGCGGCGGGCAGCACCGGGGCGCCCTTGATCCGGTGGTCGCGCAGGAAGAAATCATCCGCCGCCACGGGGAAGGGATGGCTTTCGGTCCCGGTATCGGTTCCGGCATCCACCCAATGACGGTCGCGGGCGAAGGGATAGAGCGGGGCGGCGGCGGGCCGCGGATCCCCCGTCCACAGCGCACGCCAGCCGATGGCGGCCCCGCGGACCCACGCGGCGGCAAGCGCCGGGGCCTGCGGTTGCGCCGGCACCGCGGCGCCCTGCCCCGCCCGGCCGCGGTGGATGGCCGCGGCACCGTCCGCGTCCGGGGCATCGCTCAGCGCGCGGGCCAGCAGCGCCGCCAGCGCCGTCCGGTCCGCCGCCGCCACCGCCAGCCGGTGATCGAAATGCCGGCGCCCGCATTGCAGCGTGAAGGCCAGCCGCGCCAGCCACGCCGGCCCGTCCCCGCCACCGTCCGCGGTTTCCACATGGCGGGCCAGCGCCGCCACGGCGTCGCGCAGAGCCTCGGGTGTGCGGGCGGAGACGGGGAAGACCAGCGGCCCCGCGGCGGCGGATGCGGCCCCGTCCGCCATGGCCTCTTCGACGATCACATGGGCGTTGGCCCCGCCGGCGCCGAACGAGCTGATCCCCGCCCGCAGCACCCCCGCCGCCGGTTCCGGCTGCCAGACGCTCAGCTCCTGGGGAATGAAGAACCGCGTCCCTTCCAGCCCCAGCGCCGGGTTGAGGGTGCGGGAATGGAGGGACGGCGCGATGCGCCGATGGCGCATCTGCAGCAGCACCTTGACCAGGGCGGCGATGCCGGCGGCGGATTCGAGATGACCGATGTTGGATTTGACCGAGCCGACGGCGCAGCGGTGGCCGGTGCCGGTGGTGCCCATGGCCTGTTTCAGCCCGTCGATCTCCACCGGGTCGCCCAGCATGGTCCCGGTTCCGTGGGCTTCCACATAGCCGATGCTGGACGGATCGACGCCGCAGCCGTCCAGCGCACGGGCGATCAGGCGCGCCTGCGCCCGCGGGCTGGGCACGGTGTAGCCGTTGGTGCGGCCCCCGTGGTTGACGGCGCTGCCGCGGATCACGCCCCAGATGCGGTCACCGTCGCGGCGGGCGGCATCCAGCGGTTTCAGCACCACCGCGCCGACGCCCTCGCCGGGGACGAACCCGTCGGCACCGTCGCCGAACGACCGGCAGCGGCCCGTGGAGGACAGCATCTGCTGCTGGCAGAGCTGCACGTATTTCGACGGGTGAAGGTACAGGTTGACCCCGCCCGCGACCGCCGCCCGGCATTCCCCGCGGGCCAGGCTCTCGCACGCCAGATGCAGCGCCACCAGCGACGACGAACAGGCGGTGTCCACCGCCAGGCTGGGGCCGCACAGGCCGAGCGCATAGGAAACGCGGTTGGCTACCGACCACGGCATGGCGGCCGGCACCCCGGTCCCCCCCGCCTGCCAGTGGCCGGGGCCGAGAAGGGCATAGCTGTTGGTGGTCACCCCGGCGAAGACCCCGACGTCGAGTCCGCCGTCGCCGTGCAGGCTCTCCGCCCGTTCGCCCAACAGGGCGGCATCCTCCATGGCGTGCCACGCGCACTCCAGGAACAGCCGCTCCTGCGGGTCGATCAGGGCGGCATCGCGCGGCGGAATGCCGAAGAACTGGGCGTCGAACAGGTCCGCCCCGTCCAGGAAGGCGCCCCATTTGGCGTAGCTGCGCCCGCTGGTCCGCGCGGGCGTGCCCGCTTCGAAGAAGCCGGCCAGGGGCCAGCGGACGGGCGGGATCTCCCCCACCAGATCGGCGCCGCGGGCCAGGGCCTGCCAGAAATCGTCCAGCGTCCGCACACCCGGCAGCCGCGCGCCCACACCGACGATCGCCACGCTGAACGGGCCGCCACCGCCGCCGGCATCGAGAAAGGGGAGATCGGGCCATTCATCATGGTCCATCCCCGCGCCATGGTTTTCCCCCTCGTCACGGGCCACTGCCACCGGAACCGTGGGCGGCGGGGCGAAAGCCGGCGGGACGGGGCCGGCGGCCAGCCGCAGCACCGCGTCGGGATGGGTGCGCAGCAGGTGGGCGCAAACATCCTCCACCGTCCGGCAATCGAACAGGAGCGTCTTGGGCAATCCGGGAAACAGCGTCTCGGCGTGGCGGTTGAAGGCGACCACCGCCAGCGAATCCAGCCCGGCCTCATCGAACGGCGTGCCCGGCCCCAGACGGCCGTCGTCCAGCCCGGTGATGCCGCGCAGCAGGCCGAGCAGGTGCGCGGCAAGAGCGTCGTGAACCCGCAAGTCCTCCGCATGGCCGGTCATGGGCGATCTCCCGTTTCGGATGGGGTGGTGTTTTGAAGGACCGGCCCGCCGCCGGGGCAGCCGGCCCCCTGCCGCACCCGGTCTGTGCCGGGCGGCCTGCCGCGATGGTTGGGATCGGTCGGGTCAGAGAGTGATCGAGGCCGCCGGGTAGAACAGCGTGTTCAGCACCAGCAAAAGCGCCCAGAGACCGATTTCCAGCGTTTCGGTGATGGGCTGGATCCGGCGGAACGCGCCGTAGATGTGCACCACCAGCATGAAACCGTAGACACAGAACAGGACGTCGAACGCATAGCTGAGGCCGGTGCCCGTGGTCACCCCCCGAAGCATCAGGATCTCCACCACTAGGATGAAGGCCCCCAGGCAGCGCCCGAAATACACGGCAAGATCAAGATCGTCGGGAATACGCCACAACATCAGACGGGCCCACATCAGCGGAGCAACAAAAATAGGCAGCGCAAAGAACGATGTCGTGATGATCATCAGGTAGAAAAGATAGTCAGACGCATGTTGAGAGTACAATCCGAGCATAAACGCTTCCTCCTCCAGCGACGACAATCACGCCGTCTATGGAATCCAATTTTTAAGTTGATTTTTAAGCACCCAGCATCGCACACAGGCATCACTGATGCCTTCATGCATAATATGCGCCCCCATACACTATCGATTATCGCTGTATTTGGGGTTGTGCATCGGTGACTTGTTTGGCAGGGGAGCCTGTTTCTGTCAACGCGATTGCAAGAGGATCATCCCAAAGTATCAAGCCAGAGAATGGCGCGCGTCAGAGACGCATATGCATGTATGTAACACCATCATACGTTTGAAGTATCGAGTCCACACTCCCGTCCCACGCGGCGGGCCGGGCACGACGAAAAACGCCGGCAGCGGGGCTGCCGGCGTTCCGGGACTCCGTTCACGGCAGAGGTGGCGGGGTTACGGCACCCCGCCGTCCAGCGTCAGCAGGGACCGGTACAGGTCCGGGCGCCGGTCGCGGAACACGCCCCACGACCGGCGCTGGTGGGCAACCGCATCCAGGTCGAAGGTGGCGGTCAGCACCGTCTCCTCGCCGCGGCCCGCCTCAGCCACCTTGGCGCCGGTGGGATCGGCGATGAAGGACGAACCGTAGAAGGTGATGCTGGTGCCGTTGCGTCCCGCCTCGGTGCCGATTCGGTTGGACGCCACCAGCGGCATCAGGTTGGCGCCCGCGTGCCCCTGCATCACCCGCTGCCAGTGGCCACTGGAATCCAGCGTGGAATCATGGGGCTCCGACCCGATGGCGGTGGGGTAGAACAGGATCTCCGCTCCGGCCAGCGCCATGGCGCGGGCGCATTCGGGGAACCATTGGTCCCAGCAGATGCCCACCCCGATTCGGCCCGCCCGCGTGTCCCACACCCGAAAACCGGTATCGCCGGGGCTGAAATAGAACTTCTCGGTATAGCCGGGGCCGTCGGGGATGTGGCTCTTGCGGTAATTGCCCAGCACCCGCCCATCGGCGTCGATCACCGCCAGACTGTTGAAATAGCTCTGGCCCGCCCGCTCGAAATACGACAGCGGCAGCACCACCCCCAGCTCCGCCGCCAGAGCCGCGAAATGGGCGATCAGCGGGTTGCCGGCGAAGGGGGCCGCCAGATCGAAATAAGGGTGATACTGGTCCTGGCAGAAATAAGGCGCCTCGAACAGTTCCTGGATCAGCACGATGTGGGCGCCGCGGCCCTTGGCGTCCCGCACCAGCCGTTCGGCGCGGGCGATGTTGCCGGCCCGGTCCCAATCGCAGGCCATCTGGGTTGCCGCTACGGTGACGTTGCGCATGACGGACGGCATCCTTTCTTCCACGATGAAAGCCGCTGAAAAACGGCCCGACCATACGGGCTTTGCAGCAGCCGTTCAATAAAACAGCCCCGCCGGCCAGACGTTCGTCATCAAAGCGCAACACGAATGCCCCGCCTTGTTTTGCGGATATGGCGCTCAGCGGCGCAAGGGATCGGTTTCCAGCCGGTGCATCTCCTGCTCCCGGTTCAAGAGATCACGCTGTTCAAACGGCGACAGCCGGCCCATGGCGTCGTCGTGGCGCAACCGGTCCAGATCGGGGCGCATCAGATCCTGCTTGAAACGGGCGGTGGCGTCCTCCGATCCCGATGGTGCCGGCAACGGGATGGGGCGCGGCGGGCCGGGATCGTTCAGCATCGGCGGGGGGGTGGAACTGCCCCGCCGGGGCCGGGGCGGCTGGTCCGTCCCCCTGCCCTCCCCCTCCGCCGCCGGGGACGCGGTGACGGAGCCGGGCCGGGCGATGGACGGGACATAGGATTGGGTGGTGACGGGCCGCGGAGTCCAGCGCGCCTCGGCGGGCGGCTCCGGCGCACAGGCGGCCAGAATCAGCGCAGCCGCCGCAAACCCGTGTCGCATATGCATCATCGGATCCTCCCTCCCCCTTGAAAACCGCGGCGAAATGCCCCGCGGCACCGCCACACAAAGGGGGTAATCCATGTGATGAAAGACTTGCTTAACCTTGCATTAAAAGTTAGAGATTATGACGTTCGACAGGTTATACCGGTACCCGCTCCGCCAAAGATATAATCTTTCGTCAGTGCGGGGGTGCCCCTTTCGGGAGTGCAAGAGAGTCATGGCCCATTCCGTGTCCCGCGCCCTTTCCGCCATCCGCCGGTACGACCTCGACCCCGACCAGATCGACCGCACCATCCTCGCCGCCATCAACGTCACCCTTTGTCTCGCGTCCGGTGGTAACGATCAAGTCGCCGAAGGGTTCAACCGCGACGTGGCCATGAGCGGCCGGGCCTTTGGCCACCCCCTGTCCGACATGCCGGCCTGACGGCATCCTCTCCCTTGATCGGACAGAATCGGCATCGACGCCGATAATAAAAACTCACAGGACTTCCCCGGCTTCGTACGTACCAAGGAAAGCGTCGGCACCATCCGGCGGCCTTCGCCCACAGTTGGGGTACGTATGGGTATGGACGACAGAAGCGCACGGGCCATCGCCTTTTCCCTGTGGCACGAACGCAGCGGACTCGGACAGGCGCCGGACTCCTTTTCCCCCGCATCGGCCATCGCTTCGCTCTACCTGACCGCGGGGCACGCCATGCTGGCGCAGCACCGCAACGCCAGTGCAGCCCTGTGCGCCCGCTGCGCCCTGACCCACGCCCCGTCCCTGGCCGCCGCCCATCACCTGCTGGGACAGGCACTGGCGGCCCTGCACCGGCCCCATGCCGCCCTGCGCAGCCTGCGCGCCGCCGCGTCCCTGACCCCCCACAGCGCCGCCGTCTACCGCGACATCGGCCACACCCTGTCGGTGGTGGGGCACATGGACGCGGCCATGAACACCCTGCGCCTGGCCGCCCTGGTCAAGCCCGGCGATCCCGCCGCCTGGGTGGAGGCGGGTCAGGTCTACCGCCGCGCCGGGCTGCCGGGACAGGCCGCGGCCTGTCTGGTCCAGGCCCACCGGCTGCACCCCAACCGCGGCGACACGCTGGTCCAGCTTGGCCTGGTGCTGCATGGGGAGGGGGAAAGCGTGGGCGCCACCGCCTGTTTCCGCATGGCGCTGACCATCGACCCGTGCCACGCCCCGGCCATGCGCGCGCTGGCCGAGGTGTCGGGGCATTCCATCTGGTCCCGCCGTGCCGACCCCGCCCCGCCGGAGCCGGCGGTTCCGGCCTCCCCCGGCGGGCGGCGGCTGGCGGTGCCGGAATGGGCGGGCCAGCCGCTGGCCGGGCGCAGCCTGTTCCTGTGGACCGGCGGCGACGACGAGGATGTGGTGGCCGCCAGCCGCTATTCCGACCTGATCCGGGCGGCGGGCAGCGTAATCATCGAATGCGGGCGGCGGCACCTGTCGCTGTTCGCCCGCTCCTTCCCCCGCGCCGTCATCCGCCCGCGCCAGCCCGACACCCACGCGATTCCGTGGGAGATGGTGAACTGCGACCTGCACGCCTCCGGCGCCACGGTGCTGCGGCGGCTGCCGTCGTTTCCGCCGCGCTCGTCCTGGCTCTACGCCGACGACCGGCGCATCGCCGACTGGCACGGGCGGCTGGCGGAGGTGGGCGGCAGCCGGCTGCGGGTGGGCATGGCATGGCACGGCGTGCCGGGGGCGGAGCCGGAACGCTGGGGCGCCGTGCTGATGGCGCCCGGCGTCACGCTGGTGTCGCTGCAGCCCGGCGGCGGCAACGCCGAGATCGCCGCCGCCGAGCGGCGCTTCGGGGTGCCGGTCCACCGCTGGCGCGGCCTGGACCTGATGGAGAACATGGAGCAGTCCGCCGCCCTGATCGCCGCCCTGGACGTGGTGGTGGCCCCGCCCGGCCCGGTGGCCGATCTGGCCGGCGCCCTGGGCGTGCCGGTGTGGTGCCTGGACCCGGCGCCCGTCCTCGACCGGGGCTGGTCCGCCCGCCGTCCGGCGCTGCACCCGTCCACCCGCCGCCGTTTTTGCGCCCACACCGCCCGTCACACCCGCGATGCGCTGGTGCGCATCGGCCAGGACGTGCGGCGCCTGACCCGCGGCGCGGCGGCAGACGCATAAACCAGCGGTACGGAAAAGCGGCAGACCGTCAGTTCAGACGGTCCGCCGCCCTGTCGGCGTCGTCATCGCGGGCCTGCACACCGCCCCCCGTGCCGAAGGCGGCGTCGAAGATGCGGTCGGCCAGATCGTCCGGCGGCTCCTCCCCCGCCCTGGCCTCGGCCAGGGCGAGTTCCATCGCCACCATGGCATCCAGCCGGGCTTGCGCACCGGGCGACCGGGCCAGCAGCGCGCGGGCCGGCGCGGCCAAAGCCGGCGGCCACCGCTCCAGGTCGCCGCCGAACCGGTCGAGATGCTTCTGAAAATCGTCGTCAGTCATCAAAGGCGTCCTTCGCGGCCTGGGCGCTGGCCCGCAGCAGGCCGCGAAGCTGCTGACGCGCACGTTTGAGCAGCGATTCTACCGCCCCCAAACTGATTTGCATAACCGAAGCCGTGTCGGCGGCACTCAGCCCCTCGAAATAGAACAGGGTGACCGCCGCCTGCTGCTGCGGCGGCAGACGGCGGCAGGCGTCACCCAGCCGGGTGGCCATCTGGCGGCGCTGGATCAGGCTGACCGCATCGGGGGCGGCGTCGGCGGGTTCGGCCACCGCCTCCAGATCCTGCCCCACGGGCCGCCGGCGGTGGTCGATGCTGCGGTTGACGATGACGCGGTAGAGCCAGGTGGTGAAACGCGCGCCCTCGTCGCTCCACTGGGCGCGGCGCTGCCAGATTTGCAGAAAGGCATCCTGGGCGATGTCCTCGGCTTCGGCGTCGCTGCCCGACAGGCGCCGGGCCAGCGCGTAGGCGCGCTTCAGGTGCCGGCGCACCAGCCGGCGGTAGGAGTCCTGATCGCCGGCGCGGATGCGCGCCATCAGCGCTTCGTCGGGCATGTCGGTCCCGGACGCCGCCATGCCGGGCGACACCGGCGCCAGATGGCAGCCGATGCCGCCCGCCGGGCATTCCTCAGCCAAAGAGAGAGCCGTTCGCATGTTTCATCGACCTTTCGATGACCGATGCGGACGGTTCTTTAACCGTCGCTCCGGGGGGTGTGTGACGGCCAGCACCGCGTTCTGCGGGGCGGGGGGTGCCATGGGTTTGGGCAACGGTCTTCCATGCCTCCGTCATCACGCCAAGCTGGCGCGCCACGCCGTCCGCCGCCGCCACCGGATCGGGGCGGGCGGGGATGCTGGCCGCCTGATGGATCATGACACGGTAGAATCGCCGCAAATCCTGCGCGACGCCGCCGCCGCGGCCCATGTCGAGCACGGAATCCAGCGCCGTCAGGATGGTGATGGTGCGGTCCAGCTCGGCGAAGGCGGTGTCGAACCGCCGGGAACGGGCGGCTTCGCGGGCGCGCTGGACGTTGGCGGTGGCCCGTTCGAACAGGCGGGTGACGGCGATCAGCGGCGGAACCGTGCTGTTGGCCGTGGCATAGGCGGACAGGGCTTTGCTGACGGAAGGATTGGTCATCATGGCACGGGATTCCTTATGGCTCAGTCGTCGCTGCTGTCGGCCTCCTGCTGCAGGCGCTGCAGCAGGATGTTGGCGGTTTCCGCTTCGGCCTCCAGCCGGGCGTAATAGGCGGTCAGGCGGGTGCGGTAATCCTCGGCCTGGGCCTTGATGTCGTCGGATTTGGTGGTGAGCGTGGTGTTGGTGGCTTCCATCTGCGACACCAGCGTGGCGATGCGGCCGTCGTCGGCAGCGGCCAGCGCATCCAGCGTGGTGAACAGGCGGTCGGCGATGCCCTGGGTGAAACCGACATCCACGCTGGCGCTGGCGCTGCCGGTGTAGACCAGGGTGATGCCCTCATACGCCGTGCCCTTGTTGCCGATGATGCGGCTGCCCGACACGGTGAACAGGCTGCCGTCGCCGCCCACCGATGCCGACGTCAGGTTGCCGCTGTCGCCCACCGTGATGTCGAGGGTGAAGGACAGGCGGCTCTGGGTGCCGGTGTAGCGCAGAAGCTGGAGGTCGCTGGACGATGAAGTCATGGTGAGGCCGAGAAGCTGGCGCACCCCGTCCACATTATCGACCAGCATGGAATTCAGCGTGGTCTCGTCCAGGTCCAGCGCGTTGTTCGCGTCGAACGACAGCCCCAGATCGGCCAGCGACAGCGACCCGTCGCCGGTGGCGACCTTGGTGTTCAGCGCCTGATAGACGGATTTCACCGTCTGCCGCAGCAGGCTGTCGGCGAACAGGGTGGCGTCGTCGCTCTTGGTGCCGTCGCTGCTTGTCGCCTGCTGCGCCAGCGCGAAATCACGGAAGCTGTTGTAGGCGTCCACGAAGTCGGTGATGGCGTCCTTGATGGACGACAGGTCGGTGGATATCTCGGCGGTGATGGTGGTGCCCGGCTGGGCGGCATAGAGGTCGAGGGTCAGCCCGTCGATGGCGTCGTCGATGGAGTTGCCGGACCGGGTAATGGTCACCCCGTCCACCACCACGATGGCATCCTGGGCCGCCACCAGTTCGTTGGCCACCGCCCCGTCACCGTCGATGATGCCCAGCCCGCTCAGCACCGAGCCGGAGGAGTCGGCCAGCGTGATCGCCTTGCCGGTGTCGTTGGCGGTCAGGATGAGCTGATAGGAACTGTCCGACACCTTGACGATGCTGGCGGTGACGCCGCTGGTGGATTTCTGCGCGTTGATGGCGTCGCGGATCTCGGTCAGGCTGTCGCTGTCGTCCACGTCGATGGACAACGATGTGCCGTCCTCCACCCCGATGGTGAAGGAGCCGGACAGGCCAAGCGCCGTGGAGTTGCCGGTCTGGGTGTCGCCGCCGATCTTGTGGCGGGTGGCAAGCTGCTGCACCGCGATGGTGTGGGTGCCGACCTCGGCCCCATCCGCGGCGGTGACGGACAGCACATCGTCGGCGCTGACCGACGACGTGCTGCTGGACAGGTACGCGGTGCGCTGATCGAACAGGTTGGTGGTGCTGCCGGTGGAGGCGGTGCGGTTGCGCAGGCCCCCCAGCGCATCGTCCATGTCCTGCAACAGCCCCTGAAGCTCGGTGTAGGCGGCGATCTTGGCTTCGTTGGCGGTGATGGTCTGGTCGATGCGGTCGGCGGGTGACAGCCGTTTGGCAACCGCCGCTTCCACCAGGGCGGAATAGTCGATGCCGGTGCCGGAATCGGTGGATTGCAGGACCGTGGCCCCCGTGGACGCCGCGGTCGAATACGACGTGGAGGCTGTGGACGAGACGGTGGTCATGGTGCAACGGTCCTTCTCTGGGGATGCCAAGGGTAAGTTTCACCCTCTCCCCGGCGGGGAGAGGGCCTGTTACCAACAGTCACACCCCCGCCACGGCGTTTACCGCAGCAGCGACAAAAGCTGTTCGGGCATGGAATTGGCCTGGGACAGCACGGCGATGGCGGCTTGCGTCAGAACCTTGGTGGCGGCGAGGTTGGTCTGTTCCTCCGCCACGTCCACATCCATGATCGCCGACTGCGCCGCCTCGGTGTTTTCGATGGAGGTGTCGAGCACCTCGCCGCGGAATTCGAAGCGGGAGATCAGCGCACCCACGTCCGCCCGCGCGGTGGACAGGCTTTCCACCGCCGTGTCCAGCGCCGTCAGCGTGCTTTCCGCCGTGGTGGAGGTGCCGATGTCCAGGCCGTTGATGCCCAGCCCGGTGGCGTTCACGTTGGCGATGGTGACGGTGATCTTGTCGGTGGTCTCCGTGCCGACGCGGAAATCCACACCGGTGGACCAGTCGCCGGTACCGTCCAGCAGCGGATCGTCGTTGAAGCGGGTGCCCGAGGCAATGCCATCGACTTCTTCCAGCAACTGCTGGAATTCCGCGTCCAGATAGCCGCGTTCGGTGTCGGTCACCGACCCCGATTGCGATTGCGTCGCCAACGAGCGCATGCGCTGCACGATGTCGGAGATGCGCGACATGCCGCCGTCGGCGGTTTGCAGGATCGACGATCCGTGGGCGGCGTTGGTGGCCGCCTGCTTCAGGACGGTCACGTCCGATTGCAGCGAGGTGCCCACGGCCAGGCCGGCGGCGTCGTCGGACGCCTTGGTGATGCGCGACCCGCTGGCGATCTTCGACACCGAGGTCGCCTGGTTGTCGGAATTGATGTTCAGGTACCGCAGGGCCGAGTTGGCGGCGGTGTTGGTGCTGATGACGGGCATGACGGCTCTCCTTGATGTCTGACGGCGCCGGACGGGGGCCGGGCGGGAGCGGTCCCTCCCTTTCAAGGAAAGGGACGGTGGATCAATGGCTTGGCTTCTGTCTGGGAGTGCTCCGGCGTGATAGCCTCTTTTGGGACACACGGGACGCCGGGCAAAAACTGGCGCGGTTTTTTTCAGACGTTTTCCGTCAGGCCAGCAGGTCGTTGAGGTTGGTGCTTTGCAGAACCTTCATCAGGCTCATGGTCGCTTCCAGCGATGCCTGAAGCTGGGACAGGCGCACGGTGGCCTCGGCCAGATCGACGCTGCGCAGGTCGTCCACCTGGGTTTCCAGCACGAGCTGGGTGTCCACATGGCGGTCGAGCGTGCGCTCCAGTGTGCCCGAGGCGGTGCCCAGGCGCGCGCGGATCACCGACATGCCGTCCACGCCGTCGGCGGCCAGGGTTGACGCTTCGTCCAGCGCATCCCCATCCACCGGATCGGTGCTCATGGTGGACAGCAGGGTGAAGGCGCGCATGGCCTTTTCGATGGCGGGATCGTCGGCGGTGGCGCCGTATTCGATGACCAGATCGTCCGCCGCCTGGAAATAGGACAGGCTGCCGTCGCCGCTGTACCAGCTGGTGTCGGCGGTGGATGGCACGGTGACGGGGGGATAGCTGGACGTGTCACTGTTGACCGGGGCGGTGTCGGTGCGCGATCCGGCGAACAGGTAGCGCCCCTCAAGCCGGGTGTTGAGCAGGGCGACGAATTCCTTCATCAGCCCGGCGGCTTCCTCCTGCACCCCGGCCGCCGCACTGCCGGCCACGCCTTGCAGGCTGGTGATCAGGCTTTGCAGGCGGTTGGTGACGTCGATCATGCTGCCGACGGTGCTGTCCATGGTGTCGATGCGCCCGGACACCACCTCGCCCTCGTCGATGTAGCGTTCGGTGCGGCGGTAGGTGCTGTCCAGATCGACGATGCGCCCGCTGTCGGACGCCACCCCCTTGAAATCGGTGGATTTCAGGCCGCTGGACGCGGAGATCTGCGCCGTGGCCACCCGTGATTCCGCCTGCATCATGTAACGGACCAGGGTGTTCTGGTGGTTGGCGGTGGCGATGCGTTCCATGGCCCCGGCTCCTTATTTGATCATGCTGAGCGCCGTCTCGAACATCTCCTGCAGCACCTCCATGACGGCGGCGGCGGATTCATAGGCGGACTGGAGCGACGAGATGACCGCGGTTTCCTCGTCCACGTTCACCCCCGATTGCGAGGTCAGCGTGGTGGTGAGGCTGTCGGAATAGGCGGTGGCGTTGTCGGATGCGGTGTCGGCGGCGGACGCCGCGGTGGCGATGCCCTGGATGATGCCGGCGGCATAGGCGGCGGCGGTGCCCTGGCGCGCCGACATTCCCCCCGCCGCGTCGAACGGCAGCGTGCCGGTCAGAACGGCACTCAGCGCGCCGGCCGTGGTGGCGTCGCCCGAGGTCAGCGCCGTGTCCCCGGCGGCAAGGCCGCCGGCGGTGGACAGCACCGCGGTGGGCAGCCGGCTGCTGTCGTTCAGCAGCGCCGACGACACCCGCAGGTCGCTGGCCCCGGTGCCGGTCAGGATGTCGTTGAAACCGAAAAAGGCCGACAGCCCCGTGGACCCGCTGCCCACCGCCGTGTCGCCGCCCAGCGCAATGCCGGTGGCGCCGTCGGTGGCGGCGATGGTCAGTGTGCCGTCGCTGCCGATGCCGGCGGTGGCCGTGCCGGTGGCGTTGATGGCATCCATCAGATCCTGCACCGTGGACAGGGTGGACAGGTCGATGTCCACCACGTCCGCCGCCGTGCCGTCGCTGTTGGTCACCGCCAGGCGCAACGTGCCGGTGCCCGACAGGCTGTCCGCCGCCGACACCGTGACGGTCGAGGTCAGCGGCGACGGCGCCGGAACCGTGCTGCCGGCGTTGGCGGCGGTGTTCAGCGCGTCCTTCAGCGTGGCGGCCAGTTCGTCCAGCCGCGCCTGCTGGTTGGGCAGCGCCTCGTCGCGCAGGTCCACCAATGCGGCCAGCGTGCCGGAGGTGAGCGCGCCGGTGATGTCCTTGCCGCCGACGCTGATGGCGGAAAAGGTGGTGTCGGCGTTGACGCTGGACGCGGGCGTGTAGGACAGGCCGTGCACCGCGCTGTCCAGCAGTGCCGTGCCGCTGGACGTGGAAATGCGCAGGCTGCCGTTGCTGTCGGTCTGATACCGGACGTCGATGTCGCCGGCCAGCGTCTGGAGTGCTGTGTTGCGCTGGTCCTCCAGGTCGCCGGTGTTCTGGCCCAGCCCCTTGGCCTTGACGATCCGGTCGTTCAGGGATTTCAGGGTGTTGAGCGTTTCGTTGATGCGGTCCACCGTGCCGGCGATGTCCTCGTCGGCCTGGGCGCGCAGATCCTGCACCGTGGACGACAGGTCGCGCAGGCTCTCGGCCATGACGTTCACATTGTCCACCACCGCCGCCTTGGCGCTGTTGCTTTCGGGGGAGGTGGCGAGGGTGGCCAGGGAATCCGCCAGATCGTCGATGGCGGCGGCGATGCTGGTGCCGCTGCTGCCGTCGGTGCTGCCCAGCCGCTGCTGCAACAGGTCCAGCGACGCCGCCATGGTGCCGGTGTAGCCCACATCCGACGTGGCCCCCACCAGCGTCTTCAGCAGATACTGGTCCACCACGCTGGACACCGACGCGATGTCCACCCCGGTGGCGTAGGTCATCGCGATGGTGCGGCTGGTCTGATGGGCGGTCTTGCGGGTGTAGCCGTCGGTGTCGGAATTGGCGATGTTGGCCGTCGCCACCGCCATCGACACTTCGCTGGCGCGCAAGGAGGATGCGGCGATGGTGCCGGCAACGCGCAGGGACATGGTTCGGCCCTCCCCTTCCCTCTTGTTCCCAACCGCCGGGTCAGGCGGTGATGTCGGCGGTGTGGCGCACCGTGCGCCCGGTCAGCATCACGCCCACCCGCCCGCCGCGGGTCGCGGTGGCGCCATAGACCCCGGTGGGGGCACGGGTGGCGGCACTCAGCGCGGCACCGATGGCGTTCTGCCGCACCTGACGCGCCCTGGCGTCGGCGGCGAAGCGGGCCATCACGTGGCGCACCGGCCCCAGCGCATCACGGGCGGCCAGACGCACGGCGGCGCGCTGGGCCGGCGGAATGCGCTTGCTGCGCCCGGTGTCGAGCGCCTGTTGCAGCGCCTCCCGTTTCCGGCGCAGCAGCATCTGCATCTCGCCCGCCGCCAGCACGGCGGCCTGGGCCTGCCCGTTGCGGGCGGCGGTCAGGGCGCGTTCGGCCAGGGCGGCGATGGCGGTGGAGAATTCGGTGATGACGCCCACGGGGTCGGGGGACAGGTCGGCCATGATGGGATGCTCCGTCACATGCGTTTCTGAATGCGGCTATAGGCGGCCATGGCGATGCGGGTGGTGGCGGTGCGGTGCAGGGCGGTGCGCACCGCCGTCTGGGTGCCGCGCAGGCCCGCCAGCAGCGTCTGCACATCGTCGATCAGCGCCAGCCGCGCCGCCCGCCCAGCACCGCCGTTCAGCACCGCGGCGGCACGGGCGCGGATGCGGCGCGCCTCCACGAACAGGGTGTCGGCCTCGGCGAACAGATCCGGGGGAACTGGTGTCATGGCGCCCTCCTCACCGCTTCATGCTGATGAGGGTGTCGATCATGTCCTGGGCGGTGGTCATGACCTTGGACGCGGCGGAATAGGCCTGCTGGGCGACGATCATGCGGGTGAATTCGTCGGTCAGCTCGACGGTGGAGCTTTCCAGCGCCCCCGCCTCGATGGTGCCGGACCCGCTTTCCCCGGCGGTGCGCAACTGCACCTGCCCGGATTCATAGGTCTGCATGAAGGTGCTGCCGGTTTCGCTGTCCAGCCCGTCGGCGTTGGCGAAGGTGGCGATGGGGATGCGGTACACCGCCCGCGTTTCGCCGTTGTCGAACACCGCCCGCACCGTGCCGTCGCTGTCGATGGTGGTGCCGGTCAGGGTGCCGGGGGCGTGGCCGTTCTGGGTGGTGGATTCCACGCTGACCGACGGCTCGCTCTCTTCCGATGCGTGCTGGGTCAGCCCGTCGTTGCCGCCCACCGTGCCCAGATCCAGCGTGATGGAGGTGTCGGCGGCCCCCGTTGCCCAGCCGCCGACGGTCAGCGTGGGCGTGGTGGGGGAAAAGCCGGCGGGCGTGCCGTCCTCGTTGAAGGTGATGGTCACGGGCACGCCGCCCACGGTGCCGGTGGTGCTGGACGAATCGCTGGACAGCGTCGGATCGTCGGCGTCCAGGCTCCAGGCGTTCTCGCCGGTCTTGGTCCAGGTGAGCGTGATGGAGTGGCTGTTGCCAAGACTGTCGAACACCTCCACGTCGGAGGTGAAGCTGTCGCCCGTATCGGCGTCCGAGGGCAGGTTGGCGTCGATGCCCAGGGTGCTGGTGGCCTTGGGCGTGCCCTTGATGTTGGTGGTGTTGATCGCCTCCAGGCTGTCCACCGACCCCTTGTTGCGGGCGGCGATGGCGCCGTCCTCGTCCAGCGCCCAGCCGTAGAGGTAATAGCCCTCGGAATTGCTGAGATAGCCGTCGGCGTCGGTGGAGAAGGAGCCGTTGCGGGTGTAGCGGATGGCACCGTCGGCGGAATCGTCGGACACCACGAAGAAGCCGCTGCCGTTCACCGCCAGATTGGTGGTGACCGCCGACGACTGGATCTCCCCTTGCGCCGAGACGTTGCGGGTGTTGTAGGCCAGCACCCCGCCCGTGCGCTCGTCCACCGCTTCCGTCTGGTTGATGAAGGACTGGAAGCTGGTGCCGGTGCTCTTGAAGCCCGTGGTGCTGGAATTGGCGATGTTGGAGGAGATGGAGGCAAGCGCCTTGCTTTGCGCCATCAGCGCCGAGGTGGCGCTGTACATCGCGTTGGTGATGCTCATGGAAGCACCCCTGTGATCGGATGTTCGGGAAATGTGGGGAAGGCCGGCGGGGCGGCGGCGCCTAGCTCACCGACAGAACCGCGTCGGCCGTGATGGTCACGCCGCTGCCGAGGTCGAGAACCGTGGCGGAGGAGGAGGTATCGACGGCATTCACCACCGCCTTGATGCGGGTGGTGGTGGACACGGCGGCGTTGGCGGTGTCCACCGCATCCACGCTGAGGGTGAAGCTGCCGTCCGTATGGACGGTGCCGTCGGTGCCCACCCCGTCCCAGGTGAAGGAATGGGTTCCGGCAGAAGAATCGCCGGTCTGGCGGTAGACGACGCTGCCGTCCTCGTCACGCACGGTCAGCGCCACCGTCTTGGCATCGCTGTCCAGGTCGTATTCCCAGGACGCTTCACCGTCCTGAAGCGCGGTGGTGTCGCCCTCCGCCTCCACCGTGCGGCCGATGTAGCCGATGGCGGCGATGCCGGACCCCAGTTGGGTCATGGCGGTGGTCAGCGCGTCCAGCTTCTCCCCGTTCGACACGTCCTGTTCCAGACTGGCGAGCTGGACGAGCTGGCTGGTGTATTCGTTGGCGTCCACCGGGTTGGTGGGATCCTGGACTTCAAGCTGTTTCAGCAGCAGGGTCAGGAAGGACTGGTAATTGGCGGCCAGCGAACCGGCGGACGAGGACGACGAGGTGGTGGTGGTTGCCGCCGCCGATGTGGTGGATGAAATCTGCATCGTCCGCCTCCCGCGGGCAGACGGGGGGCGTTCGCGGAAAACGGGGGTTCCGCGGGCGTCACGCCGGTGTCTGCCATGGTGAATGGGCGCCGGCCCCCGGTGGGGGCGTTGGGCCGCTGTCGTCCTTGTTCATGGCTATCCACGGGGACGGCGGAAAAAACTGGCTGACTTTTTTCGCGGGGAAGCGGCACAAAAGACGGACGGCAACAGGGGGCGCTGCGATGGACCGTTTCACCGTGTCATTGGACGAGGAACTGCTGGCGCAGTTCGACGACTACATCCGCCGCCGCGGCTACGGCAACCGGTCGGAGGCGGTGCGCGACCTGCTGCGCCGGACGCTGGAGGGCGAGCGGCTGGCGGACGAGGATGCGGGCGATTGCGTCGCCTGCCTCTCCTACGTCTTCAACCATCATGAACGGGAACTGGCCCGGCGGCTGACCGAGCACCAGCACGCGCACCACGACCTCACCGTGTCCACCATGCACGTGCATCTGGACCACGAGACGTGCATGGAGGTGGCGATCCTGCAGGGGCCGACGCCGGACATCCGCCGCTTCGCCGATTCCGTGATTTCCGAAACCGGCGTGCGGCACGGGGCGCTGAGCGCGGTGCCGGTGGACATGGCCGGGCACCACCATCACCCCGGCGGCCATCACCACCACCCCCACACCCACGTGCGGCCCAAGACGTAACGGCGGCTCAGGCGGCGGCCTGCTCCGCTACCTCGTCCATGGTCAGGAGGGAAACCTCGGGCTCCGGCAGATCCACCCCCACCATATCCCCCATCACATGGTCCTGCACCATCAACAGCCGCCCGCTGTCGGACAGCAGGACGTTGTAGGTGCGCCGCACGATGGTGGGCGAGAACACCGCCCGGTCGGTGAAGGCCACCGACAGCAGCGACGATCCCGGCCGCATCATCTCGTCGATGTAGGGCGAGGACAGGTCGCGGGTGTATTCGGGCAGATAATCCTCCGACGGGCGCCCGACGATGGACGCCTGATAGTGCTTCAGATACGTCGCCAGTCCGGGCGAGGTCATCAGGCAGACGCCGTTGGCGTCCAGCAGCGAGGCATAGCCGGGGTGGCTCATCACCAGCGCCCGCACCGCATAATCCAGCGGCAGATGGTCAAGCTCGCGGAACAGCCCGCGCAGACGGGTCTGCATCATGGGCAGCGGGTCTTGCTTCCCGCTTTCCCAGCGGGAGATGGTCGCCTGGTCCACGTTGAGCAGGCGTGCCAGTTCGATTTGGGTCAATCCCCGTTCCCGGCGGTAACGGCGGATCAGGTCGGGCCACACCATGAGATCGATCCCTGCAAAGTCGGTCGCGCGCCCATAGTAAAGCAGTCCAAAATTTAAGACATAATTTATACGACACGCGGCCAAATGTTGCATTACCAGCGGTGGAAAACGAAACCTTCAACCACCCGCCGCCGGTATCAACTCCAGAACCGTCCGGGCTTCCCGGTGGAACGGCACGCCCAAAGCGTGCAAACGGGCCGCCAGCGCCGGCACCGCCGGCAACGGCAACCCCGCCCGCGCCATCAGGGCGGCGTCCGACAGAACCGCCCGTGCATCGCCTTGCGCCAGGACGGTGCCGCCGGCGAACAGCGCGGCATCGTCGGCGAAGGCATAGGCCAGATCCACATCGTGGGTGGAAAACACCAGCGTCATGCCCGACGCCGACAGATGCTCCAGCGTGGACAGCAGCGCCGTCTGACCGGCGTGGTCGAACCCGGCGGTGGGTTCGTCCAGCACCAGCACCGCCGGCTGCATGGCCAGGATGCCGGCGATGGCCACCCGCTTGCGCTGGCCGTGGGACAGCATGTGCGGCGGGCGATCCTCCAGCCCGGTCAACCCCATGCGCGCCACCACGTCGGCCACCCGCCGCGCCACCTCCGCCGCCCCAAGGCCGAGGTTGAGGGGGCCGAAGGAGATGTCCTCGGCCACCGTGGCGGCGAAAAGCTGGTCGTCGGCCTCCTGCAGCACCAGCCCGACCCGGCGGCGCCACGCGGTCAGCCCGGCCCGCCCGGTGTCCCCCGGCACGCCGTCCACCAGCACCACACCCGCCCGCGGGCGCAGCGTGCCGTTGAGGTGCAGGAGAAGCGTCGTCTTCCCGGCCCCGTTGGCGCCCAGGATCGCCAGCCGCCGCCCGTGCCGGGCCGACAGCGACAGCCCGCGCAGCGCCGGCTCCCCGCTGCCGGGGTAGCGGTAGTCCAGCCCGCGGGCCTCCAGAATCACATCGTCCACGGAATCACCCATCCCCCGGCCAGGATCAGCGCCGGCAGCCCCAGCGCCAGCGCCCATTCACCCGCACCCGTGCGCCGGCCCGCCGCCAGCACCGGCAGCCCGCCGTCGTAGCAGCGCGCCGACAGCCCCACATCCATCCGCCGCGCCGCGTTCATCGCCCGCCCCAGCAGCCCCGCCGCCAGCAGCGACAGCGAGCGCAGGTGCCGCCGCCAGCCGCCGGCATAGCCCAGCCGGAACGCCTGCGCCCGCGACCCCGCGGTCACCGTGTCGCCCAGCAGAAACAGCAGGCGGTAGGTCAGCAGCGCCACGTCGGCCACCGCCGCCGGCAGCCCCAGCCCACGCAAAAGCCCGATCAGCCGGCTGGCCGGCGTGGTCAGGGTCAGCAGCGCCAGCGCCGCCACCGCCGCCAGCGACCGGCCCACCGGCACCAGCGCCGTTTCCACCCCGCCGGGCACCCAGCCCAGCGCCAGCCCGCCGCGCCAGTCCAGCGTCAGGGCCAGCGCCGGCAGGCTGGCCAGCAGAAACCCCGCCGGGGGCAGCAAGGCGGCGGCCAGGGCCGCGGGCGGCACGCGGGCCGACAGCAGCGCCAGCCCCACCGCCGCCGCGAACACCGCCGCCGGGGCCAGGGGCGGCGCCCCGGCCATGGCCGCCAGCATCAGCCCCAGGCTCAGCGCCAGCTTGCCGCCGGTGCCGCGGTCCTTCCACGCCGACAGATGGGCCGCCCGGTCAAGGGCGCGCATCGCGCGCGCGCCGCTGCGTGCCCTGCCGTCCGGTGTCCCCGTCCCGCCGGCGGGACCGGCGGCCCATGTAATAGCCCAGCAGCCACGCCCCCACTGCGGCCTGCCCCGCGAACAGCAGGCTTTCGATTTCCTTGCTGGGGGGCTCCCACAGGGGTTCCCACCAGGGGGTGTAGCCGGGCCTCACCTCTTCGATCACGCCGGACGCCTTGTCGTCGGAGCCGCCGAAGCTGGGCTTCTCCTCCCACGGCATGACCAGCGGCAGCAGGACGATGGCCGCGGCCAGCCCCAGGACGATGCGGTTGTCACGCAACATGGCCGGAATCCTTCTCTTCACCGCGCATTTCCGCCAGCAGGCGCAGGTCGTCGGCGCTGTTGCGCGACAGCCAGTTGACCACCGCCACCGTCAGCAGCCCTTCCACCACCGCCAGCGGCATCTGCGTCACCGCAAAGATCGACAGGAATTTCACCGACGCCCCCGTGAAGCCGGTGGCCGGATCGGGGAAGGCCAGCCCAAGCTGCAGCGCCGTGGTGACATAGGTGGCGAGGTCGCCCAGGAACGCCGCCAGGAACACCCGCACCGGCACCGACAGCCCCACGGCCCCGCCGCCGCGCACCATGGCCCACGCCACCCACGGGCCGACGATGCCCATGGAAAACACGTTGGCCCCCAGCGTGGTCAAGCCCCCGTGGGCCAGCAGCAGCGCCTGGAACAGCAGCACGATGGTGGCCATCAGCGTCATCACCGACGGGCCGAACAGCGCCGCCCCCAGCCCGGTGCCGGTGGGATGCGAGCAGCTTCCCGTCACGCTGGGCAGCTTCAGCGCCGACAAGAGGAAGGCGAAGGCGCCCGACGCCCCCAAGAGCAGCCGGGCCTCGGGCTTTTCCCGCACGATGCGGCGCAGGCGCACCGCGCCCACAATGACGAAGGGTGCCGACGCCGCCGCCCACCCGGCGGCGTGGAGAGGAGGCAGAAAGCCTTCCATGATATGCATGAACCAGACACTCCCAGTTGATCCGGGAGGCCAGGGGAACGATGGAGGGGAAAGCCGGCAGACCCGCGTCCGGTCCTCTGGGCGCGGGGCCGTCCTGATTCCACGCCACCGGGACACCCCGCCCGGAGGAACGACACGAGACAGCGGACGCCGGCAGGTCTCCTGGCTTGCGGGTCGCCGCCACCGCGCCGGCCTTCCCGGCCGTCACCGGCCAGTGGCACATCAGGGGCGCGGCGGCTCACCGCCTACAGTTGCGGGGGCAGCCATGGCTTGCGCGAGCCCCAAGGGGCCTGCGGCACCATGTTCCCTTTTCATCGCCGGCCCCCGCGGACGGGAGCCGGAGAACCGGCATCACGCCCGCGACGGTACGGGGCGGGGGCGGATGTTGTCAAGGAAGGCGTACAACCCTTCGGCTAACGCCCCAGCTTCGCCGTCTTGGCCGGGTCGATCCACCAGGTGTCGGGGAACAGGGTGCTGCGGAACTCCTGGTCATACTTGCGGGGCGTCGCGGGGATGCCGAAACGGTCCCACGCCGCCACCCAGCTTTCCGGGTTGTACCAGTGGGGCACCATGTAGAAGCTCCACAGCAGCACGCGGTCCAGCGCGCGGGTGGCGGTCTTCAGCGTGGCCTCGTCCCTGGCGGCGATGACCTTTTCCACCAGCGCATCCACGATGGGGTCGCGCACGCCGGGGTAGTTGAACGATCCCCGCTCCCCCGCCGTGGCCGAGCCGAAGAAGGCCCGCAGTTCGGTGGCCGGCGGGCTGGCGAAGCTGAAGTTGGTGACGATGACGTCGAAGTCGAAATCGTCCGACCGCGCCTCGTACTGGGCGGAATCGACGCTGCGCAGGCTGGCGTCCACCCCGGCCCGGCGCAGGGTTTCCACATAGGGCTGGATGATGCGGGACAGGCCGCCGCCCGCCACCTCCAGGACTTCCACCGTCAGCGGCTGGCCGGCGGCGTTGGCCAGACGCCCGTTCTTCGGCTCCCACCCCGCCTCTTTCAGCAGGCGCAGCGCCTCGCGGGTTTCGGCGCGGTTGTTGCCGGCGGGGTCGCCCGCGGGGGGTTGGAACGGCTGGGTGAACAGCCGCGGCGGCAGACGGTCCCGGTACGGTTCCAGCAGCGCCAGTTCGTCCGGCCCCGGCACCCCGCTGGCGCCATAGTCGGAATTGGGGAAGTTGGACAGGGTGCGGTGGTACTGCCCGTACAACAGCGTCTTCTGCGTCCAGGCGAAATTGAACAGCATCCCCAGCGCCTCGCGCACGCGGGGGTCGGCGAACTGGGGCCGGCGGGTGTTGAAACGGAACGCCTGCGCCCCCAGCGGCAGCGCCGAGGGGATCACCCGCTTGACCACCCGCCCGTCGGCCACGGCGGGAAAATCATAGCCGGTGGTCCAGCGCTGCGCCCGGTTTTCCACGCGGATGTCGTAGCCGCCGGCCTTGAACGCCTCGAACATCACGTCGTCGTCGCGGTAGAAATCCTGTTTGATGGTGCCGAAATTGTACAGGCCGCGGTTGACCGGCAAATCGCGGCCCCAGTAATCGGCCACCCGCTCATAGGTCAGCGCCCGCCCCGGATTGACCGCCACCGTGCGGTAGGGGCCGGAGCCAAGCGGCGCCTCCAGCACCGTCTTACCGATGTCGCGCCCGTTGGCGGTCCACCAATGCCGGGCCTCCGGCGCCATGACGGTGGCAAAGTCGATGACCGGCTTGATCTCCCCCCGGCTGGACAGGGTGATGCGCACGCGGCGGTCGTCCAGCGCCTCCACCGCCGTCACCTTGGCCAGGGCCGATTTGATGATGGGGCTTCCGTGGGCCTGGATGGCGTCCCAGGTGAAGGTCACGTCGGCGGCGGTGACCGGCACCCCGTCGTGCCAGCGGGCGCGGGCGTCGATGGTGAACACCGCCTCGCTGCGGTCGTCGGCCACCTGCACGCTTTCGGCCAGCCGGGCATAGGCGGCGTCAAGCTCCCACCCCGACCCCACCATCAGCGGATCGTGGGTCAGCCCGACCAGCCGCGGCAGCACGCCGCGCACCGGGATCGGGTTCAGCGTGTCGAAGGTGGGGGGGAAATTGGACGCCACCGTGACGGTGCCGCCCTTGGGCGCGTCGGGGTTGACGTGGGGAAAATGGGTGAAGCCCGTCTGGAACATCGGCTCGCCGAACTGGCGCAGCGCCGTGACCGGCGGCTCCAGCGTGGCCGCGGCGGCCGCTCCCGCCCACAGCAGCAGGGCGGCGGCGGGAAGGAGGCGGCGGGCCGTCATGCTCCGGCCCCCTCGACCCGCTGGCGGCGGTTTTCCAGCAGGTGGGCATCGACCATGCGCAGCAGGGAATCCAGCCGCTTGTCGTTGCGCATGATGCGGCGCACCGTCTTGCCGTTGCGGGGATCGGCCAGCATCCACGCCTCCGCCGCCTCGTAATGCTCGGGGTGGATGGACAGGATGTAGAGCGCCGCCTGTTCGGCGGACGTGATCGCCGGCTCGTTCAGCGTCTCCAGCACGGCGGCGATGTACATGGGCAGCAGCTCGGCGAATTCGACCCTTTCATTGTCCTGGTCGTCGTCGGGCACCGGGTCGCGGCCCATGTCCTCAATCATCTCCCGCCGCTGTTCCGGCGTCAGCTCGAAAAAGGCGCCCAGCCCCATCATCAGGTCGCACAGGGTCTTCTTGCGGACCATCCAGTTGCCGCCCGCCGCCACCTGGGCGGCCAGACCGCCCAGGAACTCCTTCAGCGGGTCGGGGGCGGTGTCGTAAACGGAACGGGCCAGCGGGGCGATGGGGGCGGAGGTTGGCATGGGCGTGGGCGCCTTCTTCGTCAAAGGGCGGGATCAGGCGGCGGGAAGATCGCCGGCCAGTGCGGCGATGGTATCCTGATGGGTGCGGGCGTCGCCGGCGGCGATGACCTGCCCGGTGGACGCGGCACTCAGCGGCAGCCCCTGCCAGTCGGTCATGAAGCCGCCGGCCCCGGTCACCACCGGCACCAGGGCCGCAAAATCATAGAGCTTCAGCCCCGCTTCCACCACCAGATCGCAGTGCCCCGCCGCCAGCAGCCCATAGGTGTAGCAGTCGCCGCCGTACACCGTGACCTTGGCCGCCGTCTGCACCCGGCGGAAGGCCGGCAGATCCTCGCCGGGGAACAGGTCGGGCGACGTGGTGCCCAACAGCGCCCCCGCCAGCCCCCGCGCGCACGGGCGCACACGGGCCGGCTGGCCGTTGAAGGTGGTGGGGTGGCCGGCGGCCCCCACCCAGCGGTCGCCGATGATGGGCTGGTCGATCACCCCCAGCACCGGCGCCCCGTGGCGCAGCAGCGCCACCAGCGTGCCGAAGATGGGCCGCCCGCTGATGAAGGATTTGGTGCCGTCGATGGGGTCGATCACCCAGACGTATTCGGCATCGAGATTGGTGGTGCCGAATTCTTCGCCATAGATGCCGTCGCCGGGACGTTCGGTGGCGAGGATGGCGCGGATGGCCTGTTCCGCCTCGCGGTCGGCGATGGTGACGGGGGAGTGGTCGGCCTTGTCGTCCACCGCCACGGGCGTGCGGAAATAGCGGCGGATCACCGGCCCGCTGGCGTCCACCAGACGCCGGGCGAGGTCGATGAAGGCGGTGGGGCACGGTTCGGTCATCACGGCGGGTTCCCGGCTGTCGTCGGTCAAAGGCTCCCGCATCCTAAACGCCCGCCCGCCATGCGCAATGAAGAGTTTGCCGCAACCCCCGCCCTATGGCACCAAGGATGGCCGACGGCCCCCAAGGGATAGCCAACCATGATCCCCGATCCTCATCCCCACCGCCCCAACGTCTATGCCGCTGCCCCGCTGGACCGCGCCGCCCACCGACGCAAGGATCCGGGGTGGCTGGAAGCCGCCCTGGCCGATTCCGCCGCCCGGATTCTGCCCCTGTGGCGCGGCCAGAACCTCGTGACCGGCGGGACGGAGTCGCCCCGCGCCGCCTTCCTGCCCGGCGCCGTGGCGCAATCCTTGGCCGCCGCGGGCGTGCCGCCGGTCTTCCTCGGCCTGTACCGGGACGCGCCGCTGTTCGCGCTGGACCTGAGCCCGGAGGCCGATCCCCTGGCCCTGCCGGAACTGGCGGGGACGGAGGCCGCCTTCTTCGACCTGCGGGTCACCGGGCCGCTGATGGAGGGGGGCGAGGCGGCGGTGTGCGCGGGTGCCCGCGGGCTGACGTGGTGGAACGCCCGGCACCGCTTCTGCGGCGTCTGCGGCGCGCCCGCGGAATCGGCGGAGGGCGGGCACGTGCGGGTCTGCAGCAATGCGGATTGTGCAACGCACCATTTTCCGCGGACCGATCCCGCCGTCATCATGTTGGTGCATGACGGGGCCGGGCGCTGCGTGCTGAGCCGGCAGGAGAAGTGGCCGCCGGCCATGCATTCGGTGCTGGCCGGGTTCGTCGAGCCGGGCGAAAGCCTGGAGGACGCCGTGGCGCGCGAAGTGTTCGAGGAGGTGGGGCTGCGGGTCGCCGACGTACGCTACCGCTCGTCGCAGCCGTGGCCGTTCCCGGCGTCGCTGATGCTGGGCTTCACGGCGCGGGCGGTGGACACCGCCATCACCGTGGACGGCAGCGAGCTGGAAAGCGCCATCTGGGTATCGCGGGAGGAGATCCGCGCCATGCCCGCCGTGCCGCCGCCCGACGCGCCGTTCCGTCTGGCCCGCCCCGATTCCATCGCCCACCGGCTGATTGCGGAGTGGGCCGCCGGAAACGACTGAGGAGAGCGCCTGATGAGCCGTCTGCTGAACCGCCTGGGCCTGTTCCGCGACATGATGGGGGCGACCGCCGCCACGGTCCGCCGCCGGGTGCGGGGCCGCCCGCTCAACCCCGTCTGGCCGGGGTGGATGGAGGCGGCGCAGGAGACGTTGCGGCGGCAGACGCTGCGTGCCTTTCACATGACCGGCCCCGACGGGACGGGGATCGAACGCTCCCGCGCCGCCATCGACACCATGGAGGCCAAGGCCCCGGTGCTGCGGCGGGTGGAGATGACGGCGGACCATCTGGGCGGGCGCCCGGCCCGGCGCGCGCGCGGGGGCCGGATCGCGCGGCACGCGCTGTTCCTGCACGGCGGCGGCTACGCCTATTTCGCCAAGGGGCACGACGGGCTGATCGCCGCGGTGGCGGAGGCGCTGCAGGCCGACACCTGGGCGCCCGACTACCGCCTGATCCCCGAACACCCCTGGCCCGCCCAGTTGGAGGACGCGCTGGCCGCCTATGACGCCCTGCTGGCGGCGGGCATCAAACCGGAAAAGCTGGTGGTCGCGGGGGATTCCGCGGGCGGCCATCTGGTGCTGGCGCTGCTACTGGCGGTGCGCGACAGCGGGCGCCCCCTGCCCGCCTGCGCCATCGCGCTGTGCCCGTGGACCGACACCGACCCGGCCCGGCTGGAGGATTACCCCAGTGCGCGGACCAACGCCCGCACCGACTGGGTGTCGGTCGCCATGGCCGAACGCTGGGCCGCGTGGCTGCGGCGGGATCAGCCGGACCATCCCTATCTGTCGCCGGTGCGCGCCGACTGGCACGGCATGCCGCCGCTGCTGGTGCAGGGCGGCACGGCGGAGATGCTGATCGACGTGATCGCCGCCTTCGTCGAAAACACCCGCCGCTTCCCCGATAGCCGCGTGGACTACGAGCCGGTGGAGGGCATGCCCCACGATTTCCAGGCCTATGGCGAGGTGCTGCCGGCGGCCAAGGCGGCGCTGGAGCGTGCCGGTGCGTTCGCCGCCCGCCACGCGCCGTAACGGGTCACGTCTTCACCGCCCCCGTCTTCACCGCTTCCAGATTGAACGCCGCGGCCAGCAGGGCGCGGGTGTAGTCCTGTTGCGGGGTGGCGAAAATGGCCTCGGTCGGCCCCTGCTCCACCACCTGCCCGTCCTTCATGACGATGACGTGGTTGGACAGCGCCCGCACCACCCGCAGATCGTGGCTGATGAAGAGATAGGCCAGATTGTGCCGCGCCTGCAAATCGCGCAGCAGGTCCACGATCTGCGCCTGCACCGACATGTCGAGCGCGCTGGTCGGTTCGTCCAGCACCAGAAAACGGGGTTTCAGCACCAGCGCGCGGGCGATGGCGATGCGCTGGCGCTGGCCGCCGGAAAACTCATGAGGAAAGCGGTGGCGGCTCTCGGGCGCCAGCCCCACCTCCTCCAGCGCGGTGGCGATGATGGAATCGCGTTCGGCCCGCGTGCCGATGCCGTGGATGTCCAGCCCCTCGCCGATGATCTGGCCCACCGACAGGCGGGGCGACAGGCTGCCGAAGGGGTCCTGGAACACCACCTGCATCTGCCGGCGCAGCGGGCGCAGCCGCTTGGCCTGCCAGCCCTGGATGTCGGTGCCGTCGAAGCGGATGGCCCCTTGTGAGGCGGTCAGCCGCAAGAGCGCCAGCCCCAGCGTGGTCTTGCCCGACCCGGATTCGCCCACCACCCCCACCGTGTGGCCGGCGCGCACGCTCAGCGACACCCCGTCCACCGCCTTCACGTACCCGGCGGTCCGGCGCAGCACGCCCTTTTTAATCGGGAAATGCACCTTGATATCGGAGGCGGCCATCACTTCCGGCGCGTCCCCCGCGGGGGTGAGCGCGCTGCCGCGGGGTTCGGCGGCCAGGAGCTTTTGCGTGTAGGGGTGTTGCGGGGCGGCGAACACCTCGGCCACCGCACCCTGCTCGACGATCTCCCCCTGGTTCATCACGCAGACGCGGGCGGCCATCTTGCGCACCACGCCCAGATCGTGGGTGATGAGCAGCAGCGCCATGCCGAAGCGTTTCTGAAGATCCTTCAGCAGTTCCAGGATCTGCGCCTGGATGGTCACGTCCAGCGCCGTGGTGGGTTCGTCGGCGATCAGCAGATCGGGTTCGTTGGCCAGCGCCATGGCGATCATCACCCGCTGCCGCTGCCCGCCCGACAGCTCGTGCGGATAGGCGCCGAGCCGCGTTTCCGGCTTCGGAATGCCCACCAGCCGCAGCAGCTCCAGCGTGCGGCGGCGGGCGGCGGCGCGGTCCAGCCCCTTGTGCAGGAACAGCGCCTCGCTCACCTGCCGCTCGATGGTGTGGAGCGGGTTCAGGGACGTCATCGGTTCCTGAAAGATCATGGCGATGCGGTTGCCGCGCACCGACCGCAGCGCCTTCTCGTCCGCCCGCACCAGTTCGGTGTCGTGGAAGCGGATGGACCCCGACGGATGGCGGGCCATGGGATAGGGCAGAAGCTGGAGGACCGACAGCGCCGTCACCGACTTGCCCGACCCGGATTCGCCCACCAGCGCCATGGTTTCCCCCCGCGCGATGTCGAACGACACCCCGCGCACCGCCGGGATCGCGGTCCCGCCCTGGCGGAACTCCACCGACAGGTTGCGGACGGTCAGAAGGGTGGTGGTCATGGCTTCCCGCTTCCCATTTGCGCGATGGTCTTGCGCGGGTCGAAGGCGTCGCGCACCGCCTCCCCGATGAAGATCAGCAGGCTCAGCATCACCGCCAGCACGAGGAAGGCGGTCAGGCCCAGCCACGGCGCCTGCAGGTTCGCCTTGCCCTGCGCCAGCAGCTCGCCCAGCGACGGCGACCCCGGCGGCAGGCCGAAGCCCAGGAAATCCAGCGCCGTCAGCGTGGTGATGGAGCCATTCAGGATGAAGGGCAGAAAGGTCAGCGTCGCCACCATGGCATTGGGCAGCACATGGCGGATCATGATGGTCAGGTCGCCGGCCCCCAGCGCGCGGGCGGCGCGCACGTAATCGAAATTGCGCGCCCGCAGGAATTCCGCCCGCACCACCCCCACCAGCGACATCCACGAGAACAGCAGCAGCAACCCCAGCAGCCACCAGAAGTTCGGCGTCACCACGCTGGACAGGATGATCAGCAGGAACAGGGTGGGCAGCCCCGACCAGATTTCGATGAAGCGCTGGAACAGCAGGTCGGTCAGCCCGCCGAAATACCCCTGCACCGCCCCGGCGGCAATGCCCACCACCGACGACAGCGCCGTCAGCACCAGCCCGAACAGCACCGAGATGCGGAAGCCGTACAACAGCCGCGCCACCACGTCGCGCCCCTGATCGTCGGTGCCCAGCCAGTTTTCCGCCGACGGCGGGGCCGGGGCCGGGACCGGCAGGTTGTAGTTGATGGTGCGGTAGGAATAGCGGATCGGCGGCCACACCGCCCAGCCCTTGGCGGCGATCAGCTCCTGCACGTAGCGGTCGCGGTAATCGGCGTTGGTGTCGAATTCCCCGCCGAAGGTGGTTTCCGGGTAATCGTGGAAAACGGGGGTGTACCAGGCGCCGTCGTACTTGACCAGCAGCGGGCGGTCGTTGGCGATGAACTCGGCGAACAGCGTCACCGAGAACAGCACCAGAAAGATCCAGAACGACCACCAGCCGCGGCGGTTGGCGCGGAAATTGGTCAGGCGGCGGGCGGTCAGCGGCGACAGGGGGCGTCCCAACAGGCGGGCCATGGTCACACCCTCCGCGCGTCGAAATCGATGCGGGGATCGACCACCACATACATGATGTCCCCCAGCAGATTCATCAGCAGCCCCATCAGGGTGAAGAAATAGAGCGTGCCGAACATCACCGGATAGTCGCGGTTGATCGCCGCCTCGAACCCCAGCAGCCCCAGCCCGTCGAGGGAGAAGATCACCTCGATCAGCAAGGCCCCGGTGAACAAGATGCCGATGAAGGCGCTGGGAAAGCCGGCGATGACGATCAGCATGGCGTTGCGGAAGATGTGGCCGTACAGCACCCGCCGTTCGCCCAACCCCTTGGCGCGGGCGGTGATGACGTACTGCTTGTTGATCTCTTCCAGAAAGGAATTCTTGGTCAGCATGGTCAGACCGGCGAAGCCGCCGATCACCATCGCCATCACCGGCAGCGCCATATGCCACAGATAGTCCAGAATCTGCCGCCACCACGGCATGTCCGCCCACCCCTCCGACACCAGCCCGCGCAAGGGGAACCAGTCGAGATAGCGCCCGCCCGCGAACACCACGATCAGCAGCACCGCAAACAGGAACGACGGGATGGCGTAGCCGACGATGACCGCACCCGAGGTCCACACGTCGAACGGATGCCCGTCGCGCCGGGCCTTGGCGATGCCCAGCGGGATCGACACCAGATAGGTGATGAGCGTGGTCCACAGCCCCAGCGAGATCGACACCGGCATCTTGTCCAGCACCAGATCCATCACCCGCCGGTCGCGGAAATAGCTGGTGCCGAAATCGAACTGGGCATAGTTGGTCATCATCAGGACGAACCGCTCGTGCAGCGGCTTGTCGAAGCCGAATTCCTTTTCAAGCTGCTTGATGAAGGCGGGGTCCAGCCCCTGGGCGCCGCGGTAGCGGCTGCCCGCCTCCCCGCCCCCGGTGCCGCCGCCGGCGGCCGGGGCGCTGCCGGCGTCGCCGCCGCCGCTGCCGCCGATGCGGGCGGTGGCTTCCACCGCCGTGCCCTGCATGCGGGCGACGATCTGCTCGATGGGACCGCCGGGGGCGATCTGCACGATCAGGAAATTGATGACCATGATCCCGAACAGCGTCGGGATGATGAGCAGCAGGCGGCGGATGATGTAGGCCAGCATGGGCGGCAGCGCCTCCGTAGGCTCGTCAGCGGGGCATCAGCGGCGCAGGGCGCCCGCCTTCTGCGGGTCGAGCCACCACGTGGTGGGGAAACCGTGGGAATATTTGGCCTGTTTTTCAGGGTACGCAAAACGGTTCCAATAGGCCAGCCGGTCCTCGTCGTTGTACCACAGCGGCACCACGTACCAGCCCCACAGCAGCACCCGGTCCATGGCCCGGCTTTCCGCCTGGATGGTGGGCAGGTCGGTGCCGGTGGTGATGCGGTCCAGCAGGGCATCGACCACCTTATCGCGGATGCCGGCGAAGTTCCCCTGCCCCTTCACGTCGGCGACGGCGCTGGAGTAGTAGGATTTCAGCTCCGGCCCCGGCGGGGGGAAAAAGGTCAGGCCCAGGTTCACCGCGTCGAAGTCGTATTCGTCGGTGCGCACCTTGTACTGGGCGGTGTCGATGACGCGGATGGTGGCGGTGATGCCGGCCTTCTTCAGCGTCTCCACATAGGGTTCGTACAGGCGCACGAAGGCCGGATCGGACAGCAGGATTTCAAAGGCGAAGCGCTGGCCGCCGGCGGTGTTGACCATGGCGCCGTTCTTCAGTTCCCAGCCTGCGTCCTTGAACAGCCGCAGCGCCTCGCGCAGGTTGGTGCGGGTCAGGCCGTTGCCCTCGGTCGCGGGGGGCTCGAACGCCTTGGCCAGCACCTCGGGCCGCAGCGTATCCTTGAAGGGGGCGAGGATGGCCGTCTCCTCCGGCGTCGGCGCGCCGCTGGAGCCGTATTCGGATTTGGGGAACCAGCTTTTCAGCCGCTTGTACTGGCCGTACAGCAACTGGCGCTGGGTGGTTTCGAAATCGTACAGCCAGTTCAGCGCCTCGCGCACGCGGATGTCCTGGAACTGCGGGCGGCGGGTGTTGAACACCAGCCCGGACAGGCCGGCGGGGGTGTTGTCAGGGGTGGTGCGGCGGACCACGCGCCCGTCGCGCACCGGGTCGGCGTCATAGCCGGTGGCCCAGCGCTGGGCGCGGTTCTCTTCGCGGAAGTCGATGCGCCCGGCCATGAAGGCTTCGAACATCACCGTGTCGTCACGGTAATAGTCGTAGCGCACCTCGTCGAAATTGTTCATCCCGCGCATGATGGGCAGATCCTTGGCCCAGTAGTCGGCCACGCGTTCGTACGTGATCGACCGGCCCGGATCGATGGCCTTGATGCGGTAGGCGCCGGACCCCAGGGTCGGTTCCAGCGTCGTCTTGGTCAGGTCGCGCCCGCCGCTGGTCCAGTAATGCCTGGGCATGGGCGTCAGCCCCGCCGCCGCCATCACCGTCTTCATGGTGTCGCGGGTGCGCAGGGTGCACATCAGGCGGCGGGGGGTTTCCGCCGTGCATCCCTCGATATCGTCGTAGAAGGAGCGCAGGAACAGCCGCCCCTCCTTGCGGATGAAGTCGAAGGCGAAGACGAAATCCTCCGCCGTGATCGGCTGGCCGTCGTGCCACCGCGCCTCGGGCCGCAGGTTGAAGGCGACCCAGCTCTTGTCGGCGGGGTATTCCACCGTCTCGGCGATCAGGCCATAGGCCGACGACAACTCGTCGCCTGAGCCGGTCATCAGGGAATCGCTGATCATCCCGATGCCGGCCGGCCACGTCCCCCGCTCGATCAGCGGGTTCAGGGTGTCGAAGCTGCCGAAGGCGCCCAGCGTCACCGACCCGCCCTTGGGCGCGTCGGGGTTGACATAGGGCCAGTGGGGCATGGCGGGGCCGTACAAGGGTTCTCCGAACTCGGCGATGGCCCAGGCGCGCGTCACCCCGTTGGCCAGGGTTTCCGCCTGCGCCGCCGGGAACGCCGCCAACACCCACAGCACCGCCGCCGCTGCCGCCATGCTGGCCGCCGTCCTCACCGTCATCATCCGCCCCCACACCCGTAAAAGAGACTGTCCGTGTCCCAAGGTTGGCATCCACCCCACCCATATTCAAGGCGGGAGCGCCCTTTGCGACCATCGGCCAAGCTCACGCCCGGGGCAAGGGCCTTTCCCGTTTGTTGCCCGGACGGTGGGCAACAAAGTTGCTTTGCGTCGCTTTTGCAGCCGACGGCGGCGGGGCATTGCTTTTTGAAATCCTATCCATCGGCACCCTTGCACTTGATTTCAAATGCAAATATGTCTTTTCAAGAATAAATGATGGCAAAGATCACAGTAATTCTGCGGTCATTACTGCGCAGATGCGGAACTTATTGTGCCTTGCAACATGAAATGGCCGGCCATTTTCCACCGGCCCCTTCACAAACGCCCCATCCGTCGCCCGGTTACGGAGTTCTGCCCCATGCCGCTTTTCGACCATATGGACTTCGACGCCCATGAACAGGTGATTTTCTGCGCCGACGCCGATGCCGGCCTGCGCGCCATCATCGCCATCCACGACACCACGCTGGGGCCGGCGCTGGGCGGCTGCCGCATGTGGCCCTATGCGTCGGACGCCGAGGCGCTGACCGACGCGCTGCGGCTGTCGCGCGGCATGACCTACAAATCGGCCATGGCCGGGCTGCCGCTGGGCGGCGGCAAGTCGGTCATCATCGGCAACCCCCGCACAGGCAAGAGCGAGGCGCTGCTGCGCGCCATGGGCCGCAGCGTGGAGCGGGCCGGGGGCCGCTACATCGTGGCCGAGGATTCCGGCACCAGCGTCGCCGACATGAAGGTGATGGCGCAGGAGACCGCCCACGTGTCGGGCATCCACGACAAGGCCACCGGCGACGGCGGCCAGCGCAGCGGCGACCCGTCGCCGGCCACCGCCTACGGCGTGTTCACCGGGCTGAAGGCGGCGGTGCGCCACAGGCTGGGCCGCACCGACCTGGACGGGCTGACCGTGGCGGTGCAGGGGGTGGGCAACGTCGGCGGCCATCTGGCCCGGCTGCTGAAGGATGCGGGCGCCCGCCTGATCCTGGCCGACATCGACACCCCGCGGGTAACGGTGCTGGCCCGCGAACTGGGGGCGGAGGTGACGACGGTGGAGGGCATCTTCGATGCCGCGGCGGACGTGTTCGCGCCCTGCGCCCTGGGCTCCGTGCTCAACGACGACACCATTCCCCGGCTGCGCTGCGCGGTGGTGGCCGGAGCCGCCAACAACCAGTTGGGCCGCCCCCATCATGGGGAAGAGATCCGGCGGCGCGGCATCCTCTACGCCCCCGATTACGTCATCAACGCCGGCGGCATCATCGACATTCACCACGAGCGCACCGGCTACAACCCGGAGAAGGCCATCCGCCACATCGAAGCCATCGGCCCGACGCTGGCCGAAATCTTCGCCCGCGCCGACACCGAGGGGCAGCCCACCGGTGCGATTGCCGACGCCATGGCCCGCGAACGCATCGGCAAGCGGCGGTGACTATTCCAGGGCGCCGCTGCCGATGGCGCGCAGCGACAGGGTGACCCGGCGGTTGCGGGCCAGGCTGACCGGATCGGTGCCCGGCGCGATGGGGCGGGTGTCGGCGTAGCCGGCAGCGCTCAGGCGGGTGGGCGGGATCTGCTGCTCCACCAGCAGCCGCACCACCGCCGCCGCCCGCGCCGCCGACAATTCCCAGTTGGAGGGGAAGCGGGCCGAGGTGATCGGCACGGAATCCGTGTGCCCCTCCACCACCAGCGTGCCGGGGACGGCGCGCAGCAGCGGGGCCAGATAGACCAGCAGCGCCCGCCCCTCCCGCGTCAGGTCCGCCTGCCCGGTGGGAAACAGGATGGCGTCGCCGATGTCGATGGCGATGCCGTTCTGCTGCACATGCACCGCCACGCCGGGGGGCATGCCCATGGCCTCCAGCCGTTCACGCCACTGGTCGCTCAGCCGTTCGGGGGTGGGGGCCGCCACCTGTCCGGGCTCCAGCCGCGGGCCGGGATCGGGGGGGACCGCATCCTCCGCCACCGGTGCGGGCGGGGGCGGCGGGGCCGGGGCGGTTTCCTGCGCGTGTTCGGCCACGGGGGTGTCGGCGGGCGGCGGCTCG
Source organism: Azospirillum fermentarium (assembly GCF_025961205.1). Lineage (NCBI taxonomy): Bacteria > Pseudomonadati > Pseudomonadota > Alphaproteobacteria > Rhodospirillales > Azospirillaceae > Azospirillum > Azospirillum fermentarium. The sequence continues at coordinate 825,113 of NZ_JAOQNH010000003.1, forward strand.
GGGGGCAACTGGTCCTTGACCGAGGTGATCGCCATCAGCATCACGAACACCGAGAACAGCAGCGTCACCATGTCGGAATAGCTGAGCAGCCAGATTTCCTGATCGTCGTCGGCGGGCGGGGCGGCATAGCCGCGGTCGGGCTGCCACGTGGCCGGAATGGCACCGTCCAGCGGCTCCAGGTGCTGGCGCGCGTCCGGGGGGAGAGGGTCAAGGGGCGCCATGAAGCTCGTCCCGGCGTTCACGGGTGAATTCGGCCAGGGCATCGGCCACCACCGTCGGCGACCGGCCCAGCCGCACCAGCAGGATGCCTTCCAGCAGGACGTTCAGATTCCCGACCCGGCGGGCGGTGCGCTGTTCCATCTTGATGGCGATGGGCTTGAAGACGACGTTGGCCAGCACCACGCCGTAGAAGGTGGCGACCAGCGCCACCGACATGTGCGCCCCCACCTCGCCCACGCTGGCGGTGCCCAGGCTGGCCATCAGCCCGATCAGCCCCACCAGCGTCGCCAGCAGGCCGAAGGCGGGGGCCAGACCGGCCAGGGTACGGAACAGCTTGGCCTCCACCGTTTCCCGCTCCACCAGCTTCTGGATGCGCCAGTTCATCACGTGCAGGATGTCGTTGACCGGCGCGCCGTCGGCCACGAGCTGCAGGCCCAGCTTCAGAAACGGGCTGCGCACCCGGCCCAGCACCGCTTCGGCATCGCGCACCTGGGCGCGGTGGTGGCAGCGGGCGAACTCCAGCAGGTCGGCGATGTCCTGATTGATGGGGGCGTCGTTGCGGAAGATCGCCGACAGCGCCGACAGCGCCGACAGCAGTTCCGACGTGCGGAAGGCCAGGAACGCCGCCACCGCCACCCCGCCGCCGACGATGGCCGCGCCCGTGGGGTTCCACAGCACCTGCGCCCCGTGCTCGGCGCCGATGTAGGCCAGCAGCCCCGCCGCCCCGGCCACGCCGAGCACGGTGGAGATCATCACGCCCGCCGGGCGGTGCCCCGCGGTTTTGGGTTTTGCCGGTGCCATGATCCGCCCCCCGCCCTACCCGCGCCCCAACAGCCGGGCCAGCAGGCCGGGGGGTTCGGGGGGGGCCTCCTCCGCCCCTTCGCCGCCGGGTCCGGCGGCTTCCACATCCGGCGGCGGGGCGGGTGTGGCGGACGCGGCGGGTGCCGCGGCCCGTTCGTCGGCGGCGTGGCCCTGGAACAGCCGCACCCCGGCCCCCAACGCGGTGTCCAGCAACGCCGCCGTGATGCAGCGCCACAGCACCAGCCGCCCGGCGCCGAACCGTTCGACGCCGGCGGCCAGATGCGCGGCGTCGGGGGCGTCGCACCCGATCACCTTGACGAAATCCACCGCCGCCCCGCCCAGATCCAGGGTTGCCAGCGCCTCCAGCGGCACGCGGTCCAGCGCCACGCCGAACCCCAGATCGGCCAGACGCGCCGCCGCCGCCGCGAAACGGGCCGGGGACAGCCCGGCTTCCCAACTGGCAAGTTCCACCGTCAGCCGCCCGCGCACCTCCGCCGGAATGGCGCGGACCAGATCGCCGAAACCGTCGTCCAGCACGGTGGCGCTGTGCAGGTCGAAGGAAAAACGCCGCCGCGTGGCGCCGCGGTCGCGGGCGATGTGGCGCAGCAGCCCGCGGTCGAGCATGGCTCCCACCTCGTGCCGCAGCCATTCGTCCCGGTGCAGCGCCAGATCCAGGCGGGAATCCAGCTCGTCCAGCGACACCGCCAGTTCGGTCAGCACCGGCTTCGGCGCCGCCGGGTCGGCGAAGGACCACAGGGTTTCTTCCCGCAGCAGCGGTTCCACATTGGCCCCGGCCAGGGTGCGTTCCATCTCCAAGAGCCGGCCCAGGGTGGCGCCGGACACCGGCGGGGTGACGGTGGCCGAGGCCGCCGGCGCGTCCGCAGCCCCCGGCATCAGGTCGGCGATCAGCCGCGGCACCTCGGTCCCCAGGTCGTAGACCCGGCACTGCACCAGCCCATAGCTGTGATGGCGCAGCACATGGGACAGCGCCGACGCACCACGCTCCAGCGCGTCCCGCGCCGCCACCGGCGCGATCACCAGCACCCGGAATCCCGGCAGGCGGAACACCTCGCGCGGGTGGGGGCCGGCCCAGCTTTCCAGATAATGCAGCAGCGACAGGGAAAAGCGCGGATCGTCGGCGTGCTCGATGGCCCCCATGTCCACCAGCAGCGCCGCCATGCCGGCACCGTGGGCGCGCAGATCCAGCAGGCGACGGACCAGGGCGGGATCGAGAGGGACCGCAGCGGGGGAATGGGGCTTCATGGTCGTATGCTCCGCAAGGGGCGCGGACAGGCCAGACAGAAGATCGTATTTGAACGATTTTCGCGCCACTTCCCCAATCCTGCAATGGTACGCTTTTACACACCTCCCGCCGACAATTCGATGACCTCGTTGGTGATATCCTCTTGACGCAAACGCCGCTCTGCCGCAGTCAGGCTGGTCAGCGTCTCGTCCACGTTGCGCCGGGCCGACACCATGACGACCAGACGGGCGGCGTTTTCCGCGGCGAAGCTTTCCATGGCGGCGTGCATCAACTGGGCGAACAGGTATTCGTCCGCCAGCCGTTCGACCAGCCGTTGCGGCTCCAGATTGACCAGCGGCGGCGGCCCGGCCGCCCCCGATCCGGTCACGCGGGCCGGGTCCACCGGCAGCAGCCCGTCGCGCACGATGCGTTCGGCGGCCCCCTCCACCCGCGGATAGACCACATCGATGCGGCCCAGGGTGCCGTCCAGAACACCGGCATAGATCGCCTCGGCCACGGCGCGGGCGGTGGCGGGCACGGCGTCGGTGTGGGTGGCCATGGCCACCGACCAGCCGACCGGCCGACCGCGTTCCTGCGCCAGCAGGACACCGCGGCTGCCCACCACCCACAGCGTTCCGGCGTCCGCCACCGCCGCCAGCAGCCGTTCGGTGAAGGCGCCGGTGAATCCGTGCTCGGGCGTGAACAGGATGACGGTGGTGTGCGCATGGAACCCGTTGCCGAACACCGGGCGGATGCCCCCGGCGGGCAGCCGGTCGAGCAGCGCCACCCCGCGGGCCAGGGCCGCGGCCATGATGCCGGCATAGGCACGGATGGCCGGTAGCGCGTCCGCCGCCTGCCGCTGGCGCACGGCGGCCAGCGAGCGCATGGCGTCCACCACCTGCCGCAACCCTTCGATGTTGCGGCGCCGGGCGGTGACCTCGGCCAGCCGTTCGGCCATGGCTATTTCCCCCCGGTTGCCAGTGCCTGGCGCACCGCGTCCATCAGCCGGTCGCGGGCGGCGGGATCGATGCCCGCCACCGCCCCGGCCAGCGTGGCGCGGAAGGCCGGAATCCGCTCCAGCGGCAGCGAATCGAGCAGCCCTTCGGTCAGGGCCAGCAGGGCCGCCACCTGCAGCGCCAGCGGCTGCGGCGCCAGCCGCGGCTGGGCCAGCAGGGCGCGCATCCGCCGCCCATGGTCCACGGCACGGGCGGTGCGGGCGTCCACCATGCCGCCGAAGCGGGTGAAGGCTTCCAGTTCCAGGAACTGGGCGTAATCCAGCCGCAGGCTTTCGGCCAGGGTGCGCAGGGGGCCGGGCTGGGTCTTGCCCCCCACCCGCGACACGCTGCGGCCCACGTCCACCGCCGGCTTCTGCCCCTCGTGGAACAGCTTGGCGTCCAGGCAGATCTGCCCGTCGGTGATGGAGATCAGGTTGGTGGGGATATAGGCGCTGAGGTTGCCGGCCTGCGTCTCGGCGATGGGCAGTGCGGTCAGGGAGCCGCCGCCGAGCGCGGCGGTCAGCTTGGCCGCCCGCTCCAGCAGGCGGGCGTGGAGATAGAACACGTCGCCGGGGTACGCCTCCCGCCCCGGCGGGCGGCGCAGCAGCAGCGACAATTGCCGGTGAATGGCGGCGTGCTTGGTCAGGTCATCGACGATCACCAGGGCGTGGCGCCCGGAATCGCGGAAATACTCGGCCATGGTAAAGCCGGCGAAGGGGGCCAGCCATTGCAGCCCCGGTGCGGCATCGGACGGCGCCACCACGAACAGGGTATGGGCGCCCGCCCCGCCACGGCGCACCGCCTCCACCACCTCGCGCACGCTGGAGGATTTCTGGCCGATGGCGATGTAGACGCAGACCACATCCCCGCCGGTCTGGTTGAGGATGGCATCCACGGCGATGGCGGTCTTGCCGGTCGCGCGGTCGCCGATGATGAGTTCGCGCTGTCCGCGGCCCAGGGGGAACAGGGCGTCCACCACCAGCGTGCCGGTGGCCATGGCCTCGGTCACCGCCGCCCGCGCGGCGATGGGCGGGGCCGGGCGTTCCACCGGGTCCAGCCGCTCCGCCGCCACCGCCGGCCCGTCGTCCAGCGGGCGGCCCAGGGGGTCGAGCACGCGGCCCAGCACCCCCTCGCCCACCGGCACCGACAGGATCTGCCCGCTGCCGCGCACCCGGTCGCCGGCCATCAGGTGGGACGAATCCCCCAGCAGCACGCAGCCGATGGTGTCCTCGTCCAGATCCTCGGCCAGGGCGGCGACGTCGCCGGGGAACAGCAGCACCTCCCCCGCCCGCGCGTCGGCGAGGCCGGAGACGCGGGCGATGCCGTCGCCCACCGATTCGATGCGGCCCACGCTGTCCACCCGTGCCGTGGTGTCGGCATCGGCCAGCCGCGCCCCGGCCTCGCCGGTCCAGGCGTCAAGGGACTGGGAGAGGCTCGGCATCGGCAGGTTCCTTTCGCGCCCGCTCCGCCGCCACGGCGGCATCCAGCACGCCGCGCCAGGATTGGGCCAGCACCAGGGCGGGGAAATGCAACTCCACCCCCGCCACCAGGGCGGGGTCGGTGTGGATGTCGAGCGGGACCGGACGGCCCAGCACCGCCGACAGGTGCGCCCCCCACGCCGCACGGGTGGCGGCGTCCACCGGATGGGCGGCGACGACCGTCAGGGTGTCCCCCGGCGGCAGCAGGCGGGCGCGGCGTTCGTCGGGTTCCGCCGCCAGCGCATCGCAGGCGCGGGCGAACAGCACCGGGGTCGCATCCGCCGCCACATCGGCCACCAGCCGTCCGGCGAGTGCGGCGGCCAGGGTGACGGCGCGGCCCTTCAGCCCGGCCAGCGCATCGGTGCGTTCCTGCGCCAGCCGGGCGCGGGTGTCGGCCAGCAGCCGGTCTGCCTCGGCCTGGGCGGATTTTGCCAGGGCGGCGCGCTCGGCCTCCGCCGCCGTGTGGGCTTGGTCCAGCAGGCCGGCGCGTTCGGCCTCCAATGCCGCGCGCTCGGCGTCCACCGCGCGGCGGGCCTCCTCGGCGGCGGTGCGTTCGGCGGCGGCGGCCGTGTGGATGCGCGCCTCCTCCGCCTCCCGCGCGGCGATCACGGCCAGCACGGGGCGCCACAGGAACCGGCGCAGCAACCACACCAGCACCAGGAAATTGACCGTCTGCAGGGCGATGGTCCAGCCGTCGATGGTCATCGGCCGTCCCCCTCAATTCTTCTAAGGCAATCGAATGAAAGGTCTCTTTTCCAGATTTTAGGATTACCGTCATTCCCGCGAAGGCGGGAATCCAGTGCGCGCGTCCGCGCGCCATATGAGTCACGAGGACTCATGTCGCCGCTGTCGCGGCTCTCGCTGGATTCCCGCCTTCGCGGGAATGACGAAAAACCCAAGAGAGTTCCGAGAACCTTCATCCGACCGCCCTGTTCATTCGTCTTGGTCAAAGCGGCCCCGATCAGGCGAAGGGGTTGGCGAACAGCAGCAGCAGCGCCACCACCAGACAATAGATCGCCATGGTCTCGATCATCGCCAGCCCGACGAACAGGGTGCGCGACAGGGTGTTGGCCGCTTCGGGCTGGCGGGCGATGGCCTCCATGGCGGCGGCGACGGCGCGGCCCTCGGCCAGCGCCGGGCCGATGGCCCCGAAGGACACGGCCAAGGCCGCGGCCAGGATGCTGATCATCTGGACGGTCATGGTCTCATCCCCTCTCGATGGTTCCGGCGGCACCGGCGATGAAGACGGCGGCCAGGATGGTGAAGATATACGCCTGAACCAGCCCGGTCAGGGTTTCCAGCAGCATCAGCGGCACCGGCACGAACAGCCCGGCCAGCGCCAGCACGATGCCGATGACGAACTCCCCGCTCATGACATTGCCGAACAGGCGCACCATCAGCGAAAAGGCCCGCGTCACCTCCCCCAGAAGGTTCAGCGGCAGCATCAGCACCGTCGGATGGGCGAAGCCGGCCATATAGCCGCGCACCCCCCGCCCGCGCACGCCATAGAACTGGGTGGCAGCGAACACCACCAGCGCCAGCGCCGCCGCGGTTTCCAGCGACGCGGTGGGCGGATGCACGCCGGGCAGCAGCCCCGACAGGTTCGCCACCGCCAGATAGAGAAACAGCGTGCCCAGCAGCGGCAGATACCGCCGCCCATCGGTCTGCATGGCGTCCGACACCTGCCCGGCAATGGTCAGGACGGTCAGCTCCAGCACCGTCTGGCGCCGCCCGCCCCCCGCCGGGGACAGGCGGTGGGTCAGCAGCGCCGACGCCACCGCCATCACCGCCATCAGCCCCCAGGTGGTGACCACCGGCAGCGTCACCGGCACCGGCCCGATGGTGAAGACCACGGCCACCGTCAGCGGTGAGTCGCTCATGATCCCCTCCCCCGGCGCAGCATCACCCGCCGCGCCCCTTCGAAACCCGCCAGGGCGGCCAGCAGCACCGGCGCCCCCTGGAACGCCGCCACCACGAACACCCCGGCGGCCAGCGCGAAACGGCCCAGATGCAGCGCCACCCCGGCTAGAGCGTGTTTCCGTTGACCGGAAACACGCTCTCTCTCTGCCTCTTCCTCAAACGCCGGCGCCGCATCCGCGGCTTGGCTTCCGCGGCACGTGCCGCCCAGCAGCAGCCGCACCTCCGCCGCCAGGGCGCGGAAGAAGACCGCCCCCACGGCGGCCCCGGCCGCCAGCCCCGCCAGGATGGGCAGGGGCGACAGGTCCAGCGGTGCGCTCATTCCCGGCCGATCCTTTCCCACGCCAGCCGGCAGCCGACGACGACGCCGGCGAACAGCAGCGACACGCTCCAGAAAATGCCCGAGTCCGGCCAGCCCAGCGTCCGGTCCAACCAGCGCCCGGCGAACAGCCCCAGCAGGGACGGCGCCACCACCAGCCAGCCCAGCGCCCCGATCATCGCCAGATTGCGGGCCAGGGGCCGTTCCCCCGTGGACAGCCACAGGGCACGGCGTTCGCGGTGCCGGCGCACCGGGTCGGCCAGATGATGGCCGTCGGGGTCGGGGGGACGGGTCATGCCGCACCTCCTCCGAATCCATCGCCGAGCGCATGATCCGACGGCGGGCGCCCGGCGCGCAGATAGCCCAGCATGTGCCGCACCGCCGTCCAATGGAGCCGCTGGGCGCCGGTGCGCGCCCCCGCCTCGTCGCTTTCCGTGCGGCGGAAACGGGCCAGCACCTCGGTTTCCAGGTGGGCGAGGTCGCCGCCGGGCACGGCCTCCGCCGTGGCGACGGCGATGGTGTCGCCGGCACTGACGGTCAGCACCCCGCCACGCACGGCGCAGAATTCCTCCCGCCCCGCGCCGTCGCGCCACGCCAGCACCGACACCGTCAGCGCGGTCAGGAAATCGGCGTGGCCGGGCAGGATGCCGAAGGCGCCGCTGGGGTCTTCGGCCCGCAGATGGGTGATGCCGTCGCGGCGCACGGCGATGGCGGTGGGGGTGGTGACGGTCAGCTTCATGACGCCGCCTCCCGCTGCTTCAGGCCCGTGCGGGCGTCGTCGAGCGAGCCGGTCATGTAAAGCGCCTGTTCCGGCCAGTCGTCGGTTTCGCCGTCGAGAATGGCGCGGCAGCCGGCAATGGTGGCGGCCAGCGGCACCGACATGCCGCGGCGCCCGGTGAAGGGTTCGGTGACCAGGAACGGCTGGGTCAGGAACCGCATCAGCCGCCGCGCCCGCCCCACCACCCGGCGGTCGGACGCGCTCAACTCCTCGATGCCCAGAAGCGCGATGATGTCCTGAAGCTCGCGGTACTGGGCGATGGTGCGGCGCACCTCCTCGGCCAGCCGGCAATGAGCCTCCCCCACGTGCAGCGGGTCGAGCAGCATGGAGGTGGAGGTCAGCGGATCGACGGCGGGGTACAGCCCCTCCGCCGCCATGGCCCGCGACAGCACGATGGAACTGTCCAGATGGCTGAACAGTTCGGCCACCGCCGGGTCGGTGAAATCGTCGGCGGGGACATAGACCGCCTGGATCGCCGTCACCACCGCACCGGGGACCGAGGCCACGCGCTCCTCAAGCGCCGCCACCTCGGTCGCCAGGGTCGGCTGATAGCCCACCCGCGACGGCAGCCGGCCCAGCAGCCCCGACACCTCCGCCCCCGCCTGGACGAAGCGGAACACGTTGTCCATCAGCAGCAGCACGTCGCGCGCCGCCTCGTCGCGGAAATACTCGGCCATGGCCAGCGCGGTCATCCCCACCCGCCAGCGCGCCCCCGGCGGCTCGTTCATCTGGCCGAACACCAGGGCGGTGCGGGCCAGCACGCCGGAGCGGCCCATCTCCTCCCACAGCTCCTGTCCTTCGCGGCAGCGCTCGCCGATGCCGGCAAAGACGGAAATGCCGGTGTAGCGTTCGACCATGGTGCGGATCAGTTCCATCACCAGCACGGTCTTGCCCACCCCCGCCCCGCCGAACATGGCGGCCTTGCCGCCGCGGGCCAGCGGGGCCAGCAGGTCGATGACCTTGATGCCCGTTTCGAACGGGTCGCGGCGGGGATTCTGCCGGGCCAGGGGCGGGGCGGGGCGGTGGATGGGACGGCGCGGCGCGTCGGCGGGCAGCGGCGCACCGCCGTCCGCCGGGTTGCCCATCACGTCCACCAGCCGCCCCAGAACCCCGTCGCCCACCGGCACCGTCAGCGGGCCGTGCCAGCGGCGCACCGGGGTTCCCCGGCGCAGGCCGGCGGTATCCTGGAGCGCGATGGCGCGGACGGTGGTGGTGTTCAGGTGCGACTGCACCTCGGCGGTCAGGGCGGCGGGCCGGTCCCACAGCACCGCGATGCCTTCATTCAGGGCCGGCAGCCCGTCTTGCGCGAACCGCAGGTCGAGCACCGACCCGCGCACCGCCACGACGGCTCCATCGCCTTGTGTTTGCACGCCGTCCGTCATGATCCCGTCCCGGACCGTTTCGACTGCCGCTTCATCAACGGTACGCCGGGACGGGGGGGAGGGGTATGATTCGTATCACCGCGGCCGGCCCGCCCGCGGCATGGCTGCCGCGCGGGGAAAGCGGATCACGCCGCCAAAATCACGCCGCCAGAATGGCCCGCAGCCCTTCGAACGCCGGGTCCAGAACGGTGGCGTCGGCGTCGTCGGGATAGACGGCGTAGATGGGCAGGGTCAGCGGGTGTTCCTCCGCCAGGATCTCGCCCATGCCGGCATCCACCAGCGGCTGCACCAGCGGGCGGGGGAAATGGCCGGTGCCGCCGCACTGTTTGACGAAATCAAGCCCCAGCGTGCCCACACCGATGGACACGGGGGACGATTGCGCGTCGGGGCGCTGCAGGCTGATGTTGCGGCGGAAGGTTTCGCCCCAATCGATATGGACGTACGGCGCGTCCCCGCCCCCGTCGCCCGCCGGCATGCGGAACAGCACCAGTTCCTCTTCCAGCAGCAGATGCACCGACAGCCCCGGCAGGGCGCGGGGGGAATAGAGAACCGCCAGATCCAGCGTGCCGTCCTGGAGCCGCTGCAACAGCCCGTCGGGCAGACCCACGTCGCAGCGCAGCGCGATGTCGGGGGCGTTCTGGCGCATCCAGGGAATCCAGCGGTTCAGCAGGCGGTTCCACACCCCCGCCTCGCCCCCCATGCGCAGCAGCGCCCGGTGGCCGGCGGGCAGTGCGGCTTCCTGGCGGGCCACTTCCCACAGGCGCAGCATGGCGGCGGCGTGGCGCTGGAAGCGGCTGCCGGCGGCGGTGAGGCTGGCGCCGGTCTTGTTGCGCACGAACAGGCGGCAACCGAGACGCTGTTCAAGCTGGCGGATGCGGGCGCTGACCGTCGATTGGGTGACGTGGAGCCGGGCCGCGGCGGCGACGAAACCGCCCGCGGCCACCACTTCCAGAAACGTCCGGGCCATTTCGATATCCATGCCGCCCTGCAGCCCTTTGAAAAACACCGTTCGCCGCCGCCACTATAACGCATCGGTTTTACCGATGATATCCATCAATAAATTTCGCTTTTGGCACCATAGTCGTAGGGTTAGCTTCCGCCATCCATTCAGGGCCGGCGGTCCACCCTCCCCCGCGGCAGGTACAGCCGGAAGATGTGGTGCATCTTTCGGCATCGGTGCGATTGAGCCTCGCCGGGCATTCCCTGAACCCGTAGACCTTGAGGAGTGCTGACGTGTCGATCACCCGTGTCGTTTTCTTTGCCTCTGCTCTCGCCCTGAGCGCGACCGCCGCCTATGCCGACGGCGACGCCGCCGCCGGTGAAAAGGTGTTCAACGTCTGCAAGGCGTGCCACACCATCGAGGCCGGCGGCCCGAACCGCGTCGGCCCGAACCTGCACGGCATCGTCGGCCGCAAGGCCGGCACCGCCGCCGGCTTCGCCTATTCCAAGCCGATGCAGGATTTCGGCGTCACCTGGGACGAGGAAAAGCTGAACGCCTACATCACCGATCCCAAGGCCACGGTGCCCGGCAACAAGATGGCCTTCGCCGGTCTGAAGGACGACGCCAAGCGCGCCGACCTGATCGCCTACCTCAAGAGCCAGTCCCAGTGATTTCGTGATCCGGCGGCCGCCCCGTTCCCCCGGCCGGGCGGCCTGACGGATCACGGCACGCTGTGTGGGGTCCCCTCCCCGCACGACGGGAGGACGGTGCCGCGGCGGGTTATCCCCTTATCCCGCCGCGGCACCGTCCATCTCGGCAGCCGGAACGGCGTTCGGATCGCCGAAGGCGGTTTCCCACGCCAGACCCGGCAGGGCGATGGACCGGCGCCCGCCACGGTCGGCACGGCACACGATGTGGCCGCGCTGTTCCATATAGGTCAGCAGCCGGCGGGCACGCCCCGCGGACCGGCTGCCGCAGGCCCGCGCCACCTCGTGGTCGGACGGGCACGGGTCGCCGTTCAGCGCCGCCCGCGCGATCATCAGATACACCCCCTGGATATCCTCCGACAGGCCGGACGCGATGGCCTGCACCTGTTCCCAATCGGGAACCTGGGCGGTGGCGGCATCGTCCACCCCCGCCCGCGCGGCGGCCAGACGGCGGCGGAAGGCCGGCAGGTCCAACGGCGGCCCCGCCACCCGGCGGATGCGGCAGCGCACGAGAAAATCCTGATACAGCACGGCCACCGAGCGGAAGGCGGCGTCGGGATCGGCCAGCACCTCCTCCATCACCGCGTCGATCTGCGGGCCGGGATCGGGCGGCGGTTCGGCGGGCACGGCGTCGGCGGCGTCCCCGTCCGCAGCGGCGGCGGTTTCGCTGGCCAGCAGGATGGCCGGGCGCACGCGGGCAAGCTGTGCCATCACCTCCGCCGTTGACGGCGCGGCGCGGCGCGGCGGCGGGGGCGGCGGCAGGGCCGGTCCGGTGCTGGTCAGAATAAGGCCGCGGGCATCCTCCACCGGCGTTTCCGGCAGGGGCAGCAGGCGCGGGCTGCCGCTGCGGGCCGCGGTCTCCACCGTACCGATGCGGATGGGCAGGGGCCGGCGCGACAGCGCGGGGCCAAGGGCGACGAAATGCCCGCGCTCCAGATCGCGGAAGCTTTCCGCCTGCCGCCGCTCCATGCCCAGGAGGTCGGCGGCGCGCGCCATGTCGATGTCGAGGAAGGTGCGGCCCATCAGGAAGTTGGAGGCTTCCGCCGCCACGTTCTTGGCCAGCTTGGCCAGACGCTGGGTGGCGATGACGCCGGCCAGCCCGCGCTTGCGCCCGCGGCACATCAGGTTGGTCATGGCGCCCAGGGACAGCTTGCGCGCCTCGTCCGACACCTCCCCGGCAGCGGCGGGGGCGAAGAGCTGCGCCTCGTCCACCACCACCAGCACGGGATACCAGTAATCGCGGTCGGCGTCGAACAGCCCGCCCAGGAAGGCGGCCGCCGCGCGCATCTGCGCCTCGGTATCCAGACCCTCCAGATTGAGGACGACGGACACGCGGTGCTGCCGCACCCGCCCGGCGATGCCCTGCAGCGCCCCTTCGGTGTGATCGGCGGCGTCCACCACCACATGGCCGAAACGGTCGGCCAGCGTGACGAAATCCCCCTCGGGATCGACGATGATCTGCTGCACCCAGGCCGCCGACTGTTCCACCAGCCGGCGCAGCAGGTGCGATTTGCCCGACCCGGAATTGCCCTGCACCAGCAGGCGCGTCGCCAGCAACTCTTCCAGATCCAGCGCCGCGGGCGTGCCGCCCGTGGTCGTCCCCATCTCGATCGCCAGCTTCATGCCCGTCCCAACAAACCGTCCTGCCCGGAAAGCCGGCCTCTATACAGCAAAACCGCCGCCCGTGGGGAGCGGCGGTTTCGCAACAGTCCGGCGGGAAACGGTTACTCCGCCGCCACCGCTTGGGCTTCCATCATCGACCCGGTGTTCTGGTAGCGGACGTGCCAGGAGAACGCCTCTTCCAGCAGGTGCGGCGTGTGCCCGCCCCGCTTCAGGGCGCGGCGGAAATAGTCGTCGGCCATGGCGCGGTAGGTGGGGTGGACGCAGTTGCGGATGATGATCTCCGCCCGTTCCCGCGGGGCCAGGCCACGCAGGTCGGCCAGCCCCACCTCGGTCACCAGAACGTCCACGTCGTGCTCGTTGTGGTCCACGTGGCTGACCATGGGCACGATGGACGAGATGGCCCCGCCCTTGGCCAGCGACTTGGTGACGAACACCGCCAGATAGGCGTTGCGGGCGAAGTCACCCGACCCGCCGATGCCGTTCATCATCTGGGTGCCGTTGACGTGGGTGGAGTTGACGTTGCCGTAGATGTCGCACTCCAGCGCCGTGTTGATGCCGATGACGCCCAGGCGGCGGATGACCTCCGGGTGGTTGGAGATCTCCTGCGGGCGCAGCAGCAGCCGGCCCTTGTAGCTGCCGATCCTGGGCAGCACCTCGGCATACTTGTCGGCGCTCAGCGTGATCGACGAGCCGGACGCGAAGGTCAGCTTGCCGGCGTCGAACAGGTCAAAGGTGCTGTCCTGCAACACCTCGCTGTACATGGTCAGGTCGTGGAACGGCCCCTCGATCAGGCCGTGCAGCACGGCGTTGGCGATGGTGCCGATGCCGGCCTGCAGCGGGTTCAGGCTGCGCGACAGCCGGCCCTTGCGCACCTCGCTCTCGAAGAACTCGATCAGGTGGCCGGCGATGGCCTTGGTCTCGTCGTCGGGGGGCAGGATGTTGGCCGAGCTGTCCGCCTTGCGCGTCACCACGATGGCGGCGATCTTCGACGGGTCGATGGGGATATAGGGCAGGCCGGCGCGGCTTTCCGGCGTCACCACCGGGATCGGCTCGCGGAACGGACGGCGGGTGGGGATGTAGACGTCGTGCAGCCCCTCCAGCTCCAAGGGCTGGGTCAGGTTCAGCTCGATGATGACCTTTTCCGCCAGGATGGCGAAGGTGGCGGTGTTGCCGATGGAGGTGGTGGGGATGATGCCGCCGTTCTCGGTGATGGCGCAGGCCTCCACCACGGCGATGTCCACCGGCCCCATCTGGCGCGAGCGCAGCAGTTCGACGGTTTCCGACAGGTGCTGATCGACGAACATCACCTCGCCGCGGTTGATGGCGCGGCGCAGGACGGGATCGGCCTGGAACGGCAGGCGGCGGGCAAGCACGCCGGCTTCCGTCAGGATCTTGTCCACGTCGTTGCCCAGCGAGGCGCCGGTCATCAGCGTGATCTTCAGATTGTCGGTAGCGGCCCGCTCGGCCAGCGCCAGAGGCACGGCCTTGGCGTCACCGGCGCGGGTAAAGCCGCTCATGCCCACAGTCATGCCGTCCTTGATCAGCATGGCCGCTTCTTCCGGGGAAACCACCTTTCCCCAGAGCGACTTCAAACGGATTCGATCCTGATACATCAAGCGTCCCTACGGTTTCTTGGCAATTCTTGGGCAGTGCCAGGGGAGCGTTTCCGTTTATCTTTTCTTTCTTCATGCGTACGGCGAAATGATGTGTCCCCACAACAGACAGAATGGAATATCAGCGTCCTCTTACCCGCATACCGGTCCGTATGGTATCAAGCCCTTTCCGCTTGGCTCAGAATCCAGCGGCGGAACGCGGCCAGCGGCGGGTATTGCCCCCGCGCCGGGGGATGGACGAGGTAGTACGAGCGCGCGCTGCGGTAGGGGGGAACCACCATGGGCACCAGGGTGCCCGCCTGCAACTCCGCCTGGATCAGCAGCGTGGGCAGCAGCGCCACCCCCAGCCCGGCGATGGCCGCCTGGGCGGTGATGGCGAACTGTTCGAAATGCATGCCGGTGCCGGCGTGGCGCCCGATGCCGTGGGCGGTGAACCATTCCATCCACGCATAGGCACGGCTGGTGGTGTGGAGCAGCGGCAATGCGGCGATGTCCGCCGGCCCCGCCACCGCATGAGCCGCATGGAAGGCGGGGGAGGCCACGGGCAGCACATCCTCCCCCATCAACCGGTCGCAGACGGCACCGGGCCAGTCGGGATCGCCGAAATGGATGGCGGCGTCGATCTCCGCCCCCCGAAAATCGAAGGGTTCCAGACGGGTGATGACGTGCAGGATCACCTCCGGGTTCCTGGCCTGAAAATCGGGCAGCCGCGGCACCAGCCAGCGGGTGCCGAAGGTGGGCAGCACCGCCAGCGCCAGCACCCCGCCCTTGGGGGCAGCGATGACGCGCAGGCTGGCCGCCCCGATGCGGCGGAGCGCGTCGGCCACCGATTCCGCGTAATCCTGCCCCGCCGGCGTCAGGGCGACGCGCTGCCCCTCGCGCACGAACAGCGGACATCCCAGCAGGTCTTCCAGCGCCTTGATCTGGCGGCTGACCGCCCCTTGGGTCAGGCCAAGCTCCTGGCCCGCCGCGGTGAAGCTGCCGGTGCGGGCGGCGGCATCGAAGGCGGTCAGTGCGCTCATGGACGGCAGGTGGCGGCGGGGCGGCGGCATGAGGGGTTGCTCTCGGGAGTGGCGGTCGGATCATGAGAATAACTCATGACCAACGGAAAGGAAGTCGGTTGCGGCCCGCCCCCATCCCGGCCACACTGCCGGGCGTCGGGTGCATGATCCAGGGAACGGGTTGAGAGCCATGAAAACGGGCGGGCAGTTGATCGTCGCGGCGCTGGAAGCGCAAGGGGTGCAGCGCGTCTACGGCGTGCCGGGCGAAAGCTATCTGGCGGTGCTGGACGCGCTGCACGATTCCTCCATCCGCACGGTCATCACCCGCCACGAGAGCGGTGCCGCCATGATGGCGGAGGCGGAGGGCAAGCTGACGGGCCGTCCCGGCGTGTGCTTCGTCACCCGCGGCCCCGGCGCCACCAACGCCGCCGCCGGCATCCACGTGGCGCAGCAGGATTCCACCCCCCTGGTGGTCTTCGTCGGCCAGATCGAGCGCGCCATGCGCGGGCGCGATGCGTTCCAGGAGGTGGACTACCGCCAGATGTTCGGCGGCATGGCCAAATGGGTGGCGGAGATCGACAGCGCCGGGCGGGTGCCGGAGATGATCAGCCGCGCCTTCCACACCGCCATGAGCGGGCGCCCCGGCCCGGTGGTCCTGGCCCTGCCCGAGGATATGCTGGTGGAAACCGCGGATGCGCCGGTGGCCGCCGCCGCCGTGGCCGCCGAATCCGCCCCCACCGGTTTCCAGACGCAGGAGGCCGCCCGGCTGCTGGCGGCGGCCAGGCGCCCGCTGGTGATCGCCGGGGGATCGCGCTGGACCGCGGACGCGGTGGCGGCGCTGCGGCCGTTCGCCGAGGCGTGGCGGGTGCCGGTGGCCTGTTCCTTCCGCCGGCAGATGCTGTTCGACCACACCCACCCGCTCTATGCCGGCGACGTGGGACTGGGCATCAATCCGAAGCTGGTGGCCCGCATCAAGGACGCCGACCTGCTGGTCCTGCTGGGCGGACGGCTGTCGGAGGTGCCGTCCCAGAGCTATGGGCTTCTGGGCATCCCCGACCCCGGCGTGCCGGTGATCCACGTGCACCCCGGTGCGGAGGAACTGGGCCGCGTCTACCGCCCCGCCCTGGCGGTGAACGCGGTGCCGGGCGCCTTCCTCGATGCGCTGGCCTCCCTGCCCGCCACCCCGGCGGCGGCGGACTGGGCCGCGGCGGCCAACGCCGACTACCACGCCTGGAGCGACACCCCGCCCACCACGCCGGGGGCAGTGCAGATGGGGGCGGTGATGGCGTGGCTGCGCGACACGCTGCCCGAGGATGCGGTCATCACCAACGGCGCCGGGAACTACGCCACCTGGATTCACCGGTTCTGGCGCTTCCGCCGCTTCGGCACGCAACTGGCGCCGGTGTGCGGCAGCATGGGCTATGGCCTGCCCGCCGCCGTCGCCGCCAAGCTGGCGGCCCCGGAGAAGACCGTGGTGTGCTTTGCCGGCGACGGCTGCTTCCAGATGACCGGGCTGGAATTCGGCACCGCCGCGCAGGAAGGGGCCAACATCATCGTGGTGGTGGTGGACAACGCCATGTACGGCACCATCCGCATGCACCAGGAACGGGACTATCCGGGCCGGGTCACCGGCACCGCGCTGCGCAACCCCGACTTCGCCGCCTTGGCCCGCGCCTATGGCGGCCACGGCGAAACGGTGGAGCGGACCGAGGAGTTCGCCCCCGCCTTCACCCGCGCGCAGAACGCCGGGCGTCCGGCGATCATTCATGTGAAGATCGACCCTGAAGCCCTCACCCCCACCCGCACCCTGTCCGAAATCCGCGCCGCGGGGAAACCGCGCCGATGACCGGCCTATTCGGCACGCCCCCCATCGGTACGGACCAGGGTGTAGCCGGAAAACCGCAGCACCGGGCGGCCATCCTGCCAGCCCGCCACCAGCGGCCCGCCCTGGAGCGTGTCGCCGCCCATGGCCGCGGCGGCATCGTCCGACAGGGGGGTGAGCACCACGCTGCCCTCCCCCTTGTCGTAGCCGAAGGTGCGGCTGCTGCTGCGGACCCGCGCGGTCAGCACGCCCCGGTCGATGGTCAGGTCGAAGCGGTGGATGGTCAGCATGTCGTCGCCGTCGCTGCCGGTGTAGGTGCCCAGCCGCCCGCGCCAGGCATCGGGGATGGGGCCGTCCTCCAGCCGTTCGAACACCAGGGGGGCCTCACGCCCCTCCACCACCCCATAGCGGCGCCCGTCCACCGTCGCGAAACGCACGGCGGTGCCGGGCAGCGCGACGTCGAACAGCCCCAGGACCGCGGTGTGGACGGCGAAACGGTCTCCCGCCACCGGAATCAGATCCACCGCGCGGCCCAGCGCCGTGGTCTTCAGCCGGTTGCCCGCGGCGGTCATAGTGACGCGCTCGCCGAAAATGGCGTAATCACCGCTCAGCGCCGCCAGGACCGCGGGCGGCAGGGCCTGTTCCGCCGGCTCCGTCACGGGCGGCGGCGGGGGCGGAGCGATGCCGGTCTTGGCCTCCCGCGCCAGTTCCAGCGCCTTGGCGGCGACGGTCTTGACCAGTTCGGCGGCTCCTTCGTCGTTGGCCAGCACCACCACGCCCAGCTTGTGGGGGCGCGAGACAGCCACCAGGGCGTGGAAGCCGGGTGTCATGCCGCCGTGCCACGCCACCGGCCCGACACCGGGCACGTCGATCCCCGCCAGCAGCCAGTCGAGCCCCAGGCGGCGCCCGAAATTCAGCGGCAGGCCGGCGTATTGCGGCTGGAACATCTGGTCCAGCGTGGCCGGGCGCATCAGCGGGCGGCCATCGGGGCCGCGCCCGCCGTTCAGGACGAAGCGCAGGAAGCGCGCCAGATCGGCGGCGTCGGTCACCAGCCCGCCCGCGGGATCGTCGCGCAGGCCCACCGGCGGCACCGGCTCGCCCCGGCGGTGGCCGGTGACCACGGGGCCGCGGGCCGTGGCGGTGCGTTCGAACGCGCTGGCGGTCATGCCCAGCGGGGCCAGCAGGGCATGGTCCATCGCCGCGGCGAACGGCTGGCCGCTGGCCCGCTCGATCATCCGGCCCAGAACGGCATAGCCCAGGTTGGAATAGATGTAGCGGGTCTGGGGCGGGGCCAGCGGCGGCGTGCCGCGCACCAGCGCGTCCACGGCGGCCAGCGGCTGGGGTTCGGCCACGAACATGCCGCGCAGGTGGTTGGGCGACAGGCCGCCATGGTGGGCCAGCAGGGCACGCACGGTGACGGGCCGCCCGGCCTCCTCCCGGACCACGCCCGGCAGCACGGTGGACACCGGGGCGTCCAGCCCGATGTCGCCCCGGTCCACCCGGCGCATGATCTCGGTGGCCGTCAGCAGCTTGGACACCGAGCCGACGCGGAAGCGGGCGCCGGTGTCCAGGGGCTGCCCCGCCGCACCCTGCCCGTACGCCCTGGACCACAGCACGCCGTTCTCATCGGTGACCGCCACCACCACGCCGGGGACCGCGGCGCGGGCCATCGCCCGCGGCACCAGCCAGTCGAGGGTCTCGGTCATGAAGCGGGTGTCGCCCGGCGCCACCGGCCCGGCCCGTTCCGGCATGCCGGCGCAGGCGGCCAGGACGAGACACGCGGCCAGGGCCAGAAACCGGGCGCCCAAAGGACGGCCCCGCACGGGATGAACATCAGGCATCAAACCGCATCCTTGTGGAAAAGCCGTCCCCTGCCGTTCTCCTACAGGGTGTGGACCGGACCGGCAAGGGGCGCCGTGCCGCAGCTCCGGCGGCCCTTTCCGGGGATCCCCCGTTCTTTTCCTGTTTCCCTTTGTTTTCCCGCTTCCTCGGGCCGATTTTCGGGCCATCCTTCGCGCTGACGACCTGTCTGGAGTTTTGCCGATGTCACCCCATGATCTTCTCTCCCGCCTCGGCGTCACCCTCGCCGCCCCCGGCATCCCCGGCCTGACCGCGCGGTCCCCCATCGACGGGGCGGTGCTGGGCACGGTGCCCACCGCCACCGCCGACGATGTGCAGGCCGCGCTGGAACGGTCGCACGCCGCGTTCCTGGCGTGGCGGGCGGTGCCGGCCCCGCGGCGCGGCGAGCTGATCCGCCTGCTGGGCGAGGAGCTGCGCGCGGCCAAGGACGACCTGGGCCTGCTGGTCACGCTGGAGGCCGGGAAGATCGTTCAGGAGGGCCTGGGCGAGGTACAGGAGATGATCGACATCTGCGACTTCGCGGTCGGTCTGTCGCGCCAGCTCTACGGCCTGACCATCGCGTCGGAGCGGCCCGGCCATTCCATGCGCGAAACCTGGCATCCCATGGGGCCGTGCGGCGTCATCAGCGCCTTCAACTTCCCCGTGGCGGTGTGGGCGTGGAACGCGGCGCTGGCGCTGGTGTGCGGCGATCCGGTGGTGTGGAAGCCGTCGGAAAAGACGCCCCTGACGGCGCTGGCCTGCGCCGCGTTGTTCGAACGGGCGGTGGCCCGCTTCGGCGATGCGTCGGCGGACCTGCTGATCGTGCTGAACGGCGGGCGTGACGTGGGCGAGGCGATTGCCGCATCGCCGCTGGTGCCCATCGTGTCGGCCACCGGCTCCACCCGCATGGGCCGCGCCGTGGCCGCGGTGGTGGCGGAACGGTTCGGGCGCCCGATCCTGGAGCTGGGCGGCAACAACGCCATGATCGTGGCGCCCAGCGCCGATCTGGACATGGCGGTGCGGGCCATCGTGTTCTCGGCGGTCGGCACCTGCGGCCAGCGCTGCACCACGCTGCGCCGGCTGATCGTCCACCGCAGCGTCAAGGACACGCTGGTGGCCCGGCTCGCGGCGGCCTACGCCACCATTCCCATCGGCGACCCGCGGGAGGCCGGCACCCTGATCGGCCCGCTGGTGGACGAAGGCGCGTTCCAGGCCATGCAGCAGGCGCTGGAACAGGCCAAGGCCCAGGGCGGCACCCTCGTCCAGGGCGGCGCGCGGGCGCTGGCCGACCGCTTCCCCCATGGCTGGTACGTGGCCCCGGCCATCGTGGCGATGCCGGAACAGTCGGCGGTGGTGCGGCACGAGACCTTCGCCCCCATCCTCTACGTCCTGGCCTATGACACGCTGGACGAGGCGATTGCGCTGCAGAACGCCGTGCCCCAGGGGCTGTCGTCCTGCATCTTCTCCACCGACGTGCGCGAGACGGAGCGGTTCCTGTCGGCCACCGGCTCCGACTGCGGCATCGCCAACGTCAACATCGGCCCCAGCGGGGCGGAGATCGGCGGCGCCTTCGGCGGGGAAAAGGAAACCGGCGGCGGGCGCGAATCCGGCTCCGACGCGTGGAAGGGCTACATGCGGCGGCAGACGGCGACGGTGAACTATTCCTCGGCCCTGCCGCTGGCCCAGGGCATCCGGTTCGAGGTGGGGTAAGGGGATGGGTGGTACGTCCCTGACGCACGGGCTGTGGGGGCGCACCGCCCCCGCGGCCCCGGCCACCAAACCGCTGGACGGCAGCACCCGCGCCGACGTGGCCATCATCGGGGCCGGCTTCACCGGCCTGTCCGCCGCCCTGCACCTGGCCGAGGCCGGCACGGACGCCGTGGTGCTGGAGGCGGAGGAGCCGGGGTTCGGCGGGTCGGGCCGCAACGTCGGTCTGGTCAACGCCGGCCTGTGGCTGCCCCCCGCCGACATCGCCGCGGCGGTCGGGGTGGAGACCGGGCAGCGGCTCAACGCCGCGCTCGGCGCCTCCCCCGCCCTGGTGTTTTCCCTGATCGAACGGTTCGGCATCGACTGCGAGGCGGTGCGCAACGGCACGCTGCATCTGGCCCACGCCCCCGCCGGCTTTGCCGATCTGGCGCGGCGCCACGCGCAGCTTTCGGCCATCGGCGCCCCCGTCACCCTGCTGGACGAGCGGGAGACGGAAGCGCGCACCGGCAGCCGTGCCTTTTACGGTGCCCTGCACGACGCCCGCGCCGGCACCATCCAGCCGCTGGCCTATGCCCGCGGGCTGGCGGCGGCGGCCCTGGCGGCGGGGGCGCGCATCCACACCGGCACCATGGTGACCGGGCTGGAGCGGGGGGCCGGCGGCTGGACCGTCGCCACCGCCCGCGGCACGGTCACCGCCGACACGGTGATCCTGGCGACCAACGCCTACACGGGTGCCCTGGCGCCCGGCCTGTCGCGGACGGTCACACCGGTGCATTACTTCCAGTGCGCCACCGAACCCCTGCCCGAACGGACGCTGGCGGAGATCCTGCCGCGGCGCGAGGGCACGTGGGACACCGGCATGGTGATGGCGTCGTTCCGGCTGGACCGGGCGGGGCGGCTGATCGTCGGGTCCATCGGACGGCTGGACCACGCGGGTGCGGTGGCCCACCGGACGTGGGCGGAGCGGGTGATGCACCGCGCCTTCCCCCAGACCCGCGGGCTGGCGCTGGACGGCGGGTGGTTCGGGCGCATCGGCATGACCGCGGACCACATCCCCCGCTTCCACGAGCCCGAACCGGGGCTGCTGGCGGTCATCGGCTACAACGGACGCGGCGTCGGGCCGGGCACGGTGTTCGGCAAGGCGCTGGCCGCCTTCGCCCGCAGCCGCGACGCCGCCGACATGCCGCTTCCCCGCACCAGCCCCCACGACTGGCCGTGGCGCCCGGTGCGTGCGGCGTTCTGGGAAGCCGGGGCGGTGGCGTGGCACACGGTGGACTGACGTCCGGCCCTCACCCAACCCTCTCCCCGGCGGGGAGAGGGCCGGCAGGCCGCCTCTTGCGGCCCTGCCCCGCCATCCGACGCACGGCGTTGACCAGCGGCATCTCGATCAGGCGGTAGACCGCCACCGCCGCCACGACACCCGCCACGCAGACCACGGCGGCAAAGGCGATGTCCCATCCCCCGCCCATGGGCAGGCCCGCCGCCTTCCACGCCACGCGCAGGACACCCAGCGTGAACAGGTGCGACAGGTACAGCGCATAGGAGGCATCGCCGATCAGCCGCAGCACCGGCACCACCGGCATCCGCCCACGGTTTTCCAGGCACAGCACGCCGGCCACCAGCAGCACCGCCGGCAGCCCCCACGCCGCCAGCCGCGCCGGGCCGGACACCGCGTAATCCTCCATGAACAGGGTGGTCAGCAACGGGATCAGCACGGGGAACGCCAGCACCCCACCCCATCCCAGCACCACCGAGCGCAGCCACCCGGCCCGGTACGCCACCCCCAGCAGCATCCCCGCCACGAATTCCAGCATCAGCGGGTCGGTGTAGGTCACCCACACCGCACTTTCGGGGCGCACCGCCAGCCCCAGCAGCACCAGCCCCCCGATCACCGCCGGCACCGCCACCAGCCGCACCGCCGCGGTGCAGCCCACGAACAGGGCGAACACCCCATAAAAGAACATCTCGAACTGCAGCGACCATCCCGGCACCAGCACCGGAAACACCATCCCCGGAAACGCCGGATGGAAATCGGGGATGAAGAGGAACGAGGCCAGGATGTGCCCCCCGTCGGTGGAGCGGTTGTGCAGCGCCTGCGGCAGAACCAGCCCGGCCACCACCGCCAGGGCCGTGAACACCCAATAGAGCGGCACGATGCGGATGATCCGCTTGATCAGGAAATCCATCGGCGAACCCCGCCCGTCGCCGGCATCGCCGCGGGCGGTGATGGTCCACATGATGAAGCCGCTGATGACGAAGAAGATGTCCACCCCCGCCACCCCCACATGCCCGAACGGCCCCAGCCCACGGAACAGCGCCGGAAACTGGTCGATGGCATGGAAGTACAGCACCATGAACGCCGCCAGCCCGCGCAGGTACTGGATGCCGGTGATGGTCTTCATCAGGGGGGCCTCATCGGTGGTGCGGTCTTGGCCGATGAGCTTGATGGTTTGTGCGGCCGGGCGGCTTTTCAAAAACTCTTCATGCCTACCCCCTTGACGGGGGTAGGCCGGCGGAAAAGGGGCGGGGCGGCCCGGAGGGGCCTACCCCCACCGGACTCACAGCACGTTGAACAGGTAGAGCAGCAGGATCACCGGCAGCGGAATCCCGATCAGCCACAAAAGCACGCCACGCATGGCCCAACCTCCCGTCTCATCAATGGTTGCCTGAGGGGATAACGCCAGGGCCGCGCGGTTGGTTGCATCCCCCGCTGGGGGTCATCCCCCTGGAAAAACTCGCCGCCCATACCCACGCTCAAGACAGGGCACTTCACCGGAACGGGCGCGAGGAGGACCGGATGACGCGGATATTGTTGCTGGGCGCGGGCAAGATCGGCAGCATGATCGCCCACCTCCTCCATTCCAGCGGCGACTACACCATCACCGTCGCCGACCACGCCGCCGCCAGCCTGTCCCACGTGGCGGACAACGAGGCGGAACGGATGGTGCTGGACGTGTCCGACCCGGCGGCGCTGCGGCGGGCCATCCCCGGCCATGCCATGGTGGTCTCGGCCCTGCCCTTCTACCTCAACGCCGCGGTGGCGGAAGCCGCGCGGGACGCGGGC
This sequence comes from Azospirillum fermentarium, assembly GCF_025961205.1. Classification (NCBI taxonomy): domain Bacteria; kingdom Pseudomonadati; phylum Pseudomonadota; class Alphaproteobacteria; order Rhodospirillales; family Azospirillaceae; genus Azospirillum; species Azospirillum fermentarium. The sequence goes on from NZ_JAOQNH010000003.1 coordinate 848,561, forward strand.
GCCCATTACTTCGACCTGACCGAGGACGTCGCCACCACCCGCCGCGTGCGCGCGGTGGCGGATGGGGCCGGCACCGCCTTCGTCCCCCAATGCGGGCTGGCGCCGGGGTTCGTGTCCATCGCGGCGCACGATCTGGCGAAACGGTTCGACAGTCTGCGCGACGTGCAGATGCGGGTGGGGGCGCTGCCCATCTTCCCCACCAACGCGCTGAAATACAACCTGACCTGGAGTACAGACGGGCTGATCAACGAATATTGCAACCTGTGCGAGGCGATCCACGAAGGAGAGGTCCACGAGGTGCTGCCGCTCCAGGGGCTGGAGCGTTTCTCCCTGGACGGGGTGGAGTACGAGGCGTTCAACACGTCGGGCGGGCTGGGCACCCTGTGCGACACGCTGGCGGGGCGGGTGCGCACGCTGAACTACAAGACCGTGCGCTACCCCGGCCACCGCGACGCCATCAAGTTCCTCGCCCAGGATCTGCGGCTGGCGGAGCGACGCGACCTGTTCAAGGACGTGCTGGAAACCGCCGTGCCCATGACCAAGCAGGACGTGGTGCTGGTGTTCGTCACCGTCAGCGGCCACCAGGACGGGCGGCTGATGCAGGAAAGCGTCGCCCGCAAGATCTACAACGCCACCATCGCCGGCGTGCCGTGGAGCGCCATCCAGATCACCACGGCGGCGGGCATCTGCGCCATGATCGACCTTTTGCGGGACGGACGGCTGCCCCAGCGGGGCTTCGTGCGGCAGGAGGATGCAAACCTGAGCGATTTTCTGACGAACCGCTTCGGCCGCCACTATGCCGAGGCATGAGTCTGAGACCATCGCAGTATTGACCGGACACGCACCTCTTCGTCTCCTATCCTCCACCTAATGAAAAACCGGGAGGAATCGGAAAATGAAGCGGGTGTTCATGGCAACCATGGGTGCAATACTGGGGGCGGGGCTGCTGGCGGCCGGACCGGCGGCGGCGGTGGACGAGCCCGCGGGCTACCGCATGGACGGCTACCGCAGCCCGACCCCGGCGGGGCTGTCCGGCGCCACCACCGTGGACACCGCCGCCGCCCGCACCCTGATCGAAGGGGGGCAGGCCATCCCCATCAACGTGATGAAGCTGGACCGCTCCACCCTGCCCGGCGGCCCGTGGATCATGGCCAAGCCGTTCCACCAGATCCCCGGCAGCGTGTGGCTGCCCGGCGTGGGCGTGGGTGATCCGGGGCCGGAAATGACCGCGTGGTTCGCCCGCCACCTGGCCCGGCTGACCGGCGGGGACACCGGCCGGGGGGTGCTGTTCTATTGCCTGGCCGATTGCTGGATGTCGTGGAACGCCGCCAAGCGGGCGCTCAGCCTGGGCTATACCCGCGTCTACTGGTACCCGCTGGGGTCCGACGGCTGGATGGAAGCGGGCCTGCCGACCGAGGAGGGACGCCCGCTGCCCTTCGACTGATCCGCCGATGGCATGGCTCTTGCTGTAACAGCCGGGCTTAACGTTCCCCGGCGAAGACAGGATCGCGGCCATGCTTGGACTGATGCAGCAGAGCGGAAGCTCCTTCTTCCCCTTTGGTAACAAAGCAACGCAGGAGATCCTGGATTATGTCCCGGTGGCCGTCATGCTGTGCAGCCTGCCGGATTTCAGGATCTGCTACGCAAATCCGCGCTCCGTCGAACTCTTGGGCTCGATCCGCCATCTTCTGACGATCGATCCGCAGGCCATCGTCGGCACCAGCATCGATGTCTTCCACAAGGCCCCCGAACGCCAGCGCGCCCTGCTGTCCAACCCCGCCAACCTGCCGTTCTCCACCCAGATCGCGCTGGGGGACGAGGTGCTCGACCTGACCATCACGGCGGTGCACGAGGGCGGGGCCTACACCAAGGCCATGCTGACGTGGAACGTGGTCACCGCCCGCGTCCGCGCCGACCGCGAGACCAGGCGCCTGCTGCGCATGCTGGACGAGATGCCGACGGCGGTGATGGTCTGCGACCCCGCCGACGACTTCCGCATCACCTACATGAACCAGACCAGCCGCCGCACGCTGAAGGCGGTGGAACAGCATCTGCCGGTGCCGGTGGACGGCATCGTGGGGCAGTCGGTGGACATCTTCCACCGCAACCCGTCACACCAGCGCCGCATCCTGTCCGACCCGTCGCGCCTGCCGTTCCAGGCCGACATCCGCCTGGGGCCGGAGGTGCTGAACCTGCGGGTGTCCGCCATCCATGGCGAGAACGGCGCCTATGTGGCGGCCATGCTCACGTGGTCCATCGTCACCGCCGGGGTGCGCCTGACGGAATACGTGGCCACCGTGGCCGACGAAATGGGCAGTGCCGCCAACCGCATGCACGAAGCCGCCCGTGACATGGCCCGGTCGGTCAGGGTTGCCGACGAGATGGCCTTCGCCGCATCGTCCGCGGTGGAGGAGATCGAGGCGTCGGCGGGCGAGATCAGCCGCCAGATGGCGTCGGCGGCGTCCGCAGCGGCCACCGCGGTGCAGGAGACCGAAAGCTCCGAACGGCTGGTCGGCTCCTTGTCCGACAACGCCCAGTCCATCGGCACGATCGTCCAGACCATCAAGCGCATCGCCGCCCAGACCCATCTGCTGGCGCTCAATGCCACCATCGAGGCGGCGCGCGCCGGGGCCGCCGGCAAGGGCTTCACCGTGGTGGCGGGCGAGGTGAAGGCGCTGGCCACCCAGACCGCCGCCGCCACCGAACAGATCGCCGCCGAGGTGGAGGCCATCCAGACGGCCACCGGCAGCGCGGTCGGCGCCTTCCTGCGCGTGGGTCAGGTGATCCGCCAGATCAACGAGGCATCCCTGACCGTTTCATCCGCCATGGAGGAACAGGCCGCCGCCGCCAAGGAGATCGTGCGCAGCGTGGCCGGCGTGAACGACGCCACCCGCGCCACGGAAAACGCGGCGACCACGGTGCTCACCCTCTCGTCGCAGGTCCACGATCATCCCGAAAAGCTGAAGGAGGGCATGCGCAGCTTTGCCCGGTCCTGATGCCTGGGGACGGGACTCCCAGAATGCATGCGTATGGCAGCCTGGTTTGCAAAATGGGAATTCCGGTTGCCGTAAAGAGGTATTGGACGAAGGTAGGATGGCGCGTCTCCCGCCTCGGGGCCTAGGCTGAAGACCGGTCCGTACCATCGGGCCGCAACACGCAACAGATCATTTTAGGGAGACACTCCGATGAAGACCTGGCGCAAGCCCAAGACCACCGAAATCGCCGTGGGCACCGAAATCAACGCCTACGCCTGCGCCGCGCTCTAACCGGCGCTGACGGCGGCGGGCGCCGCGATCCCCCCTCGTGCCTCCCCGTACCCCAAGGGGTGCGGCGCCCGTCCGTTCTTCCCGCCAGCCCTTCTTCAGACGGTGGCCCCATGAAGATCCTGGTCCTGGGCTCCGCCGCCGGCGGCGGCTTCCCCCAATGGAATTGCGCCTGCGACGGGTGCCGCCGGGCACGCTCCGGCGATCCCGCCGCCCGTCCCCGCACCCAATCGTCCATCGCGGTCACCGCCGACGGCGAACGCTGGGTTCTGCTGAACGCCTCGCCCGATTTGGGGGCGCAGCTTCTGGCGTCTCCCCCGCTGCACCCGCCCGCCGGCCAGCGCCGCGGCAACCCGCTGGCGGCGGCGGTGCTGACCAACGCCGACATCGACCATGTGGCCGGTCTGCTCACCTTGCGGGAAAGCCACCCCTTCGCCGTCTATGCCACGGCGCGGGTTCAGGGGGTGCTGGACGGCAACAGCGTGTTCAACGTGCTGAACCGGGATCTGGTGCCGCGCCGGCCCATCGCGCTGGGCACGGCCTTTGCCCCCGCCGACGCCGCCGGCAACCCGCTGGGTGTCGAAATCGAAGCCTTCGCCGTTCCGGGCAAGGTGGCGCTCTATCTGGAGAACGCCGCCGCCGGGCCGAACTTCGGATCGGTGGCGGAGGACACGGTGGCGCTCCACGTCCGGTCCACCATCGACGGGTCGTCGTTCTTCTACATCCCCGGCTGCGCCGCCCTGCCCGGCTGGCTGGCGGACCGCGTGCGGGGGGCGGGGCTGGTGCTGTTCGACGGCACCACCTGGACCGACGACGAGATGGTGCGCAGCGGCACCGGCACCAAGACCGCCCAGCGCATGGGCCACATGGCCATGTCGGGGCCGGAGGGAAGCATCGCCGCCTTCGACGGGCTGGGGGTGGAACGCAAGGTCTTCATTCACATCAACAACACCAACCCCGTGCTGCTGGAGGATTCGCCCGAACGCCGGGCGGCGGAGGCCGCGGGGTGGCAGATCGCCCACGATGGGCTGGAGCTGACCCTATGACCGAGCTGTTGTCCCCCGCCGCGTTCGAGGCGGAACTGCGCGCCATCGGCGAACGGCAGTATCACGACCTTCACCCCTTCCACCAGCTTCTCCACGGCGGCAAGCTGGCCAAGGGGCAGATTCAGGCGTGGGCGCTGAACCGCTTCTATTATCAGGTGTCGATCCCGCGCAAGGATCTGTCGATCATGGCGCGCATGGACGATCCCGCCCTCCGCCGCACGTGGCTGCAGCGCGTGCTGGACCACGACGGGCTGGGCGTTGACGGGCAGGTGGACGAAAGCAAGGTCGGCGGCATCGAACGCTGGCTGCGCCTGACCGACGGGCTGGGGCTGGACCGCGATTACGTGATTTCGCTGGAAGGTCTGCTGCCCGCCACCCGCTACGCCGTGGACGCCTATGTCCATTTCGTGCGCGATCATTCGCTGCTGGAGGCGGTGGCCTCGTCCCTGACCGAGCTGTTCGCCCCGTCGATCCACCGCGAGCGCATCGCGGGGTTCGAGCAGAACTACAGCTTCGCCAACGACGCCACGCTGTCCTATTTCCGCAAGCGCCTGACCGAGGCACCGCGGGACGTGGAGTTCGGCCTGCAATACGTGCTGGACAACGCCCGCACCCGTGAGCAGCAGAACCAGTGCCTGCGCGCGCTGCGGTTCAAGACGGAACTGTTGTGGGCACAGCTCGATGCCCTGCATCATGCCTACGTCACCCCGGCGCTGATCCCGCCCGGCGCCTTCGTGCCGGCGGACATGGACGCGCCGCGCTACACCCGCTGATGGCAGACAGGCAACGATGACGGACTCCCCCACCCCCACCATTTCCGAAGACAGCCGCGTGCGGCTGGCACCCGGCGTGATGCTGCGTCACGACCGGGCGCGGGACGAATGGATGCTGCTGGCCCCGGAACGGGTGTTGGTGCTGGACGAGACGGCCCTGGCCGTCGTCCGCGCCACGACGGCCCGCGATGCCGGCACGGTGGGGGAGGCCATCACCCGTCTGGCCGCCGATTACGAAGCCCCGCGCGCCGACATCGCCGCCGACGTGCTGGAGATGCTGAACGACCTTCTGGCCAAGGGATACGTGGTGCCATGACCTGCATGCTCCCCGCCGCGGGCCGTACCAAGGATGAACCGGCCCCGCCGTTCGCGGTGCTGGCGGAACTGACCCACCGCTGCCCCCTGCGCTGCCCCTATTGCTCCAACCCCCTGGACCTGGACCCGTCCAGCCGGGAGATGGACACGGCGGCGTGGAAGCGCGTGCTGGATCAGGCGGTGGACGCCGGGGCGCTGCAGGTGCATTTCTCCGGCGGCGAACCCTGCGTGCGCAAGGATCTGGAAGAACTGGTCGCCCACGCCACCGATATCGGCCTCTACACCAACCTCATCACGTCGGCCGTGCTGATGGACGAGGAACGCCTGCTGCGTCTGCGCGACGCCGGGCTTCAGCATGTGCAGATCAGCCTTCAGGACACCGAGGCGGCGGGGGCCGACCGGGTGGGCGGCTTCAAGGGCGGCCACGCCCGCAAGCTGGCCGTGGCCGGGATGGTGACGCGGGCCGGGATGGCGCTGACCATCAACGCCGTGCTGCACCGGCACAACATCGAACGGGTGGATGATTTCATCGACCTCGCCCTGGATCTCAAGGCCGGGCGGATCGAGATCGCCAACGTGCAGTATTACGGCTGGGGTCTGGTCAACCGCGCCGCCCTGCTGCCGTCGCACGATCAGTTGATCGCCATGGACACGGCGGTGCGCGCCCGGCTGCCGTCGCTGAAGGGGCGGATCGTGGTGGATTACGTGGTGCCCGACTATTACGCCCGCCGGCCCAAGGCGTGCATGGGCGGCTGGGCGCGGCGGTTCATGAACGTCACCCCCTCGGGCCGGGTGCTGCCGTGCCACGCGGCGGAAACCATCCCCGGCATGAGCTTCGAGACGGTGCACGAGCGCACCCTGTCGGAAATCTGGCGCGACGGCCCGGCCTTCGTCCGCTACCGCGGCACCCACTGGATGCCCAAGCCCTGCCGCGATTGCGACCAGCAGGAGATCGACTGGGGCGGCTGCCGCTGTCAGGCCCTGGCCCTGGCCGGCGACGCCGACGCCGCCGACCCGGTGTGCGAGAAATCCAGCGCCCACGCCGCGGTCGCGGCGCTCCGCGATGCCGACGCCGCGGCCCTGGACACGCCGTTCCGCTACCGGGGAAGCCCCGCGGACTGACGGCTCAGCCGCCCGCGGCCATCAGCACCCCGTTGGCGGCCAGAAGGCCGGCGAACAGCATCCACGCCACGGCCAGCACCCAGCGGGGGGCGGCCAGCCGGCCCATCACGCCCCGGTCGCCGCTGACCAGGATCAGCGGCGCCAGGGCCGCCGGCAGCAGCAGGGCCAGGATCACCTGCGACCCTTCCAGCAGGTCGCCCACGCCCCCCTCCCCCAGCCACAGGATGCCGGCCAGCGCCGGCACCAGCGCCAGCCCGCGGGTGACCACCCGGCGTAGCCAGCAGGGGATCTTCAGTTCCAGGAAACCTTCCATCACCACCTGCCCGACGATGGTGCCGGTGAAGGTGGAACTGAGGCCCGAGGCCAGCAGCCCCAGGGCGAACAGGGTGGCCGCGACACGGGCAGCGGTGCCGCCGCCGGCCTCCCCGCCCGCGATGGTGTGGGTGGCCTCCTGAAGCCCGGCGATGTCGCCGATGCCGTTGGCGTGGAAGGCGGCGGCAGCGAGCGCCAGCAGGCCCAGGTTGACGAACACCGCCAGCCCCAGCGTCACCACCGTGTCGGCGGCGGCCCAGCGGGCGGTGCGCGCGGTGTCGCCCCCCTCGTCCCGCCGGGTGCCGACGACGGAGGAATGGAGGAACAGGTTGTGGGGCATCAGCGTCGCCCCGACGATGCCCAGCGCCAGGAACACGCCCTGCGGCGCCTGCAGCGCGTCCAGCGGGTGGGACGCCTGTTCCAGCGTCTCCCCCCACGGCCCGCCGATGAGGGCCAGATTGACCGCCAGCGCCCCCATGATCATGGCGATCAGCCCCAGGATGATCGCCTCCACCCGGCGGAAGCCGGCGCCCTTCAAACCCAGCACGAGGAAGACGTCCAGGCTGGTGACGATCACCCCCGCGGCCAGCGGCAGCCGGAACAGGATCTGAAGCGCCACCGCCGCCCCCAGCACCTCGGCCACGTCGGTGGCGATGATGGCGGCCTCCATGGCCAGCCACAGCGGCAGGGACACGGCCCGCCCCCACCGGCGGCGGATGGTGACCGCCAGATCGGTGCCGGCGGCGATGCCCAGCCGGGCGGCCAGGAGCTGGAAGCCGATGGCGACGAGGCCGGAGAGCACCACCACCGCGGCCAGCCCGCCGCCCAGCCGGGCGCCGCCCTGCAGGTTGGTGGTCCAGTTGCCGGGGTCCATATAGCCCACCGCCACCAGCAGGCCGGGGCCGAGCGACAGCCGCACCCGCTGCCAGAAGGTGGCCCCGCGGGGGGTGACCACCGTGCCGTTCACCTCGCTGGGGCAGAAGGGCGCGGTCGCCGTGACGGGAAGCCCGACACGGCGGGCGGCGGCAAGGATGGGGGCGACGGCAGCGTCAAACATCGGTGACCGTTATGGCGGCGGCAATGGACGGCGTGGTCCTCCACGATACCGCGTGCCCCGCGGAAATGCGAACACCCCGGCCATCCGGTCTTTCGCGGCATCATTTTCCATGGTACAGCGGGCCATCTCGAAATGAATAACGAGAAAACGTTGTAAATGACAGGATATAACCGCGTCCCGCTTGGGGATTTCATCCGTACCTGGGCACGGGTGGCGGGGTTGAGTTTCGGCGGGCCGGTGGGCCAGATCGCCGTCATGCACCGGATCCTTGTGGACGAGAAACGCTGGGTGGGGGAATCGCGGTTTCTCCACGCGCTCAACTGCTGCATGATCCTGCCGGGGCCGGAGGCGCAGCAGATGGCCACATACATCGGCTGGCTGCTGCGCGGGCCGGTGGGCGGGCTGATTGCCGGGGGGCTGTTCGTCCTGCCGGGCTTCATTGCCATCATGGCGCTGAGCTGGATCTACGCCCTCCACGGCGGGGCGGGACCGGTGCAGGCGCTGTTCGTCGGGCTGAAGGCGGCGGTGCTGGCGGTGGTGGTGGATGCGGTGATCCGCATCGGGCGGCGGGCCTTGACCGGGTGGTGGAAACGCGCCCTGGCCGCTGCGGCCTTTGCCGGGCTGTTCGTCTATGACCTGCCCTTTCCCCTGATCGTGGCCGCCGCCGGGCTGGTGGGGCTGGGGCTGGCGTGGATGGGGGCGCGGGGGATCGGCAACGGGCTGGGCCACGGGGGTGACGGAGCCGCCGGGGGCCTGGCCGATGCCGACAGCCTGATCGGGGCGGACACCCCGGACCATGCCCGGCCATCGCACGCCTGGACCCGGCGGGTGCTGCTGGTGGGGCTGCCGCTGTGGCTGGTGCCGGTGGCGGGGCTGGTGCTGGCGCTGGGGCCGCAGAACGTGTTCGCCGCGGTGGCGGTGTTCTTTTCCAAGATGGCGGTGGTGACCTTCGGCGGGGCGTACGCCGTGCTGGCCTATGTGGCGCAGCAGGCGGTGGATCATTACGGCTGGCTCCAGCCGGGGGAGATGCTGGACGGGCTGGGCATGGCCGAGACCACGCCGGGGCCGCTGATCATGGTGCTGCAGTTCGTGGGCTTCATGGCCGGGTTCCGCGATCCGGGCGGGCTGTCGCCGCTGTGGGCCGGGACGCTGGCCGGGTGTCTGGCGACCTGGGTCACCTTCGTCCCCTGCTTCCTGTGGATCTTCCTGGGCGGGCCGTACGCGGAGGCTCTGCGGCACAGCCGGGCGCTGTGGGGGGCGCTGTCGGCCATCACCGCGGCGGTGGTGGGGGTGGTGCTCAATCTGGCGCTGTGGTTCGCGCTCCACACCCTGTTCACCCGCCTGGACCCGGTGGCGGTGCTGGGCGGGCGGGTGGACGTGCCGGATGTGGGCAGCGTCAACGGCCCGGCGGCGGTGCTGACCGCGGTGGCGCTGGTGCTGACCTTCGGCTTCCGGCTGGGCACGGTGCCGGTGCTGGCGGTGTGCGCCGGGCTGGGCATGGCGTGGCACGGGGTGGCGGGTTAGAGCGTTTTCCGATTAGGTGGAATATCACGAATTTTTGATGCCGTTTGCGCATTCCTGTGGCGGGAAATTTCCAATAATCGCTCTAAGCAGGTTTGCAGAATTTCCGAGCCCGCCCATCTGTGGGCGGGGTTCGGAAATCCTGTTGAGACCCCGGTGAGCAATCCGATGGACAGCACCCCCCGAACCGGACGCGAGCCGGGCGGTCAGAGCGTCATATCGACCCGCACCGAAGCGGCCTGCCTGCTCGCCTCCAGCTCCTTGCGGGCCTGCTGCAGCTCGGACGCCTGGCCGCCGCCCTTGAAAAGGGTGATCTGGCCGATGTCCTTGACGTAGGAGCCGTCATGCACGGACGCCCAGGTTCCTTCGACCCCATGAATCCCCTTCACCAGCAGGTTGACGACCGGATCGCCGCTGTCGAGATTCTCCGCCGTCTCACCTGGATGATCCCGCTGCATCGACGATTCATAGCCGACCTGGGTGGCGGCGCGATTCACGCGCCAGTTGTCCGACGCCCGCTCTTCCGGGCTGGCGGCATCCAGGAAGCGGACCCCGTTCCTGAAGCCGGCCGCCGGATCGCTCATGAAGCTGCCCGTCTCCCCCAACCCCATCGCGGAGGCCTGCTGCTGCGACATGACGGTCTGGGCGAAGGCCTGCTCGTCGTCCGAGAACAGGCCGCCGCTGTTGCTGGCGATGGCATGGAGGGAGCGCCGGTCGAGGCCCTGGAACGCGGCGTCGATGTCCGCCTGGGTTCCCTGATTCTCCCCCATGCCCAGCGTGTGTCCCGCCTCCTTCATCCTGGCCAGATTGGCGTCGAGCGCCGACCGGGAGTCGGTGGTGACCTCGGCGAAGCTCCTTCCGACCGACGCCGCTTGGTTTGATGCGGCCGGCACGGCGCCGGAAAGCGTCACGACGACCGCCGGCTTGCCGATGGCCGCCGTGCCTGCGGTCTTGGGCGCCTCCGCCGGGGCCTTGCCGGCGATGAATGCCCGCGCCTGGTAAACGCCGGCATCACCGACAACCGAGCTGACAACGGCCATCACTCCACCCCCCTGCGATCGGGAAATTTTCGGAAAAAAATATCATAAGGTTGTGCGTGAGGCAACATAGACGTTGCGAAGTACATAAAGACTATAAACTTTCAGTAGCGATATCCCGCCAACCGCCTCCTACTGGCAGCGCCGCGATCGGATCGAAGCGCGCCGCCCGGGCGGCGGGATAGCTTCCAAAGGAAACGCCTCAATCCCGCAAGCCACGATGTCGAAAAATACAAATGGCGTCACCTCGTCGAAAATTTCTTCCAGAAACTCAAGGAATTCAAGCGGATTGCCATGCGGGCTTGCAAGACGGACGAGAGTTTCGCCGCCATGATCCATCTGGCCGCAACCGCGATCCGAACAAGGTGAACGTCAACAGACCCTAGAGCCGTTTTCGGTTGACCGGAAACGGCTCCGGCGGCGACCGCCGCCGCGCGGCACGTGCCGCGGAAGCCAAGCCGCGGATGCGGCGCCGGCGTTTGAGGAAGAGGCAGAGAGACGGCGTGTTTCCGGTCAACGGAAACACGCCCTAACAGGGCGCGGAAAAAGGCTATGCCCGGCTGGCCGGTCGTGATTCTCTCATTTCGTAGAGAATGAGGCCGGCGAGGGGGCGATGCGGGGTTCGGACGAACGCAGCGAGGGTCTGTTCAGCTACGTGAGCTGTGAGGCTCGGGTTCCGGCCAACCACCCGTTGCGGGCGATCCGGGCCATCGTGGATGAAGCGCTGGAGGTGATGTCGCCAGCCTTCGAGGGTCTGTACTCGAAGATCGGGCGGCCGTCGATCGCACCGGAGAAGCTGCTGCGGGCGCTGCTGCTCCAGGCCTTCTACTCGGTGCGCTCGGAACGCCAGTTGATGGAGCAGCTTGATTACAACCTGCTGTTCCGCTGGTTCGTCGGGCTGTCGATGGACGCCCCGGTGTGGGACGTGACGGTCTTCACCAAGAACCGTGAGCGTTTGCTGGCGGGGGATGTGGCGGCCACGTTCCTGGCCACCGTGCTGGATCAGCCGCGGGTCAAGGCGCTGCTGTCGGACGAGCACTTCTCGGTGGACGGCACGCTGATCGAGGCGTGGGCCAGCGTGAAGAGCTTCCGGCCCAAAGATGGCAGCGGTGAGCCGCCGGGGCCGGGCCGCAACGGCGAGCGCGACTTTCACGGTGAGAAACGGTCCAACGAAACGCATGCCTCCACAACCGATCCCGAGGCGCGTCTCTACCGCAAGGGCAACGGGCAGCCGGCGAAGCTGGCCTTCATGGGCCACGCGCTGATGGAGAACCGCCATGCTCTGGTGGTGGATGTCCGGCTGACGGCGGCTACGGGCTTGGCCGAACGCGAGGCGGCGGTGTCGATGGTCGAGGCCATCTCCGGCTGCCACCGCATCACGCTGGGCGCCGACAAGGCTTACGACACCAAGGATTTCGTGGCGAACATGCGCCGCCTGGGCGCCACCCCGCACGTTGCCCAGAACACCAGCAACCGCCGCTCAGCCATTGATGGCCGGACCACCCGTCACCCCGGCTATGCCGTGTCCTTGCGCATCCGCAAGCGGATCGAGGAGGTCTTCGGCTGGATCAAGGGGGCGGGGCTGCGCAAGACCCGTCACCGCGGCACCGCCCGCGTCGGTTGGATGTTCACGCTGACTGCCGCCGCCTATAACCTGATCCGTCTGCCCAAGCTGCTGACAACGGCATAATCATCCCGGAGTCCGCCTGAATGGCGGCTCCAGGAGCCTGAGGGCGCGGAAAAAGGCGCCATCCAGACCAAAACAGGCCCCGAAAACACCATTTCCAAGCTTCAGCGGAGACAATGCCACCGCATCGGTCCGTTTTTCCGCGCCCTGCTAACCCGCCTGCTCCGCCAGCCACGCGCGGAAGGCCAGCGCCGGGGCCGTGCGGGTGCCGGGGCCTTCGAGCAGGAAATACTGGCCGGTGCGCACCCGGCCCGCCGGCCCCAGCGGTTCGGCCAGCCGGCCCGCCGCCAGCGGGCGGTCCACGAACAGCCGCGGCACCACCGCCACCCCCACCCCGTCCTCCGCCGCCTGGATGGCGAAGAAGGTGTGGTCCACCTCCAGCCGGTGGGGGAAGGCGGCAGGCTCCAGCCCCTGGGCAGCGCACCACGCCGGCCACAGGTCGGGGCGGGCGCGGATGGTGATGACGGTGTGGCGGGCGAGATCCGCCGCCGACCGCGGCGCCTCCATCCCCGGACGGCCGATGGGCGCGCTGACCTCCTCCATCAGCGGCACCGGGGCCAAGCCGGCGAAGTGGGCGACGTCGCGGCGGATGGCGTAATCGACACGGGCGCTGCGGTCCACCGGCCCCGTCGCCGTGGTCAGCACCACCTCGATCCCCGGATGGCGGCGGCGGAAATCCGGCAGCCGCGGCAGCAGCCAATGCATGGCGAAGGTGGGGATCACGTCCAGCCGCACGCCGTCCGGCGGCTCCTGCCCGCGCGCGTCCTCCGTCGCCTCCTCCATCTGGGCGAACAGGGCGGCCATGCGGGTGAAATAGCGCGCCCCGGCGGGCGTCAACTGCACCTGCCGGCGGGAGCGGTCGAACAGCGGCACCCCCAGATGGGTTTCCAAGGCGCGGATCTGGCGGCTGACGGCGCCGGGGGTGACGCACAGCTCGTCCGCCGCCAGACGGAAGCTGACGTGGCGGGCGGCGGCGACGAAGGCGCGCAGCGCGTTCAGGGGCGGGAGACGGGACGGCATCTGTTGAGTTTTTCTCAATGATCGTGGGCGTACAAGTCGTTTTCGCCGTCCCCCGCCAAGCGCTACGGTAGGGGCCGCAAACACCATCCCGACCGGACAAACCGCCGCCATGATCGCACCAAGGCTCGTGCTGTGCCTGGGTCTGTCCCAACTCGTCTGTTGGGGAACCACCTTCTATCTCGTCGCCATCTTCGGGGACGCCATGGCCGCCGGGCTGGGGCTGGGGCTGTCGTGGATTCACGGCGGCTTCACGGTGGCGCTGGTGGCCATGGGGCTGGTCTCGGGGTGGGTCGGGCGCACCATCGACCGCCGCGGCGGGCGGGGCGTGATGGTGGCCGGGTCGCTGCTGGGGGCCGCCGGGTGTCTGATGCTGGCCGGGTGCGGCGGGGTGGCGGGGTATTACGCCGCCTGGGTGGTGCTGGGGGTGGCGATGCGCTGCTGCCTGTACGATGCCGCCTTCGCATCCCTGGCCCGGGTGGGCGGGGCGGCGGCGCGGCGGCCCATCTCCCACATCACGCTGCTGGGCGGGCTGGCGTCCTCGGCCTTCTGGCCCATCGGACAGGCCTTGATCGAGCGTGTGGGCTGGCGCTGGGCGCTGGTGGCCTATGCCGGGTTCCTGCTGGCGACGGTGCCGCTGCATATGAAAATTCCCGGCGGGGACAGGACGCCGGCCCCCGCCACCGCCGCCGCCGGGGCGGAGCCGCCGCGCGCTGCCGGGCGGCGGGCGGCGGTGCTCTATGCGGTGATCGTGGCGTCCACGGGCGCGCTCGCCTCGGCGCTGTCGGCGCACATGATCGGCATCTTCGCCGGCATGGGGCTGGGCATGGGGGTGGCTGTGGCGTTGTCGTCGCTGCGCGGGGTGGGCCAGTCGGCGGCCCGGCTGGCGGAGGTGCTGTTCGGCAAACGCCTGTCCCCCACCGGGCTGGCGGTGCTGGCGACAGCGTTGCTGCCGCTCAGCGCCGGGTTCGGTTTCGCGTCGGGCGTGTCGGTGGCGGCGGGGGCGGCGTTTTCCGTGCTGTTCGGGGCCGGCAACGGGCTGGCGACCATCGTGCGCGGCACGCTGCCGCTGGCGCTGTTCGACCCGCGCACCTATGGCGCCACGGTGGGGCGGCTGATCGCGCCGGGGTTCTATGTCTCCGCCGCCGCCCCGCTGGTGTTCGCGCTGGTGATGGAACGGTTCGGGGCAGCCGCCGCCCTGCCCCTGTCGGCGGTGCTGGGGGGATTGGCGCTGGGGGCGGCGGCGCTGCTGCCGCGGAATACCGGACGTGCCTGATTTCCGTTCGGGCCTGGGGGCCGGATGATGCTATCGACGGGGCCGCGCTTGTTGCTGGATAAGGTTGTTTGACGTGTTCGATTCCTCCGTCCTGTTCGCCATGGCCGCCCCGGCGGAATACGGTCCCTGCCTGAAGGCGCGCATCGCCCCCATCCTGATCGGCATCGGCCCGGTGGAGGCGGGGGTGAACCTGACGGCGGAACTGGCCCGGCGCGCCGCGAACGACGATCTGCCCACGCTGGTGGTCAGCCTGGGGTCCGCCGGGTCGCGCACCCTGCCCCAGACCGGCATCTTTCAGGTGACGGCCATCTCGTACCGCGACATGGACGTGTCGCCGCTGGGGTTCGAGAAGGGGTGTACCCCGCTGCTGGACCTGCCCGCGGTGGTCCCCCTGCCCCACCGCATCCCCGGCATCGCCGAGGCGACGCTCTCCACCGGGGCGAACATCGTGTCGGGGGCGGGGTACGACGGCATCGGCGCCGATATGGTCGATATGGAAACCTACGCCGTCTGGCGCGCCTGCCAGAAATACGGCGTGCCCATGGTCGGGCTGCGGGGCATCTCGGACGGCACGGAGGAGTTGACCCACATCACCGACTGGACGGAATACCTGCACGTCATCGACGAAAAGCTGGCGGACGCGCTGGAGCTTGTGAAGCGGGCGCTGGATGGGGGGATCATTGGGCGACCGCCCAAACCCGTTCGGGGCGATGCCCCGAACCCCCTTTGATTTTATTGATAAAAAGGGGGGAGGTTTGGAGGCGTCAGCCTCCAAGCGGGGCCGGGGCGGCAGCCCCGCTCTCCAACATCAGAACTCGATCCCGGCCTGAGCCTTCACCCCGGCCCGGAACGGGTGCTTGACCAGGGTCATGTCGGTGACCAGATCGGCGGCCTCGACCAGTTCGGGCTTGGCGTTGCGGCCCGTGACGATCACATGGGTGTCCGCCGGGCGGTTGCTCAGCACGGCGACCACCTCGTCCAGCGGCAGATGGTCGTTGCGCAGCACGATGTTGAGTTCGTCCAGCACCACCATGCGCACGTCCGGGTCGGCGATGGCGGCCTTGGCGGAGTTCCACGCCGCCGCCGCCGCCGCCATGTCGCGCTGACGGTCCTGGCTTTCCCACGAAAACCCCTCGCCGTGGGCGTGGATGGTGACCAGATCGGGGAAGGCTTCCAGCACCACCCGTTCGCCGGTGTCCCACTTGCCCTTCACGAACTGGATGATGGCAACCTTCATCCCGTGGCCGATGGCGCGCATCACCATGCCGAAGGCGGCGGTGGATTTGCCCTTGCCGGTGCCGGTGTGGACGATCAGCAGCCCCTTTTCGATGGTCTTGGTCGCCATCATGCGGTCGCGGGCGGCCTTGATCTTCGCCATTTTTTCGGCGTGCAGACGGTCTTGTTCGCTCATGCTGACGGCTCCGCCGCGATGATGTGGAAGAACGATCCCGACACCCGGCCCCGCACCCCGCCCAGCATCCCCAGATCGGTGCCGTCAGCGGCGGTGGCGGTGAACAGCGGCGCATCGGTGCCGGGATCGGTGACGGTGGCGTAGTGGAATTCATGCCCGCGCAGGGCATCCCCCGCCCGCCCCAGCGGCCCGTCGGCCTGCAGCACGGCGCGGCGGTAGCCCAGATGCATCCGCCGCCGGGCAAACGAGGTGCGGTGGGACAGCAGCCCGGTCATGGGGTGGATCACCCGCTCGGCATCCTCCAGCGTCTCCCCCAGCACCATGTACCCGCCGCACTCGCCATAGACGGTGCCGGTCCGGGCGAACACCGTCAGCCCGCCGCGGAAAGTGGCGCAGGCCGACAGGCGCCCGGCGTGAAGCTCCGGGTAGCCGCCGGGCAGATACACGGCGTCGGCATCCTCCGGCGGCGCCTCGTCGGCCAGGGGGGAGAAGAAGCGCAGCTCCGCCCCCTCCCGCCACCAGCCGTCCAGCAGGTGGGGATAGGCGAAGGTAAAGGCGGCATCCCGGGCCACGGCGATGCGCTGGCCGATGGGCGGCAGCGCCGGGTCGCCCGGCCCGCGGGCCGTGCGGGTGGGCTGGGCCAGATCCATCAGGGCGGCCACGTCCAGATGGGACATGACGAAATCGCCAAGCTCGCGCAGGTGGCGGTCAAGCTGCGGCGTCTCCCCCGCCTGCACCAGTCCCAGATGGCGTTCGGGCAGCGACAGGGAGGCGTCGCGCGGCAGGTTGCCCAGCACCGGGATGCCCAGCGCGCGGATGGCATCGCCGCACAGGCGGGCGTGGCGGGCGCTGCCCACGTTGTTCAGCACCACCCCGCCGATGCGCACGCCGTCACGGTAGGTGGCGAAGCCCTTGACCAATGCTGCGGCGGATTGCGACTGCCCCTTGGCATTCACCACCAGCACCACCGGCCAGCCGGTGCGGGCGGCGATGTCGGCGGTGGCCCCGCTGCCGAACGTGGGGAATCCGTCCGCCGCCGGCACGCCGTCGAACAGGCCCATCAGCCCTTCGCACACCACCAGATCCACCCCCTGCTCCACCCGGTGGACCAGGGTGTCCAGCAGAGCGGGCGCCATGGCCCAGCTGTCGAGGTTGAAGCTGGGCCGCCCGGTGGCCGCGGCGTGGAAGGCGGGGTCGATGTAGTCCGGCCCGGCCTTGGCCGCCCCCACCTTCACCCCGCGTGCCGACAGTGCCGCCAGCAGGCCCAGCGTCAGCGTGGTCTTGCCGGTGCCCGATGCCGGGGCGGCGATGATGATGCCGCGGGCCGGCCCCGTTCCCCCTTCACTCATGCCTCACCCCCGCCACGCCAGTTGCGACCGCAGGGCCACCACGTCGCCGACCAGGATGATGGCCGGCGGCTCCAGACCGCTGGCGGCCATGTCGGCGGCGCAGGTGCCGAGCGTGGTTTCCAACACCTTCTGCCGTTCCGTCGTCGCCTCGGCGATCACCGCGACGGGCGTGGCGGCGTCACGCCCGCCGGCCATCAGGTCCGCCGCGATGCCCGGCATGGCCCGCCATGCCATATAGAGCACCAGCGGCGCCCCCGTCGCCGCCAGCGCCCGCCAGTCCGGGCCGCCGCCCAGGGAATAGCCGGTGACGAAGATCACCGCCTGATTGTTGTCGCGGTGGGTGACCGGGATGCCGGCATAGGCCGGGCCGGCGATGCCCGAGGTGATGCCCGGCACGATGCGGAAGGGAATGCCGGCCTGGGCCAGCGTCAGCGCCTCCTCCCCCCCGCGCCCGAAGACGAAGGGGTCGCCGCCCTTCAGCCGCAGCACCCGCTTGTTCTCCTGCGCCAGTTCCACCAGCCGGCGGCTGATGTCGTCCTGCTGGGCCGACGGGCGCCCGCCGCGCTTGCCGGCGAATTCCAGCACCGCGTCCGGCCCGGCCAGGGCCAGGATGCGGGGATCGACCAGCGCGTCGTGGACGATCACGTCGGCATCGCGTAGACCTTGCAGGGCCAGCAGGGTCAACAGGCCGGGGTCGCCGGGGCCGGCCCCCGCCAGCCAGACGCTGCCCGGCGCGAAGGGAACCTGGATGCTCTCGGGAATGGGGGCCGCGTGGATCATGACGGAAGGCTCGACGGACAAGAACGGGGACGGGACGGACGGCGGGGACGGCACGGCGTTACGGCGCGGCTGGACCACCGGCACCTGTGCCACCGCGGCCACGCGGGCGGCGGTAGAGGCGCTGTTGACCGGGGCCTTCCCCGATCCGGTGACGGTCACCCTGCCCGGCGGCCAGCGCCCGGCCTTTACCCTGGCCTGGACGGACCGGGGAGAAGGTTGGGCGGCGGCGGGCGTGGTCAAGGACGCGGGCGACGATCCCGACGTGACCCACGGCGCGCTGATCCGCGCGCGGGTCTGGCGGGGGGAGCCCGGCAGCGGCCTGAGCTTCCGCGCCGGGACAGGTGTCGGCACCGTGACCCGTCCGGGGCTGCCGCTGCCGGTGGGCGAACCGGCCATCAACCCCGTGCCCCGCGCCATGATCGCCCGAACCATTCACGAGGCGGCGGGCAATCGCGGGGATTTCGTGGTGGAGATCTCCATCCCCAACGGCGAGGCGCTGGCGAGAAGCACCATGAACGGGCGGCTGGGCATCGTCGGCGGGCTGTCGATCCTGGGCACCACCGGCATCGTGGTGCCCTATTCCTGCTCCGCCTGGATCGCGTCGATCCAGCGCGGGGTGGACGTGGCCCGCGCCGCGGGTCTCTCCCATGTGGCGGCCAGCACCGGCGACCTGTCCGAACGCGCCGCAGCATCCCGCCACGGGCTGGACGAGGTGGCCTTGATCGACATGGGCGATTTCGCCGGGGGCACGTTGAAATACCTGCGCCGCCACCCGGTGCCGCGGCTGACGCTGGCCGGCGGCTTCGCCAAATTCTCCAAGCTGGCCCAGGGGCTGCTGGATCTGCATTCCAAGCGCAACAGCGTCGATCTGGACTGGATCGCCGGTCAACTGGCCGCCCTTGGCGCCGGCGAGGCTCTGGTCGCCGCCGCCCGCACCGCCAACACCGCCGCCCAAGTGCAGGCGATGGCCGAGGCCGCCGGCCTGCCGCTGGCGGACCGCATCGCCGCGCTGGCGCAGGATACGGCGCTGAACACGCTGGAGGGCGCGCCGGTGGCGGTGGAGGTGATCGTCACCGACCGCCAGGGGCGCGTCACCGGGGTGGCGGACTGGAAAGGCCCCCATCATTCCCCCACGGGGAACCCGCCCACCGGGTAACCGGGGCGATAGCGGCGGATATGCTCGGGGTCGTAGAGGGCGCTGCAGCGGAAATCCTCCGCCCCCAGCGCCGGGCCGACGAGGATCAGGGCGGTGCGCTCCATGGGTGCTTCGGCCACCAGGGCGGCGATGGTGGCGAGCGTGCCCTTGACCACCCGCTGGTCGGGCCAGGACGCGCGGTAGACCACCGCCGCGGGGCATCCGGCGCCGTACAGGGGCGTCAGCCGCGCCGCCACGTCATCCAGCACATGGATCGACAGGTGGATGGCCAGCGTGGCGCCCGACCGTCCCATCACCTCCAGCGTCTCGTTGGGCGGCATGGCCGAGGCGCGGCCCGAGGTGCGGGTGAGGATCAGCGACTGGCTGACCTCCGGCAACGTCAGCTCCCGGCCCAGCGCGGCGGCGGCGGCGGCGAAGGCCGGGACGCCGGGGGTGATGGTGTAGGGGATGTCCAGTTCCCGCAGGCGCCGGGTCTGTTCCCCCAGCGCGCTGTAGACCGACAGGTCGCCGGAATGAAGGCGCGCCACGTCCTGTCCCGCCTCGGTCGCGCGGACCATCTCGGCGATGATGTCGTCCAGCGCCATGGGCGCGGTGTCGATCACGCGGGCGTCGGCGGGCGCATAGGCGATGATCTCCCGCGGGACCAGCGACCCGGCGTAGAGGCACACCGGACAGGCAGCGATCAGGTCACGGCCCCGCAAGGTCAACAGGTCGGGGGCGCCCGGTCCGGCGCCGATGAAGTGGACGGTCATGGCCTAATACCCGATCAATGCTCTCAACCGAACGCAATAGCACAGGTGACGGCGGACGTGTTCATCCGCGTGACGGCCAGCCGCCCGTGCCACCCCACCGCGGCCAGCGCCGCCGCTTCCGCCACCGACGGCACGCCCACCAGCGCCGCCACCCGGGCCGAACGGGTGTGGGTGCGCCGCTGGGCCGCCGCCAGCGCGCCATCGCGGACGATGATCAGCGGCAGTGACAGCCGGCGCGCCGCCGCCCGGATGCCCGGCTCGTACCGCTTGCGCGCCGCGGTGGCGAGCACGGCCCGTCCCCATCCCGTGCGGGGCGGAAGGGCCGACAGGGCACGCCGCACCAGCGCCACGATGGCGGCGGCGGGGCAGCCCTTGCGGCAGCCGACACCGATGGCGATCATGGTGCGTCCCACGGTTTCTCCACCGTCCACAGGGTGATGGGCATCAGCGGTTTCCACCCCAGAAAGCTCCCCAGCGGCTGGGCGCGGGCCACCGACAGGCGCACCAGATCACCGCCCAGACGCTTCTTCCAGTCGGTCAGGGCCGCTTCGGTTTCCAGGGTCACGCCGTTGGCGGCCAGCCGCCCGCCGGGCTTCAACGCCGCCCAGCAGGCATCCACCACGCCGCCGTTGGTCAGGCCGCCGCCGATGAACACCGCGTCGGGCCGCGGCAGCCCGGCCAGCGCCTCCGGCGCCGAACCAACCACCAGCTCCAGCCCCGGCACGCCCAGCGCCGCGGCGTTGACGGGAATACGGCCCGAGCGGTCCCCCCGCCCCTCCACCGCGATGGCGCGGCACGTAGGGTCGCACAGCATCCATTCGATGCCCACCGACCCCGACCCGGCCCCCACGTCCCACAGCAGCGCCCCGCGGCGGGGCGCCAGGAACGACAGGGTCAGCGCACGGATTTCCCGCTTGGTGATCTGGCCGTCGTGGTCGAACCAGTCGTCGGGCAGGCCGGGGGCCAGCGGGATCACCCGCGCGCCCGGCTCCGCCGCCACCTCCACCGCGATGCTGTTGAGGTCGGCCACCGCGTCCGCCGGGGCCGCGGCGGCGGGGAAGGACGTGATCCGCTCCCGCGCGCCGCCCATGGCCTCCAGCACCGTCAGGCGGCTGGGGCCGAAGCCGCGGGCGGACAACAGTGCTGCCAGCTTGGCCGGCGTGGTGCCGTCCCAGCTCAGCACCAGCAGCCGGGCGCCGGGGTGCAGGTGGGGGATGACCAGTTCCAGCGGGCGGCCATGGACGGTCAGGCACACCGCATCCTGCAGCGGCCAGCCCAGCCGGGCGGCGGCAAGGCTGAAGGACGACGGGGCCGGCAGCACCCGCATCTCGTCCGCCGGGACCAGCCGCGACAGGGTGGCGCCGATGCCGTACCACGAGGGATCGCCGCTGCCCAGAACGCACACGTCCCGCCCCCGCCGGGCCAGCAGGCCGGGAAAGGCGTCCGCCAGGGGCGAGGGCCACGCCATGCGCTCCTGCCCGTCCTGGGGTGGGATGAGCGACAGGTGGCGCGCACCGCCGATCACCAGCGACGCCCCGGTGACGGCGGCGCGGGCAGCGGGGGACAGGCCGTCCCACCCGTCCTCGCCGATGCCGGCGATGGTCAGCCAGCGGGTCATGAGCGGCCCCCCGGCGGGCGGCTTTGTGCTATGCATCCCCATTCCCACCCCCAGCGGCGGTTACCAGCCCATGATGAAGGCCCTGATCCTTGGCGGCACCACCGAAGCCTCGGCCCTGGCGCGGCGCCTGAACGGCCATGCGGCCATCGACGCCCTGGTGTCGCTGGCCGGGCGCACGGCCCAGCCGGTGCTGCCCCCCCTGCCCACCCGCATCGGCGGGTTCGGCGGCGTGGCGGGCCTGCGCGCGTACCTGACCGCCAATGGCATCGGTGCGGTGGTGGACGCCACCCACCCGTTCGCCGCCCGCATCTCGGCCAACGCGGTCGCCGCCTGCCATGAGGCCGGCGTGCCGCTGCTGGTGCTGACCCGCGCGCCGTGGGAGGCCGGCGACGGCGACCGCTGGACCGGCGTGCCCACCATGGCCGCGGCGGCGGACGCCGTGCGCGGGGCCGCGGGCACCGTGTTCCTGACCGTGGGCCGGCAGGAACTGGCCCCGTTCGAAGCAGCACCCGACGTGCATTACCTGATCCGCGCGGTGGACCCCCCCGATCCCATGCCGGCCCTGCCCCACGCCACGGTGATTCTGGACCGCGGCCCCTTCACGGTGGAGGGGGAAGAGGCGCTGATCGGCGCCCACGGCATCACCGTGATCGTGTCCAAGAACAGCGGCGGCACCGCCACGGCGGCCAAGCTGGAGGCGGCCCGGCGCCGCGGCATCCCCGTGGTCATGGTCACCCGCCCGCCGCCGAGCGGGGCCGCGGTGGTCCACAGCCCGGCGGACGCCCTGGCGTGGCTGGAGGGGCTGGCCGGGCATCAGCCCCCCTTGTAGGAGCGCGGCGTGTAGACCCACGGCGTTTCCCCCTCCCCCCGCGGCACCAGCCGGGTGTGGGAGGCGCCGATGATGACCACGGTGCGCATGTCGGCCATGGCCGGGTCGCAATCGCCCAGCGGCACCACCGTCAGCCGTTCGTCCGGGCGCCCGACGGCCTGTCCCAGGATCACCGGCGTGTCGGGCGAACGGATCGCGCGCACCGCGTCGAACGCCGCCCCCAACTGCCACGGGCGGGCGCGGGAGATGGGGTTGTAGAGGGCGATGACGAAATCCGCCTCCGCCGCCAGCCGCAGCCGGCGCACCACCACATCCCACGGCTTCAGATTGTCCGACAGGGAGATGGCGCAGAAATCGTGCCCCAGCGGCGCCCCGGCCCGCGCGGCGGCGGCCTGCATGGCCGAGATGCCGGGGCACACGCGGATGGGCACGGCGGCCCAGCGCGGGTCGGTGCCGGCCTCCAGCGCTTCGAACACCGCGGCGGCCATGGCGAAGACGCCGGGGTCGCCCCCCGACACCACCGCCACCCGCCGCCCGTCGGCGGCCATGTCCAGCGCGTGGCGGGCGCGGTCGATCTCCACCCGGTTGTCCGACGCGTGGCGCACCTGGGGTCCGGGGGGAACCCGGTCCACATAGGGGCCGTAGCCGACGATATCGGTGGCCTGTTCCAACTCCCGCACCGCTTCCGGCGTCAGCCAGTCCGGCGTGCCCGGCCCCAGCCCGACGATGCTGATCCAGCCTTGGGTATCGCCGCTCATCCGCGGTTCCCCACGCCCGGCACCACGATCATGGAGAAATAGGGGGCCGTGTCCGGCACGTCGCGGAAGGGCATCACCCGCTGTTCCTCCATGGTCGCGCGCTCCACGTACCACGCGCGTTCGGCCAGGCCCGCGGCCTCCACCGCGCGGCGGACCTTGGGCAGGTTCTGGCCCAGCTTCATCACCACCGCGGCATCGGCGCGGGTCAGCGCCGCGGTCAGCGCCGCCTCGTTCAGCGAGCCGGGGATGATCGACAGCACGTCGTCGCGGATGTTGAGCGGGCGCGGCAGCAGCGACGCCGCCCCGGATACCGAGGTCACGCCCGGCACCACCTGCGTCGGGAACCGCCCCGACAGGCGGAAGAACAGGTGCATGAAGGAGCCGAAGAAGAACGGGTCGCCCTCGTTCAGCACCGCCACCGAGCGCCCGGCGGCCAGATGCCCGGCCAGCACCGCGGCGGAGTCGTCGAAGAAGGCTTCGATCCGGCGGCTGTAATCCGGGTGGTCGGGGGGCAGTTCCACCGTGACCGGATAGACCATCGGCACCTCGGTCTGCGTGCCGGTCATGTGGGCGTCCACCGTGCGGCGGGCGTTGCCGGACCCGCCGCGCTTGGTGAAATAGGCCACCACCGGGCAGGACCGCAGCACCCGCACCGCCTTCAGCGTCAACAGTTCGGGGTCGCCCGGCCCGGTGCCGATGCCGTACAAAGTGCCGGGGGAGGTAAGGGAGGTGCTCATTCCGCGTCGCTCGCCAGTGCGTTGACCGCCCCCGCCGCCATGGCCGACCCGCCACGCCGGCCCCGGATGGCCAGATAAGGAACCGAGAAGGGGTTTTCCGCCAGCGCGTCCTTGCTTTCCGCCGCGCCGACGAAGCCGACGGGGAAACCCAGGATCGCCGCCGGGCGCGGCGCGCCGTCGGCCAGCATCTCCAGCAGGCGGAACAGGGCCGTGGGCGCGTTGCCCACCGCCACCACCGCACCGGCCAGATGGGGCCGCCACAGCTCCAGCGCCGCCGCCGAGCGGGTGTTGCCGATCTCCTGCGCCAGACCCGGCACCTCGGGCTGGCGCAGGGTGCAGATGACAGGGTTGTCGGCGGGCAGGCGGGCACGGGTGATGCCGTGGGCCACCATCTCGCTGTCGCACAGGATCGGCGCCCCGGCGCGCAGGGCCGTGCGGGCGGATGCCCCCACGCCGGGGGAGAACATCATCTCCTCCGCCACCTCGACCATGCCGCAGGAATGGATGATGCGCACCACCACCGCCTTGAGGTCGTCGGGCAGATGGTCCAGGCGCGCCTCCGCCCGGATGGTGGCGAAGGACTGCCGGTAGATGGCGGCGCCGTCGCGGATGTAGTCGTAGGTGGGGGCTGACACGGGTGGTACGTCCTTGGTTTCTTCTTTTAGAGATCGGCGGGCGCCAGGGTTGCCAGGAACGCTTCCGCCCCCACCCCCGGTTCCGCTCTTTGACGGTAGAGAGCATCAAGAGCCGCCACCTTGTCCACGGCTTCCGCCGGGGACAGGTCCGGCCAGCGGGCGGCGCCGGACGCGGCGGCGTTGATGTCCACGCCGTAGCGCCCGGCCCTGGCGGTCAGGGTCACCGCCGCCGGGGCCGGGTGGGCACAGCCCTTGGAACAGCCCGACACATGCACCGCCCCCGCCGCCGCCGCCAGGGCCGGTGCCCGGCGCGCCAGGGCCAGCGCGTCGGCGTGGGTGTCGGTGGTGCCCACGTCGCACCCGCCGGCCCCGCTGCACGCGGTCAGCCGCAGCCGCACGTCGGCGGGGTCGAGCACGCCGCCCAGCGCCGCAATCTCGGTTCCATCCGCCACGCCGGGCAACAGCAGCGCGCGCCAGGGCGTCAGGCGGATCTCCCCACATCCCTGCCGCTCCGCCAGCCCGGCCAGGGCGTCGAGCCGGTCCACATCCAGCCGCCCGAAGGGGAAGGCCACGCCCAGCCAGCCGCTTTGCACGCCCAGCACCGCCCGCGGGGCGCGCACCGGCGGGGCCGCATCGGCCAGCGGCGTCAGTCCGGGCAGGGCTGCGAACGCCCCGGCGCCGGTTTCGCGCACCAGCCCGGCCATGCGCCGCGGTGCGCCGTCCCGCGCCGCACGCAGCGCGATGAAGGTGCGCGCGATGGCCGCCGCCACCGCGGGCAGCCCCGCCGGGGCGCACAGGCCGATGGGAACCGCCGTCGCCAGCGTGCCGCCCAGCGCCACGCGGAAGGCGAAACCGGCGCCGTCCGCCACGGCGTCGAACCGCACGTCGGTGGAACTGTCGGCCAGGTGCCCCACCCCGCCGCCGCACACCAGCCAGCCGAATTTCGGGGTCAGCCCCCGCACCGCCGCATCCGCCGCCAGCCGGGCATCCAGCGCCAATGCGGCGGCACGCACGTCGAACCCCTGCGGGTCCAGCCCGGCGGCAGGCGCGGTCAGCACGTTGCGCACCGCCTCGCTCTCCACATCCGCGGCCAGCAGGCCCAGGGATTCCAGGGCGGCGTACAGCGGCGGCAGCCCGTCCGCGTCCAGCCCGCGAAGCTGGAGATTGCCGCGGTGGCTGAGGTCCACCAGCCCGTTGCCCAGTTCCCGCCCCAGGGCGGCGATCCGCCGGGCCTGGGCCGCGGTCAGGATGCCGGCGGGCACGCGCACGCGCACCAAAAGCCCGTCGCCCACCTCCATGGGCGCCAGGACGCCGGGGCAATAGCCGCGGCGGCGGGGTTGGGCGGGGGATGCGGCCATCATCATGCGGCCTCCTCTCTCAAACGGCGCAGGTCGTCGCCCACGGCGTTGCGGCGGGGGTGCCACAGGCCCCGCGCCATGGCGTCGGCGAAGCGGTCGAGCATGGCGCGGGCGGCGGCAGGGTTGGCGGTGCGCAGGAAATCCAGCACCCGGTCATCCTCCACATAGGCATCATAGAGGATGTCGAAGTGATGCGCTTTGACCACGCGGGTGGAGGCGGCGAAGGCGAACAGGGTGTCCACCGCCGCGGCGATGTCCGCCGCCCCCGCCGGGCCGTGGCGCATCATGCCGGCGATCCAGCGCGGGTTGGCGGCGCGGCCCCGCAGCACGCGGGCCAGCTCCTCCCCCAGCGTGCGGACGGTTACCCGGTCGGGTTCGGCGCTGTCCAGGTGATAAAGCGCCGGATCGGCGCCCAGCGAGGCGGCGGCGGCGGCGAACCCGCCCTCGAACTGGGCATAGCCGTCGTGGGACAGCAGGTCGTGTTCCCGCTGGTCCTGATGGTGGACCAGCGCCTCCGCCCCGCCCACCCGGCGGCGGAACAGCGACGGCAGCGCCACCCCGTCCAGGCCGGGGCCATAGGCATGGCAGCCGCCGTCCAGATAGGCCCGCCCGAAATCCCCTTGGCCCGACCAGTCGCCCGAGGCCAGCAGCCCGGCCAGCGCCGTGCCGTAGCCCCCCGGTGCCGCGCCGAACACGCGGGCGGTGGCAAGCCGGCGGGCGTGCTCCGCCTCCATCCCCTGGGCCGTCAGTTCGGCCACGTCGCGGGCGACAGCAGAAACCAGCGGGTTGACGTCCGGTCCCTCGTCGGTCAGCCCGGCGATGGCGCGCACCGCCTGGTCGAACAGCGCCACCTGCTGCGGGAACACGTCGCGGAACAGGCCGGACAGGCGCAGCGTCACATCCACCCTCGGGCGGCCCAGCAGCCCCGCCGGCATGATCTCATAACCCGTGACGCGGCCCGATCCCCCCTCCCACACCGGGCGCACGCCCAGCAGCGCCAGGGCCTGGGCCAGCTCGTCGCCGCCGGTGCGCAGGGTCGGCGTGCCCCACACGTCCACCACCAGCGCACGGGGCCAATCACCGTGATCCTGCAAATGGCGGGTCAGCAGCGCGTCCGCCGCCTTCCACCCCAGCGCCCAGGCGGTGGGGGTCGGCACGGCGCGGGGATCGAGCGCGAACAGGTTGCGCCCGGTGGGCAGGGTGTCGGCGCGCCCGCGGGCCGGCGATCCCCCCGGCCCCGGCGGCACGAAGCGCCCGTCCAGCCCGGCCAGCAGGGCGGCCCGCTCGGCCGCCCCGCACCCGGCGATGGCCGGCAGCAGGGTGGTGCGCACCCGCTCCAGCACCGCCGCCGTGCGGATCCAGGCGGGATCAAGCGTTTCGGTTCCCGCCACCAGCGCCACCGCGCGGGCATCGAGGGCGGCGCGGTGTTCCGTCTCATCCAACGTGAGGTCGAGCGCCAGGGCGCGGGGCAGCGCCATGCCCGCCCCCTCCCCCCCGCCATGGGGGAAGCGGGCGACGGCGGCGGCGAGGCGGGCGATGGACTCCTCCGCCGGCGGTGTGCCGAAGACATGCAGCCCGTCGCGGATCTGCATCTCCTTCACGTCGCACAGATGGGCGTCCAGCCGGTTCAGCACCTCCGCCGGGTCGTCGGATGGCGTAAGGTTGCAGTCGGCGGCCACCCCGGTGCGCCACGCCAGATCGGTGATGCGCTCCTGCAGCAGCCCCAGCCGCCGCGGGTCCATGCCCGACGCTTGGGCGTATTCGTCGATGGCCGCTTCCAGATCGGCAAGGCCGCCGTGCAGCCCGGCCTGCATGGGCGGCGGGGTCAGGTGGCCGATCAGCACCGCCCCCAGCCGGCGGCGGGCCTGCGCCCCCTCCCCCGGATTGTTGACGATGAAGGGGTAGAGGATGGGCAGCGGCCCGGCCACGATCTCCGGCCAGCAGGTGGCCGACAGCGCCACCGCCTTGCCCGGCAGCCATTCCAGCGTGCCGTGGGCGCCGAGCTGCACCAGCGCGTGGATGCCCGCCACATGCCGCAGCCACAGGTGAAAGGCGTAATAGCCGTGGCTGGGCGGGGTATCGGGATCGTGGTGCTGGGCGGTGGTCAGGGGCCCATGGCCGCGGCTGGGCTGCACCGCCACGGTGACCGCCCCGCAGCGGCGCACACGGAAACGGAAGCCGCCGTCGTCGGCCAGCGGGTCGCCATCCGGTTCCCCCCACGCCGCGGTGATGCGGGCCAGCGCCTCCCCATCGGCAAGACGGCGGTAGGCCGACAGGCCGAGATAGACGCCCGCGTCCCCCGCCGGGGTCAGGGAGGCCAGCAGGTCCGCACCATGCACCGGCACGTCGGCGACGGCGTACCCCGCGTCCCGCAGGGTGTTGAGAATCCCCACCGCGCTGGCCGGGGTGTCCAGCCCCACCGCGCGGCCCACCCCGCCGCCGGGGCCGGGGTAGTCGGACAGCACCAGCGCCAGCCGCCGCTCCCCGCGCGGGGTGGCCGCCAGCCGCACCCACGCCGCGGCCAGATCGGCGGCCCACGCCACCCGGTCGGGCACCGGGCGGATCAGGGTGGGGGCGAATTCCAGATCGGGGTCGGTTTCGGCCTCGGCCTTGAAGGCGATGGCGCGGGTCAGGATGCGCCCGTCCATTTCCGGCAGCACCACGTTCATGGCCAGATCCGCCGGCCCCAGCCCGCGCACCGCCCCGGCCCACCCGGCCTCGGTGCCGGTGGACAGCACCACCTGAAGCACCGGCACACCCGCGGCGTCCAGCGGCGAGCCGGCGCCCCCCGGCGGCACGGCGGAAAAGCCGGTGGCGTTCAGCACCACCGCCGTCCCGGACTCGACCAGGGTCCGGGCCACCCACGCGGCGGCCTCCGGCTCCTTCAGGCTGGCGGCGAACAGCGGCAGCGGCGTCAGGCCGCGCTCCGCCAAGGCGTCGGCCAGGGCGTGGACCGGCGCCACGTCGCCGGCCAGCAGGTGGGAGCGGTAGAACACCACCGCCGCCACCGGCCCGCCATCCTCCACCCGGCCCGCCCAGCCCGCGTACCGGCCAAAGCGCGGCACCGGCGCCGGCTCGGCCCAGGGGGCGGGATGCCCGGCCAGCGTGGCGGCATAGCCCAAAAGCGAGGCGGCGTTGTCCGGCCCCCCCTCCACGAACAGGCGCCACAGCCGGGACACGGCATCCGCCGGCACCGTGCTCCACCCCTCCAGCGTCGGGTCGGGGCGGGCATCGCCGGGCAGCACGGCCAGCGGAATGCCTTGTTCCCGGCACACCGCCACCACCCGTTCCAGGCCATAGCGCCAATAGCCGGCCCCGCCCAGCAGCCGCAGCACCACGCCGCGGGCCGGGCGGATCACCCGGTCGATGAACAGGTCCACCGACAGCGGGTGCCCCAGCCGCGCCAGAGTGACCAGCCGCAGCGTGGGCAAGTCCGCCCGCCGGGTCCGCCACGCGGCGGCCAGCGCCGACAGGTCGCTGTCGGAAAAGGACAGCACCACCAGATCCGCCGGGGACAGTTCCAGGTCCACGGCCTGCGGTTCGGCGGTCAGGTCATCCTGCCGGGCGGCCAAAAGGTGCATGGGGTCTTATTCCACCAGCGCTTTGGTCACCGCGGCCACGTCCAGCCCGGTTTCCCCGATCACCACCAGCCGGCTGCGGCGTTCCTCCTCCGGCTTCCAGAAGCGGTCGAAATGGGTCTGCACCCGCACGCCCACCCCCTGGACCAGCAGCCGCATGGGCTTGCCCGGCACATGGACGAAGCCCTTGACCCGCAGCACCCCGTGGGCCGCCGCCACCACCGCCACGCGGGCGGCCAGCGCCTCGGCGTCCGTCTGGTCGGGGAGTTCGACCACGAAGCTGGTGAAGTCGTCGTGGTCGTGGTCCTCCTCCGTCTCATGATGGCTGGGACGGCTGGCGAGGTCGTCCTCCACCGCGGCACCGATGCCCAGCACCACGCGGGCGTCGGCACGCCCATGGGGGCCGTGAACGATCTTGGCGTCCCGCGGCAGGGTGGCGCGGATCAGCTCCTCCACCTTGGCCAGCCCGGCCCCGTCCACCAGATCGGTCTTGCTGACCACGATCAGGTCGGCGCACAGCAACTGATCCTCGAACACCTCCTCCACCGGGGTTTCGTGGTCCACGGTGCCGGCATCGGCGCGCTGGGCGGCCAGCGCCGCGGCGTCGGGGGCGAAGCGGCCCTCGGCCGCCGCCGCGGCATCCACCACCGCCACCACCCCATCGACGGTGACCCGGGTGCGCACGGCGGGCCAGTTGAACGCCTTCACCAGCGGCTTGGGCAGGGCGAGGCCCGAGGTTTCGATGATGATGTGTTCCGGCGGCTCGGCGCGGGCCAGCAGCTTTTCGATGGCCGGCACGAAATCGTCGGCCACGGTGCAGCACAGGCAGCCGTTGGCCAGCTCGATCACGTCGTCCTCGGTGCAGGCGGGCACGCCGCAGGCGCGCAGGATGCCGCCGTCCACGCCCACGTCACCGAATTCGTTGATGATCAGCGCCAGACGCCGCCCGCCGGCCTGTTCCAGCAGCGACCGGATCAGCGTGGTCTTGCCCGCCCCCAGAAAGCCGGTGATGACGGTGGCGGGAATCTTCGACGGCAAAGCCGGCATGGGTCTTATCCTTTGCAAGAAAAAGGGGGATCGGGCGGGGGAACGGCGCCCCCGGTCATGCCGTGCATCGCAAACCTTCCTTCCCCGCCCACCCGGCGGACAGATGTGATGGGTCCGGCCCCCGTTGGGCGGGACCGGTCCGGTGGCAGGTTTCCTGGCTTGCGGGTTATCGCCGGTCCCCCGCCTTCCCAGCCCCATCAGGGGACCAGTGGCATCCGGGGGATGGCTCGCCGCACACAGTTGCGGGGGCAGCCGCGGCCTTGGGGGGAGAAGACGCCCCGCACCGCGTTCCCTTTTACCCCCGCACCGTCCAGACCGGCGGATGGCGCGGGGCACCATCGGAAGGGCCGCAGCATCGCAGGGTCGTGAGCGATTTACAAGCCGCCACCCGCCCGCGTCATGCCCCGAAGGGAGGAGACGCCATCATCCCCCATAGCCCCGCCCCGCTCCACCCTACCGCACCGCCCAAACCCAAAGGTGAACGAACGGATGAGATGTCAATCCGCAGGCGTATTGGCCAAACACACCGTTTTTTGCCCCGTTCCCCCAGCCGGGCCAGCCTGAACATGGCTGTAAATCCTTCCTTCGCACAATAAGCGTTCTCGCACCGGCACACGAAGCCCACCAATGAGACCCAAGTCTTATTTGTAAACAACCGAATCATCCCTAGAGTCCGCCGCCGATCGCCGCAGAAAAAGGCGATTCTTTCGAGTCACGGACGAATCTTTAAAAAGAAGATTTTCCGGGAACGGGCAGGTTTTGCTTGAAGGAAACGGCGCCACACCGCCGGCCAACCAGGGGGAAGAATACCATGAATGCGCGTAACATCGTGATGCTGGGCAGCAGTGCTGTTGCCCTGACGCTGGCACTTGCCGCCCCGGCCCTGGCCGACACCACCGAGGATCTGCTGTCCCACCTGCGCGCCAAGGGCGTGCTGACCAACAGCGAATTCAACACGCTGAGCCAGCGCCATCAGGTGGAGACCGCCCGCGCCGCAGCCGATGCCAAGGCCCAGGCCGACGCCCAGGTGCAGGCGGCCAAGGCCGCGGCGGTTGCCGACGACAAGACCATCGTGCGCAAGGCCGACAAGGGTCTGGGGCTGAAGGTGGGGGATGTGAACATCCAGCTGTCCGGCTCCATCAACGGCTTCTACGTCCATGATTCCGGCGACAGCGGCCCCCGCACCGCGGTGACCGGCGGCGTGGTCAACACCAACGGCAACAGCTCGTCCGTGCGCAACGGCCTGCTGCCCGGCTATCTGAAGGTGGACGTCACCACCACCCAGGAAGGCTTCGACCTGGGCGCCCATTTCGGCATCTACCCCGGCATCAACAGCGTGACGTGGAACGGCGGCGCCAATTCCGCCGGCCAGCCCCAGGCGCTCACCACCTCCGGCGCCGATTTCCGCCAGACCTACCTGACCGTGGCGCACAAGAGCCTGGGTGAGCTGAAGGTGGGCCGCGACATCGGCCTGTTCGGGTCGGACGCCATCCTCAACGACATGACCCTGCTGGGCGTGGGCACGGCGTCGGCCAACAGCAACCCCAGCAACACCTCGCTGGGCCGCATCGGTCTGGGCTACATCTACACCGATTTCCAGCCGCAGATCACCTACACCACCCCCACCTTCGCCGGCTTTGCCGCCTCGGCGGGCGTGTTCACGCCCATGGTCACGGCGGGCAGCACGGAAGTGAACGATTCCCCCGGCTTCCAGGGCAAGCTGACCTATGATTTCACCGCGGGCGGGGCCACCGGCCACCTGTGGGGCGGCTTCATCACGCAAAAGCACGACCAGACCGGCGCCCAGGCCAGCTACACCGGCACCGGCTTCGACATGGGCGCCAAGCTGAGCTACGGCCCCGCCGCCCTGACCGGCTATTACTACACGGGTGAAGGCATCGGCACGACCGGCCTGTTCATCCTGTCGGCCACCGCCGCCGGCAAGAAGCGCGACAGCGACGGTTTCTATGTCCAGGGCACCGTGAAGCCCATCGACAAGCTGACGCTGGGCGTCAGCTACGGCGAGAGCAACCTGGATCTGGCCGGCGGCGAAGTGAACCCCACGCTGGTGAAGAAGAACAGCTCGTGGGCGTTCCAGACCAAATACGCCCTGACCGACTGGGTGTCGCTGGTGGGCGAATACACCAACACCACGTCAAAGGCCCACGGCGGCAACGAGGCCAACTCCGACGCCATCGCGCTGGGTGCCATCCTGTTCTTCTGAGTGCGGCGGGCGTCTCCATCCGACGGCACGAAAAACTGGGGGGCGGCAGCAATGCCGGCCCCCCTTTTTTTCGCGTCGGGGCGACCGCCCCGGACCCTTCAGTCTTTTTACATGACCCGCTTTTCGACCAGGACCGACAGGGAGCCGGCGGAGGCCACCACGGCTTCGCGGGTGCCGTAGGAGGTCTCGGCCACGGTCAGCACCGACTCCGGCGCCACCGTGGACAAGGCCGCGTCCAGGGAGCGGACGTAGGCATAGGGCACCGTCGCCCCCTCCAGCCGCGACGCCACGGCGAGGCCGTATTCCCGTTCCGCCAGCCGCCGGCCCACCAGCAACAGGCAGGTGTCGCCCGCCGCCATGCCGACACAGTCGGGATCGCCCGACTCCGTCACCGAAAAGCCCATGGCGCTCCACCGCGCCACCGCCTCACCAATCTCGGGCAGAACCATCATGGGCGACACCCGCAACGCTTCCGTCGTCATCCACCGAACTCCCGATGTGAATATAACGGGAACAGGATACACCGCTTTTCCGGGAGCGCCATGAAAAAACCCTCCCCCGGAATGAGGGGGAGGGTTTTTCACCACGCGGCGTACCGCCGCGGGATCAGCGTCGCCGCAGGTCCAGCGTCATGGGGAACTGCGGGTTGCGTTCCTCCGGCGGCACGGTCATCGGGCCGGGGGTGTGGCCGAAGGGGTAGAAACGGGCCAGACGCCGGCCTTCCGCCTCGTTGGCGTTGACGGGGAAGGTGTCGTAGCTGCGCCCGCCGGGGTGCATGACGTGATAGGTGCAGCCCCCCACCGACCGCCCGACCCAGGTGTCCAGCACGTCGATCACCAGCGGCGTGTGCACCGGGATGGTCGGGTGCAGGCAGGACGGCGGCTGCCACGCGCGGTACCGCACGCCGCCGACGAACTCGCCCTCGGTCCCCGTGGGGATCAGCGGCACCCGGCGGCCGTTGCAGGTGACCACGTAGCGGTCGCCCACCAGCCCGGCCAGACGCACCTGCACCCGTTCCACCGACGAATCCACATAGCGCACGGTGCCGCCGCCGCCCGGCTCCTCGCCCAGCACGTGCCACGGCTCCAGCGCCATGCGCAATTCCACCGTGATGCCCCGCTGGACGATGTGGCCATAGACGGGGAAACGGAAGTTGGTGTGCGGCTTGAACCACGCCTCGTCGAACGGGAACCCATGCTCGCGCAGGTCGGCCAGCACGTCGGCCAGATCCTGTTCGACGAAATAGGGCAGCATGAAGCGGTCGTGCAGGTCGGTACCCCACCGCACCAGCTTGCCCTTGTACGGGTGCTTCCAGAACCGCGCGATCAGCGCGCGGATCAGAAGCTGCTGGGTCAGGCTCATCTCCGCGTGCGGCGGCATTTCGAACGCGCGGAACTCCAGCAGCCCCAGCCGGCCGGTGGAGCTGTCGGGGGAATAGAGCTTGTCGATGCAGAATTCCGCCCGGTGGGTGTTGCCCTGCACGTCCACCATCAGGTGGCGCAGCACCCGGTCCACCAGCCACGGCGGGCACTGGCCCATCGCCGCCGCCTCGTCCAGCTTGCCGAAGGCGATGTCCAGTTCATAGAGGGAATCGTCCCGCGCCTCGTCCACCCGCGGGGCCTGGCTGGTCGGGCCGATGAACAGGCCGGAGAAGACGTAGGACAGCGACGGGTGGTTCTGCCAGTAGGTGATCATGCTGCGCAGCAGGTCGGGCCGGCGCAGGAACGGGCTGTCGGCGGCGGTGGCCGCCCCCATCACCACGTGGTTGCCGCCGCCGGTGCCGCAATGGCGACCGTCGATCATGAACTTCTCGGTGCCCAGCCGCGCCTGCCGCGCCTCTTCATAAAGGTCGGTGGTGTTGCGCACCAACTCGTCCCACGAATGGGCGGGGTGGATGTTCACCTCGATCACGCCGGGGTCGGGGGTGACCGCCAACTGGCTGATGCGCGGGTCGCGGGGGGGCTGATACCCCTCGATCACCACCGGCATGTCCAACTCCAGCGCCGTCGCCTCGATCTCCTGGACCATGGCGATGTAGTCTTCCAGCAGCCCCATGGGCGGCATGAACAGATAGATGCGGCCCTGGCGCGCCTCGCACGTCAGCGCCGTGCGCACCACCCACCACGCCGACTTGCCGTGCTCGGGGATCTCGGTGCGCACCTCGGCCATGGCCTGACGCACGCGCATTTCGCGCGGGCCGGGCTTCGGCCCCTCGAACGGACGCTGGCGCAGCGGCACCTGGTTGGGCGGCAGCGGCGGGCGCTCGTCAAAGGGGTCTTGTTCGACCACATAGGGGTAATCGGATTCCGACACCCACGGCAGCGACCCCAGCGGCAGGCGGAAGCCCATGGAGCTGTCGCCGGGGATCAGCAGCAGCCGTTCCTGGCGCAGCGGCCATGTGCTGGACAGCCACACCGGCCCCTGGGTGGTCATGCGGCGGTTGATGGGCATGGCGAAGCCCACCGGCTCGCTCAGGCCACGGCTGAACACGCGGGCCAGCCGCGCCCGCTCCTCCGCGTCCTCCAGCTTGCTGTCCAGCGGATCGACGTTGACGGGAAGCTCCTGCTCGCGGCGCAGGTAGTGCCAGGGGTCTTCATAAGCCGCCAGCACCAGCGCCGGGTCGATGCCCAGCCGCTTGGCCAGCGAGACCAGGAACAGCCCGGCATCCTCGGTGGTGTGGCCGTAGTCGGTGTCCTCGCGGGCCAGCAGGTCGGCGTTGTTCCACAGCGCCTGCCCGTCCTTGCGCCAATAGGCGGTGAAGGCCCAGCGGGGCAGCGATTCGCCAGGGTACCACTTGCCCTGCCCGTGGTGCAGCAGCCCGCCGGGGGCGAAGCGGCGCATCAGCCGCTGGACCAGATCGGCGGCCAGCGTGCGCTTGTGGGTGCCGTTGGCCGCGGTGTTCCATTCGGCCCCGTCCATGTCGTCGATGGACACGAAGGTCGGCTCGCCGCCCATGGTCAGCCGCACGTCGCCGGCGGTCAGTTCCCCATCGATGGCGTGGCCCAGGGATTCGATGGCCGCCCACTGCTGCGGGGTGTAGGGCCGGGTGACCCGCGGCGCCTCGTAGATGCGGGTCACCGACATCTCGTGGCTGAAGTCCACCGCGCACTCGTCCACCGCACCGGTGATGGGGGCGGCGGAGGAGGCGTCGGGGGTGCAGGCCAGCGGGATGTGCCCCTCCCCCGCCAGCAGGCCCGAGGTGGGGTCCAGCCCGACCCAGCCGGCGCCGGGCAGGAACACTTCGGTCCAGGCGTGCAGGTCGGTGAAATCGGATTCCGGCCCCGACGGGCCGTCCAGCGCCTTCTGATCGGCGGTCAACTGGATCAGGTACCCGGACACGAAACGGGCCGCCAGCCCCATGTGCCGCAGGATCTGCACCAGCAGCCACGCCGAATCGCGGCACGAGCCGGTGCGCTTGCCCAGCGTCTGCTCGCAGGTCTGGATGCCCGGCTCCAGCCGGATGACATAGCCGATGTCCTGCTGAAGCCGCTGGTTGACCGCCACCAGGAAATTGATGGACGGGGTGGGCGTGCGGTCGATGGCATCGATGTACTGCCGAAGCAGCGGCCCCACCGGTTCCGTTTCCAGATAGGGCTTCAGCTCCTTTTCCAGCCACGGTTCATAGGAAAAGGGAATGGTCTGCGCTTTTTCCTCAAGAAAGAAATCGAACGGGTTGATGGCGGCGATCTCCGCCACCAGATCGACCTCCACCACCAGTTCGCGGGTCTTTTCCGGAAAGACGAAGCGGGCCTGATAATTGGACTGGGGATCCTGCTGCCAGTTCAGAAAATGCTTCTTCGGCGTCACCTTCAGCGAGTAGCTGAGGATCGGCGTGCGGCAATGGGGGGCTGGCCGCAGCCGGACGATGTGCGGCGACAGGGACACCAGCCGGTCATATCGGTAGATGGTCTTATGATTGAGGGCGACATGAATCGCCATGGCCGATACCCCTCTCGGATAATCTGCGAAACCGACAATAACGTTAGCATTACACCGCGGGCCGGCACAGGGGGGGCTTGCGCGGTCCCGCCACCCGTTGCTGCGTTGCAACAGGTGAGGGCACGAAAGCAGCCACAACGGGCGGTAAGCCAACGTCCACACTTTTTCCGTCGGATTCCTCTGTCTTCTAAGCTATTGCCCCGATAGAGAAGGAATGATCCGATAGAGAGATCGGGGTAGCCGGTCTGATGGTCACGGCCATGCTGCGCGAAAGCATGCACCAGGGGAGTATGGGGATGGAGGCCGGCGCCACAGGGCGCGGGGTGGTCATCGGCAAGTATTTCAACCTGAACCCCCTCCCCCCCACCAACGACGTTCTGGGCAGCCCGCTGGTGGTTGCCGACCTGCCCACCCACAAGCTGCCCAAGGAAGGGTGGCGCAGCCGGCTGGGCCGGATCATGGCCGGCCTGCACCTGGGCCGCCAGCCGGCGCAGATGCGGCTGCGCTGGAAGATTCATGACACCATCGGGGTGGTGCTCGCCTCCATCTCGCCCGCCACCACCCTGGCCTCCAACCAGCCGGGCGCGCGCAAGAAGGGGGGGCGGACGGTGGTCGTGCGCCATCCCTATCATCTGCGCTCCGTCTTCGACTTCATCCCCCAGATCCCCGAGGAACTGGCGCCCGAACGCCGCTTCCTGGAACTGCTGATGAGCCGCGTGCTGCGCAAGTACGGCGAGCAGCTTGGGCAGAACCGCGGCGTCCCTTTCTCGTTCGAGAACGAGGCCAAGGAATATTTCTATTCCGGCTATAAGATGGAGCGCCAGATCAAGCGCATCAGCGCCCCGGACGAGCGGTTTACGGCGCTGCAGGCGATCTACGACGCCTATTTTCACGGGCGGAATTACTACTACTATGCCCTTCTGCGGCGGGAGCGCATGAATCCGGAGAACAAATTGTTCATGCTGTTCGCGCGGGCCTGCTATTTCATGGCCCGCATCGACTGGAGCGGGCAGCTCGCCGACAAGCCCAACATCCGCCAGCTTCCCCGCCGCGCCGACATGATGTTCTATGTCCAGCGCGACAAATCGGTGCTGGAACGCTACCGCACCGACCCCGATTTCCAGAAATCGGTGAAGAGCGTGCTGGATGCGTTTCCCGAGTAGCAGGCCCGAACCGCAGGAATACGGGCTGGGCCGGGTTCGCGCTTGCACACCTGTTGGGCGGTCCTTATAGTCTTTTCCTCCCATTCGGTTCCGGAGTTGGTGTGGTATGGCCCGCGTTACCGTCGAAGATTGCGTTCTGAAGATCCCCAACCGTTTCGAGCTGGTCATGATGGCCGCCCAGCGGGCGCGGGAAGTGGCGTCCGGCGCTCCGCTGTCCATCGACCGCGACAACGACAAGAACCCCGTCGTGGCGCTGCGTGAGATCGCCGATGAAACCGTCAGCCTGGACGGCCTGCGCGACTCCCTGATCAAGGGCCACCAGAAGATGGCCGAGACCGAGGAGCCGGAAGAGGAAATCGTCGAGCTGATGGCCGGCGAAAACGACTGGGCCCGCGGCAACGACGGCATCGGCGATGAAGACGGCATGTCGGAAGAAGGCGGCGAGGACGATCTGGGCGCCGAGGCCGGTGACGCCTTCGACGGCGATGATGAGGGGCTGTAAGCGTACGGCCCCGCTTTCCCGGATGATGCGGGGCGCCCTTTCCTCCTCCCCGGGCCGCCCCACATCTGATCCTATGAACACCCCGCAGCAGGTGCCCTGCGCACCGGGCCGGTGCCTGTGATCCGGCAATACGAACTTGTCGAGCGCGTGAAGGCGTATGATCCCTCGGCCGACGAGGACATGCTGAACCGCGCCTATGTCTTCTCCATGAAGGCGCACGGATCGCAGACCCGCGCCTCGGGCGATCCCTATTTCCTCCACCCGCTGGAGGTTGCCGGCATCCTGACCCAGATGAAGCTGGACACCGCGACCATCGTCACGGCGCTGCTTCACGACACGGTGGAAGACACGGTCGCTACCCAGGAAGACATCGAACGGGTCTTCGGCAAGGAAATCGGGCGGCTGGTGGACGGCGTGACCAAGCTGTCGCGCCTGGAAATGAACAGCGAGCAGTCGAAGCAGGCGGAAAACTTCCGCAAGCTGGTGCTGGCCATGTCCGAGGACATCCGCGTCCTGCTGGTCAAGCTGGCCGACCGGCTGCACAACATGCGCACGCTGCATTTCATCGGCAAGCCGGAAAAGCGCAAGCGCATCGCCCGCGAAACCATCGAGATCTATGCGCCGCTGGCCGAACGCATCGGCATGCACCGCATCAAGGACGAGCTTGAGGATCTGGCCTTCACCGAGCTGAATGGTGAGGCCCGCGAATCGATCCTGGCCCAGCTCGCCCGCCTCCGGTCCGAGGGTGAAGGCCGGGTCGAGACCATCATCAAGGAACTGACCGATACCCTGTCGAAGGACGGCGTGCCCGACGCCCAGATCACGGGGCGGGAAAAGACCCCCTATTCGATCTGGCGCAAGCTGCACAACAAGAACGTCAGCTTCGAACAGTTGTCGGACATCATGGCCTTCCGCGTCATCGTGGAAACGGTGGGCGAATGCTATCAGGCGCTGGGGGTGATCCACAGCCATTACCCGGTCGTCATGGGCCGGTTCAAGGATTACATCTCCACACCCAAGCCCAACGGCTACCGCTCCATCCACACGGGCGTGATCGGGCCGGGCCGCAACCGCATCGAGGTGCAGATCCGCACCCGCGACATGCACGAGGTCTGCGAACTGGGGGTGGCCGCCCACTGGGCCTACAAGCAGGGGATGCCGCGCGAGGGCGCGCGCGAATACCGTTGGCTGAGCGAGATCCTGGACATCCTGGAGCACGCCCAGAAGCCGGAAGAGTTCCTGGAGCACACCAAGCTGGAGCTGTTCCAGGATCAGGTGTTCTGCTTCACGCCCAAGGGCGACCTGATCGCGTTGCCCCGCGGGGCGACGCCGGTGGATTTCGCCTATGCGGTTCATTCGCAGGTGGGCGACCATTGCGTCGGCGCCAAGATCAACGGGCGGATGCTGCCGCTGCGCACCGAGCTGCAGAACGGCGATCAGGTCGAGATCATCACGTCGAAGGCGCAGACGCCGGTGCCGGGGTGGGAACGCTTCGTCGTCACCGGCAAGGCGCGTGCCCGCATCCGCCGTTTCCTGCGCACCCAGCAGCGCGCCCAGTACATGGAACTGGGCCGCGCCATCCTGCAGCGGCAATTCCGCCAGGAAGGGTACGATTTCAGCGAAAAGGCGCTGGATGGGGTCATCAAGATCTTCCAGCAGCCGACATCCGACGATCTGATGGCGGCGGTGGGGTCGGGGCTTTTGTCGGGGCGCGAGGTGTTCCTGGCCGTCTTCCCCGGCCACAAGCCCCACGCCCAGCAGCAGGCGCTGACACCGGGGGAGGCCATGGACAGGGCCGCCTCCACCCTGCCCAAGCCGCCCAAGCCCAAGCCGCGGGGCAAGGAACAGCCGCTGCCCATCCGCGGCCTGATCCCCGGCATGGCGGTGCATTACGCCCGCTGCTGCCATCCCCTGCCCGGCGACCGCATCGTCGGCATCGTCACCACCGGCAAGGGCGTGACCATCCACACCATCGACTGCGAGACGCTGGAAAGCTTCCACGAATCGCCGGAGCGCTGGATCGACGTGGCGTGGGACGTGGGGCCGGATTCGCCCGAGGAGCATGTGGGCCGTGTCGCCCTGGTGGTCGCCAACGAACCGGGCAGCCTGGGCACCCTGTCCACGGTGATCGGCAAGAACGGCGGCAACATCACCAACCTGAAGATCACCAACCGCAACACCGACTTCTTCGAACTGATGATCGACATCGAGGTCAAGGACGCCAAGCACCTGACCAACATCGTGGCGGCGCTGCGCGCCATGCCGGTCATAAACTCGGTGGAGCGGTCGCGGGGGCGGTAGCATCGTTTGGGCTACCGCCCAAGCCCGTTTGGGGCGATGCCCCAAACCCCCTTTTCTTTTATCCCTAAAAAAAGCGGAGGTTTGGAGGCGTCCGCCTCCAAGCGGGGCCGGGGATGCTGCCCCGCGCTTTACTTCGTCTCGATCAGTTCGATCTTGTAGCCGTCGGGATCTTCGATGAAGGCGATGACGGTGGAGCCATGCTTCATCGGACCCGGCGGGCGGGGAATCGTCACGCCTTCCGCCGCCAGCTTTTCACACGCTCCATAGATGTCGGGAACGCCGAGCGCGATGTGGCCGAACGCGGTGCCCAGAGCATAGGGTTCGGCCTGATCCCAGTTGTGGGTCAGTTCGATCACCGTGTTGTGCGCCTCGTCGCCGTACCCGACGAAGGCCAGGGTGAAGCGCCCGCTGTCGTAATCGGTCTTGCGCAGCAGTTTCATGCCCAGCAGGCGGGTGTAGAAGTCGATCGACTTGTCCAGGTCGAACACCCGGATCATGGTGTGCAGCATACGGAAGCTGCCGGCGGTCTCGCTCATCCTTCGTCTCCTCGTGGGGCCGGCACCGCGTCGAGGATGACGCGGGCGGCGCGTTCGCTGGGGGGCGGGCCGCCGCGGCCAAGCCACGCGGCCACGTCCGCCACGCCGTCGGTCTGTTCCTGCCGCGCCGCCGGATCGTCCAGCAGCCGCGCCAGGGCCGCGGCCAGAGTGCCGGGACGGCAGTCCTGCTGCAACAGTTCCGGCACCAGCATCCGGTCGAGCATCAGATTGACCAGATTGACGTATTTCACCCGGATCAGCCGCCGCACCAGCGCCGCCGTCACCGGGTTGACGCGGTAGGCGATGACCGAGGGCAGCCCGGACAGCGCCAGTTCCAGCGCCACCGTGCCCGACGCCGCCACCGCCAGCTCCGCCGCGGCGAACGCATCATATTTGGCGGCATCCCCCTCCACGACAAGGGTGCGCAGCGGCCAATCGGCCACCGCGGCGCGCACGGTGCCGGCCACCGTCGCCACCGTCGGCACCACCGCCACCAGGCCGGGGCGGGTGGCCGCCACCTGTTCCAGCGCCGCGCGGAACACCGGCAGCAGCCGCGTCACCTCCCCCCGCCGGCTGCCGGGCAGCACGGCCAGCACCCGGTCGCCATCGGACAGGCCGTGATCCCGGCGGAACCGCGCGGCATCCCCCTGCCCCGCCCCGCTTTCCACCACCGAATGGCCGACGAAGGTGCAGGGCAGCCCTTCCCGCTCGAAATAGGGCGGCTCGAACGGCAGCACCGCCAGCAGATGGTCGTACAGGGCGGCGTACTTGGCCGCCCGCTTGGGCTTCCACGCCCACACGGTGGGGGCGACATAATGGACCAGCGGGATTTCCGGCGCCCGGTCCCGCACCTTGCGCGCCACCCGCACGGTGAAGCCCGGCGCGTCGATGCCCACCACCACGTCCGGTTTCATGGCGATGATGGCCGAGGCGGTCTGGTCGATGCGGCGCAGCAGGGCCGGGATGCGCGGCAGCAGCTCGAACAGCCCCATCACCGCCAGTTCGCCCATGGGCACCAGCGACTCCAGCCCCTCCGCCGCCATGCGCTCGCCGCCGATGCCGGCGAAGCGCACCCGCCCGCCGGTCAGCCGCCGCAGCGCCGCCATCAGCCGGGCGCCGAGGGCGTCACCGGACGGTTCCCCCGCCATCAGAAAAATCAGCGGCCCCTGATCGGCGTGATCGCTCACGACGGCACCTCCACCCCCACGACGAACAGACCCAGCCGGTCGGCGGCGGCAGCCACGCCCGCGCGGTCCACCATCAGGGTGCCGCCCGCCTCCACCGCGATGCCGGCCAAGCCCGCAGCCGCCGCCTTTTCCACCGTGCGCACGCCGATGGTGGGCAGGTCGAGGCGGGTGTCCTGTTGCGGCTTCTTCACCTTGACCAGCACCCCGCCGGATCCTGGACGGCGCAGGGGGCCGCAGCGGTCGAGCATGGCGTCGGTGCCCTCCACCGCCTCCACCGCCAGGACGATGCCCTGCTGCACCACGCAGCCCTGGCCCACGTCCAGCAGGCCCAGACCGCGGGCGACCTCGATCCCCCGCGCGATGTCGCCGCGGGCGGCCTCGTCCGGCTCCAGCGTCCCCACGCGTCCGGGCAGGGTGGGCAGGTCGTTCAGGATGTCATGAAGCCCGACCACGCGGAATCCCTCGTCCTCCAGCGCGCCGGCCACCGCCCGCAGCAGCCCGTCGTCGCCGAGTGCGCGCGCGCCGACCCGCGCCAGAAAGCGCGCCGTCCACCAATCGGGAAGAAGATCGCCCAGCGAGGGGCGCCGCACCGGGCCGGCGAACACCAGTTCGCTCACCCCTTCGGCCTTCAGCCGGGAAATGATGGCGCCGGCGGCGCCGAAGCGGCTCCACAGATGGGGCAATCCCACCACCGACGCCGGGTCGGTGTGGCCGTCGAAGGCGACGACGAACACCTCGCGCCCGTTGGCGCGGACGGCCGCCGCCAGCCGGGCCGGCAGGTCGCCGCCCCCGGCCAGGATGCCGAGCTTAGGCGCCATTCTCCACGCGCGGCTGGCAGAGCGGGCGGGAATTCTTGGTGCGGATGAAGCCCAGAATGTCGGCCACCAGGATCTGGGCGCCGAACTGCCGGTCCACTTCCTCCAGCCGGTCGGCGAAGGTACCTTCCGACGCGAACAGCATGCGGTACGCCGCCCGCAGCCCGCGGATGTCGTCGCGCCCGAAGCCGCGGCGTTCCAGCCCCACCAGATTGAGGCCGGCCAGACGCGCCCGGTCGCCCATGACCAGACCGAAGGGGATGACGTCGTTCTCCACCCCCGACATGCCGCCGATCATGGCGTGCGGGCCGATGCGCACGAACTGGTGCGCCGCCGACAGCCCGCCCATCACCACATAGTCGCCCACCGTCACATGGCCCGCCAGCGTGGCGTTGTTGGCCAGGATGACGCCGTTGCCGACCACGCAGTCGTGAGCCACGTGGCTGCTCATCATGAACAGACAATTGTCGCCCACGCGCGTCACCATGCCGCCCCCCTCGGTGCCGGGGTTCATGGTCACGTGCTCGCGGATGGTGTTGTTGCAGCCGATGATCAGTTCCGACGGCTCGCCGCGGTATTTCAGATCCTGCGGCGGGTGGCCGATGGACGCGAAGGGATAGATGACCGTCCCCGCCCCGATCCGCGTGCGCCC
Organism: Azospirillum fermentarium; assembly: GCF_025961205.1. Classification (NCBI taxonomy): domain Bacteria; kingdom Pseudomonadati; phylum Pseudomonadota; class Alphaproteobacteria; order Rhodospirillales; family Azospirillaceae; genus Azospirillum; species Azospirillum fermentarium. The sequence continues at coordinate 892,314 of NZ_JAOQNH010000003.1, forward strand.
CTCCACCACCACATGGGAGACCAGCCGGACACCATCGCCCAGTTCGACGTTGGGGCCGACCAGACAGAAGGGGCCGACGGTGACCCCGGCACCCAGACGGGCGGCGGGATCGACGACGGCTGTCGGGTGGATGCCGACCGGGGAAAGGGGTGCGGTCATTTCTCGTCCAGGATCATGGCGGAATAGATGGCCTCGGCGCACAGCACGCCGTTGACCTTGGCTTCGCCCTTGAACTTCCAGACGTTGCCGCGGCTGCGCTGCTTGGTCACATGCACGTGGAGCTGGTCGCCCGGCATCACCGGCTTGCGGAACCGGGCCTCGTCCACGGTCATGAAGTAGACGAGCTTGCCTTCGGATTCCTTGCCCAGGGTGGCGACCACCAGCACGGCGGAGGTCTGGGCCATGGATTCGATGATCAGCACGCCGGGCATGACCGGGCGCGACGGGAAATGGCCCTGGAAGAACGGTTCGTTGACCGACACGTTCTTGATGCCGACGGCGCTTTCGCCCAGCGTGATATCGACCACCCGGTCGATCATCAGCATGGGGTAGCGGTGCGGGATCATTTCCATGATCCGCATGATGTCGAGGTCGGCCATCGTCTTGTCGTTGCCGTTGTCGTCCGCCGTCACGTCCATGTCGCTTTATCCGCTGTCGCTTTGTCCGCTCGTCACCGATGAAAAAGTCCCCGCCGGGGCGGGGACATCATTTCGCTGGACGTTGTGCCCGATTTCCCCGCCCCGATCAACAGCCGGAGACGGCGGTGACCGCCCCCGGACGGGTTGGGGTTACTGCTTGGGAATGGTGACCGCAACCTTGGGCAGCTTCTTGTTCAGCCGGTCCAGCACCACGTCGGTCACGTCCAGGTTGGTTTCGACCAGCACCACCTGATGGCGGGCCAGGACCACGTTGGCCCCCTGCTCCTTGGCCACCTCGGTGATCAGATCGACCATGGTCTTCTGCACCTGGTTCATGGAATCGGTCATGGCGGTGTCCAGCGCCCGCTTGCGGGTCTGCACCGTGCGCTGCACGTCGGAGACCTGCTTTTCGAAGTCGCGGCGCTTGCCGGCGAAGGCGTCCGCCGACAAGACCGTCTGCTGCTTGCGCAGTTCGGCTTCGGCGGTGCGCAGCTTCTCTTCCAGGGCCGAGATTTCCTTTTGATAGGTCTCGCGCTGGGCTTCGATGGCCTTCTGCACGCCCTGGGCGGCGGTGGATTCCTGCAGAATCTTCTGCACGTCCACGACGGCGATGGTGGGCGCCTTCAGCTCGGCGCGCGCCGGCTGGGGCACGGCCAACGCCAGCCCGGTGGTGAGCACCGTTGCGGCGAGCAAGGCGCCAAACGTTTTCCCGAAGGATTTCTTCATCATGGTTTTAGAACCTGGTTCCGAAGCTGAACCGGAAGACTTCCCGCCGGTCATAGCTTTCTTTCTTCAGCGGCATGGCCAGATCGACGCGGATCGGGCCGAACGGCGATTTCCATGACACGCCCGTGCCCATGGACACGCGGATCGACGTATCGTCGGTGACCATGGAGTCGTTCTTGATATCGCTTTCCGTCAGGACACCGGCGTCGGTGAAGGCGTGCCCCTTCAGACCGAATTCTTCCGGCAGGCCCAGCGGGAACGAAAGCTCGACGCTGCCGCGGGCGTACTCGCGGCCGCCGAGTGCATCGCTGGTGCGCAGGTCGCGCGGGCCGACACCGGCGGTGCGGAAGCCGCGCAGGGTGTCGCCGCCCAGGAAGAAGCGGTCGGAGACCCGCACATCCTTGCCGTTCAGCCCGACGATGTAGCCGATTTCGCCCGTCGTGCTCAGCACCACGTCGTCGGAGGCCAGCGGCAGGTAATAGCCGGCCCCGAATCGGGTGCGGAAGAACTTGGACGTGCCGCCGACACCGGCGAAATCGGTCACAAGGCGCACATAATAGCCGTCGGTGGGCGCCAGACGGCTGTTGCGCCGGTCATAGGTCAGCTCCTGCCCGATCAGCGAGGTGACGTGCGACCCTTCCTCGTTGCGGATGTAGATGGAGGCGGTGTCGGGCACGTTCTCGATGCGCGTGCTGGTCAACTGGTAATAGACGCGCTGGCGCAGGTGCTCGGTCAGGGGGAAGCCCAGACGCAGCGAGAAGCCGGTGTTGTGCTCGTTGTACGACGCTTCGTCCTGATAGTTCCGGCTGATGCGGAACAGGTCCACACCCGCGGACAGATCGCGGTCGAGGAAGTACGGCTCGGTGAAGCTCAGGTCGTATTCCTGGCGCCGCGTGGACAGGGTGGCCCCCAGACGCAGATCCTGGCCGCGGCCGAGGAAATTGCGTTCGCGGATCGAGAAATCGCCCAGCACGCCGTCGGAGGTGGAGAAGCCGGCCCCCAGCGCGATTTCGCCGGTGGACTGCTCCTTCACGTCCACGTTGACCACCGTGCGGTCAGGCGCCGAGCCGTCCGCCGTGGTGATCTGCGCGGTTTCGAAGAAGCCCAGATCCTTGATGCGCTGTTCCGACCGTCGCAGCTTGGTGGCGTTGAAGGGGTCGCCTTCGGCCACCAGCACCTCGCGGCGGATCACCTTGTCCAGCGTGCGGACGTTGCCGTTGATGTCGATCCGCTCGACGAAGACGCGCGGGCCTTCGTTGATCTCGTACGTGACGTCGATGGTCAGGTTGTCGCGGTTGCGCGTGATGCGCGGGCGGATATCGACGAAGGCGTACTGCAGATCGCCGACGGCGGCGGTCAGCTTGGTGATGGTGTCTTCCACCGACTGGGCGTTGTACCAGTCGCCTTCGGACGCGTTGATCACCCCCTTCAGCACCTCGGGGTCGAGGGCCTTCAGGTTGCTCTTGATGTCGATCTTGCCGAACTTGTACCGCTCGCCTTCCTCGATGGTGACGGTGATGAGGAAGTCCTCGCGCTCCGGCGTCAGCTCGGCCACCGCCGACACCACGCGGAAGTCGGCGTAGCCTTCGCGCAGGTAATAGCGGCGCAGCAGTTCGCGGTCGTAGGTGATGCGGTCGGGATCGTAGCTGTCGTCGGACGACAGGAACCGCCACCACGTGCTCTCCTTGGTGGAGATCTCGCTGCGCAGGGTGCCGTCGCTGAAATGCTCGTTGCCGATGAAGGTGATGGAGCGCACGCCGGTGCGCGGGCCTTCGTTGATCTCGAACACCAGATCGACGCGGTTCTGGTCGAGCTTGATGATCTTCGGCTCGATGGTGACGGCGAAGCGGCCCTGGCGGCGGTAGATGTCCATGATGCGCTGGACATCGGTCTGCACGCGGGTGCGGGTGTAGACGACGCGCGGGCGGAGCTGGATTTCCGCCTGCAGCTTGTCGTCCTCGATCCGCTTGTTCCCCTCGAACGCGATGCGGTTGATGATGGGGTTTTCCTGGACCTTCACCACCAGAACGTCGCCGGAGCGGTCCAGCGACACGTCGGCGAACAGGCCGGTGGCGTACAGCGCCTTCAGCGACTGGTCCACCCGGTCGGGGTCGAACGGATCGCCGGGGGCGACCGACAGGTACGACCGCACCGTCGCCGGCTCGATGCGCTGAGCGCCATCGACCCGGATATCCCGGATCGTGCCGCCGCCGAGCTGGGCCACCTGAATGGCCGCGCCGGACGCACCCTGCTGCGCGTGGGCCATGCCGGCCGAAACCGCTGTCATGGCGCAGCCGGCCATCAGGCCCCACGCCAGAACCTTGAACGACACCCGCAAATCAGCCCCCCAAGGCTTCCGAAACGCGTCTTTAAGACATGAGTCCCCTGACGAAATCGACCACGCGCAGTTGCACAAGGTCGTTCCACGTCGCAAAGACCATGAGCGTTAATACCAGAGCCAACCCGATGCGGAAACCGTATTCTTGCGCCCGCGGCGGCAAGGGTTTTCCCCGCACCGCTTCGAAGGCGTAGAACAGCAGGTGCCCGCCGTCCAGCAGCGGGACGGGGAACAGGTTGATCATGCCCAGATTGACCGACAGGAAGGCCATGAACCAGATCAAGGCGTAGGGGCCGGTCTGGGCCACTTCCCCCGACATCTGGGCGATGCGCAGCGGCCCGCCCAGCTCCTCGGTGCCGCGGTCGCCGCGGATCATCTGGCCCAGTGCCGTGAAGGTGCCGCCCACCATGCCCGCCACCTCGCGCCCCGCCTGCCACACGGCGGTGAGGGGGTCGTGGCGGGTGTAGTCCATACCGGCGCGCGAAATGCCCAGCAGACCCACCCGGTGTACGTTGCCGAATCGGTCGGTCAGTTCCGAGACCTCCGGCGTGGCGGTCAGGGCGACGGTCTGCCCCCCGCGCTCCACCGTCAGGGCCAGCGGCAGGCCGGGCTTGAGCGACACGATCTGGCGGATTTCCTCGAACCGCTGGATGGCGGTGCCGTCGATGGTGCGGATCACGTCGCCGGGCATCAGCCCCGCCCGCTCCGCCGCACTGCCCGGCTGCACACCCCCCACGTCGGGGGGGGTGAAGGGCTGGCCGGCGGTGGCGTAGAGCAACCCGAGGGCCACGATGGCAAAGGCGAAATTGGCCAGCGGCCCGGCGGCCACCACCGCGGCCCGCTGCCCCACCCGCTTGTGGTGGAACGACACCGCCTTCTCCGCCTCGGTCATCTCCACCACATGGGCCGAGGGGGTGCTGGCGGGGTCGGCATCGCCGAACATCTTCACGAATCCGCCCAGCGGCAGCAGGCTGACCTTCCACCGGGTGCCGGCGCGGTCGGTCCAGCCGAACAGCTCCGGCCCGAAGCCGATGGAGAAGGTTTCGACCCGCACGCCGTTGCGCCGCGCGATATAATAGTGGCCGAACTCGTGCACGAAGACGAGAACGGACAGAACCACCAGGAACGACAGCAGCGACGTTCCGAAACCACCCAGAATCGACATCAGGACCAGCCTTTATCCAGCCTCTTGCCCGGCGAGTGCGGCCACCCGCTCCGAAGCGGCCCGGCGGGCCTCCTCATCGACGGCCCGTACATCGGCAAGGCAGGATGGCACCCGGTGCGGCAGCGCCGCCAGGGTGTCTTCCACCACCCGCTCGATGTGCAGGAAGCCGATGCGGCGCTCCAGGAAAGCGGACACGGCGACCTCGTTCGCGGCACTGAGGATAGTGGGCGCGCCGCCCCCGCTTTGCAAGGCGGCCCGCGCCAGCCGCAAGGCCGGAAAACGCACCGGATCGGGCGCTTCGAACGTCAGCGACGCCGCCCGCACCAGATCCAGCCGCTGGGCCGGGGTTTCCATGCGGTCGGGCCACGCCAGGGCATAGGCGATGGGCGTGCGCATGTCGGGCGTGCCCAACTGCGCCAGCACCGATCCGTCCACATACTCCACCAGCGAATGGATCACCGACTGGGGATGGACCAGAACGTCGATCCGCTCTTCGGGAACGTCGAACAGGAAATGGGCCTCGATCAGCTCCAGCCCCTTGTTCATCATGGTGGCGCTGTCCACCGAGATCTTGGCGCCCATGTCCCAGGTGGGATGCGCCACCGCCTGTTCCGGCGTGACCGCGGCCATGAAGGCGCGGTCCCGTTCGCGGAACGGCCCGCCCGAGGCGGTCAGCACCAGCCGCGACACCCGTTCGGGATGCTGGAAATCGAAGCACTGGTAGATGGCGCTGTGCTCGCTGTCCACCGGCAGCAGGGTGGCGCCGTGGGCGCGCACCTCGTCCATCATCAAGGCACCGGCGCAGACCAGCGTTTCCTTGTTGGCGAAGGCCACGTGGACGCCGCGGCGCACCGCCGCCAGGGTGGGCTCCAGCCCCGCCGCCCCGACGATGGCCGACATCACCCAGTCGGCGGGGCGGGCCGCCGCCGCGGCCACCGCCGCGGCACCGGCAGCAACCTCGATGCCGGTGCCGGACAGGGCATCCTTCAGGGCGCCATAGCGGGATTCATCGGCCACCACCGCCAGCTTGGCCCCCAGCTCGCGGGCCTGCCGCGCCAGCAGCGGCACGTTGCGGTTGGCGGTCAGCGCCTCCACCGAAAAGGACTCGGGCGATCGGGCGATCAGGTCCACCGTCTGGGTGCCCACCGATCCGGTGGACCCCAGAATCGTCACCGGGCGGCGGGTGCCCGCCGCCGCTGCCGTCACCACCATGCGATCCTCTCTCCCGCGGCGGCATGGAACAGGGCAAGCGCCGCCGCCGCGGTCAGCAGCCCGTCGATGCGGTCCAGCAGCCCGCCGTGGCCGGGGATCAGCGTGCCGCTGTCCTTCACCCCGTACCGCCGCTTGACCGCCGATTCGAACAGGTCGCCCGCCTGGGCCACCACCGCCAGCACGCCCCCGGTCAGGGCCGCCACGCCGGGCCGGGCAGCCCCCACGGCCAGCGCCACCAGCGCCCCCGTCAGCGCCGACGCCGCCACCCCGCCCAGCAGTCCGGCCCAGGTCTTCTTGGGCGACAGGCGCGGGGCCAGCTTCGGCCCGCCGATGGTCCGCCCGGCGGCATAGGCGCCGATGTCGGTGGCCCACACCGCCAGCATCACGAACAGCAAAAGCCCGAGCCCCCCCTGGGGCGACTCGCGCAGCCAGTCCAGCCCCACGGCGCCGAAGGCCACATAGGGCAGACCCGCCGCCATCCACCCGCGGTCGCAGCCCGCCGCCGACCAGCCCACCGCCGCCGCCAGAACCACCGCCACACCGGCACCGGCCAGCGGCCCCGCCGCCACCGCCGCGGCCAGCGACACCGCCACCGCGGCCAGCGCCAGCGGCAGCACCGCCGGGCGCCGGGCCGGGCCGCCGACGATCACCACCCATTCGCGCATGGCAATCAGGGCCGCCGCGGCCAGCAGCAGCCGGAACGGCCAGCCGCCCAGCCACACCAGCGCCAGGACGGCCGGCCCCAGCACCAGGGACGACAGGATGCGCGCCTTCAGCTCGCTGGTTTTCTTAACGGCTGCTGGCGGTGGCGCCGAAGCGCCGGTCGCGTCGCTGGAATTCGGCAATGGCGGCCTCCAGATCGCTCTTGGTGAAATCGGGCCAGAGCGTGTCCGTGAACACCAGCTCCGTATAAGCCGTCTGCCAGAGCAGGAAATTGCTCAGGCGCAGTTCTCCGCTGGTGCGGATCAGCAGGTCGGGGTCGGGGATGCCGTCGGTGTGAAGCCGGGCGGCCAGCGCCCCCTCGTCCACATCGGCGGGGCTGATGCGGCCGGCGGCCACATCTTCGGCCAGACGCCGGGCGGCCAGCGTGATTTCCTGCCGCCCGCCGTAGCTGAGCGCGATCACCACGGTCAGTGCCGTGTTGCCGGCGGTCAGCGTTTCCCCATGCTCGATCAGGGACACGATGTCGGGGGACAGCCGGGCACGGTCGCCGATCACCCGCAGCCGTACCCCGGCCTTATGAAGTTCCGCCACTTCGCTGCGCAGGTAGAAGCGCAGCAGACCCATCAGGTCCGACACCTCTTGCTCGGGCCGGCGCCAGTTTTCCGAGGAAAAGCTGAACAGGGTCAGGTACGCGATGCCCAACTCGCGCGCCGCCGTGATCGAGCGCCGCACCGCATCCACGCCTTTTTTGTGGCCGGCGGTGCGGGGCAGACCGCGCGCCTTGGCCCAGCGTCCGTTCCCGTCCATGATGATGGCCACATGGACGGGCGGATCCGCCGGGCGGCTCGATTGGGCATCGTGCATTCCGGTCAGACCTGCAGAATTTCCTTTTCCTTGGACGTCACGATCTCGTCGATCTGCTTGATGTGCTGATCGGTCACGGTCTGCACCTTGTCGGCCAGCCCCTTGTGCTCGTCCTGGCTGATCTCGTTGGCCTTTTCCGCCTTCTTCAGGGCGTCCATGCCGTCGCGGCGCACGTTGCGCACGGCGACACGGGCCTGTTCGGCGTACTTGTGGGCCACCTTCACCAGTTCCTGGCGGCGTTCCTGCGACAGGTCGGGGATCGGCACACGGATGGTCTGACCCTCGGTCTGGGGGTTGAGGCCCAGGCCGGAATCACGGATGGCCTTTTCCACCGCCTTGATCATCGAGCGGTCCCACACCTGCACCGACAGCAGGCGCGGTTCGGGCACCGACACGTTGGCCACTTCCTTCAGATGGACGCGGCTGCCGTAGGCCTCGACCGTCACCGGCTCCAGCAGGTTGGTGGAGGCGCGGCCGGTGCGCAGACCGGACAGTTCCTTCTTGAGAGCATCAAGCGCGCCATCCATACGCCGCTTGAGGTCGGAGACATCAGGGACCACGGGTCACTCCCTTTCTTCGTCCGTAATGATGGTGAATTTGCCCTTCCCCGCCATCACCTCGGCGAACATGCCGGGGGTATGGATGGAGAAGACGAGAATCGGAATGTGATTCTCCCGCGCCAGCGCAATGGCCGAGGCGTCCATCACCTGGAGATCCTTGGACAGAACCTCCAGATAGCTCAGCCGCTCGTACCGGGTGGCGTTGGGATCTTTCTTGGGGTCGGCGGTGTACACGCCATCCACCTGCGTGGCCTTCAAAAGCCCGTCGCAGCCCATTTCGGACGCGCGCAGGGCAGCCGCGGTGTCGGTGGTGAAGAAGGGGTTGCCGGTGCCGGCGGCGAAGATCACCACCCGGCTCTTTTCCATGTGGCGGATGGCGCGGCGGCGGATGTACGGCTCGCACACCGACGACATGGGGATGGCCGACTGCACGCGGGTGCTGACCCCCATGCGCTCCAGCGCGCTCTGCATGGACAGGGCGTTGATGACGGTCGCCAGCATGCCCATGTAGTCGGCGCTGGCCCGTTCCATACCCGACGCCGCACCCTTGATGCCGCGGAAGATGTTGCCGCCGCCGATGACCAGGCACACCTGCACGCCCATGCGCACGACGGTGCGGACCTCTTCGGCCACCTGGCGGATCATGTCGGGGTCCAGGCCATAGTCGCGCTGGCCCATCAGGGCCTCGCCCGACACCTTCAGCAGAACCCGCTTGTACCGGGCGCCGCCCTCCGGCGCCGCCCCGGAAGTGTCAACCGCCGCGTTTTCCGCCATGGACCGCCCCCTGTGATGCGTTCATAAACCGTTGGACGAGGTTGCCGGCGGGATGGCCGCAACGGCACCCCCTTCATATGGGGCTGGCCGTCCGGCAGCGCTCCGGCAAACGCACGGATCCGCCAAGAGAAGCCGTTTCCGGCCCGCCGCCACAGGGGCGCGGGCCGGAAACGGATCACACGCGGCTTGCGTGGATCAGGCGTTGCCGCCGGCCGCCGCGGCCACTTCCGCCGCGAAGTCCGACTGCGCCTTCTCGATGCCTTCGCCCAGCGCGTAGCGGACGAAGCCGGTCAGCTTCACCGGGGCGCCCAGCTCCTTGGCGGCCTTTTCGACCACGGCGCGGACCTTGGTCTCGCCGTCGATCACATAGATCTGCTCCAGCAGGCAGACCTCTTCGTAGTACTTGCGCAGGCGGCCTTCGACCATCTTCTCGATGATGGCTTCGGGCTTGCCCGAGGCGCGGGCCTGGTCGGCCAGCACGCTCTTCTCACGCTCCAGGGCGGAGACGTCCACGTCGGCGATGTCGAGCGCGTCCGGGCGGGCGGCGGCCACGTGCATGGCGATCGACTTGCCCAGCTCGGTCAGCTTGGCGGCGTCGCCGGTGGACTCCAGGGCCACCAGAACGCCGATCTTGCCCAGGCCCGGCGCGATGGCCGAGTGAATGTAGGACACGACCACGCCCGACGACACCGACAGCTTGGCGACGCGGCGCAGGTTCATGTTCTCGCCGATGGTGGCGATCAGGTGGGTCAGCTCTTCGCCGACATTGCGGCCGGTGCCGGGGAAGGCAACGGTCTTCAGCGCCTCGACATCGGCCTCGCCGGTCACGGCCAGCTTGGCGACCGACGCGGCGAAGCCCTGGAAGGTTTCGTTGCGGGCCACGAAGTCGGTTTCGGCGTTCACCTCGACCGCGGCACCCGAGGTGCCTTCGGTGGCGACGGCCACCAGACCTTCGGCGGCCACGCGGCCCGACTTCTTGGCGGCGGCGGCAAGGCCCTTCTTGCGCAGCCAGTCAACGGCACCTTCGAGGTCGCCGGCGGTCTCCGCCAGCGCCTTCTTGCAGTCCATCATGCCGGCGCCGGTCTTCTCGCGCAGTTCCTTGACGAGCGAGGCGGTAATCTCGGCCATGGTCAGCCCTTTCTCCCGAAAACGGTCAAAATCGAAACAGGTCGGTACAAAAAAGGCAGCCGGGGCCACGGCCGTGGCCCGGCTGCCCCATGCGGCGGATCAGGCCTGGGCCGGAGCCTCTTCAGCCTCACCACCTTCCGGCAGAGCTTCTTCCGGGGCTTCTTCCTGGGCGCCCACGTCGATGCCGGCGGCGCTCATTTCAGCCTGCAGGCCGTCGAGCACGGCGCCCTGCACCAGCTCGCAGTACAGGTCGATGGCGCGCAGCGCGTCGTCGTTGCCGGGGATGGGGAAGGCCACGCCGTCCGGGTCGGAGTTGGAGTCGAGAACCGCGATGACCGGGATGCCCAGCTTGTTGGCTTCCTTGACCGCGATCGATTCCTTGTTGGTGTCGATGATGAACAGGATGTCGGGCAGGCCGCCCATCTCCTTGATGCCGCCCAGCGCGCGGTCCAGCTTTTCCTTTTCGCGGGTCAGCATCAGGATTTCCTTCTTGGTCAATCCCGACGTGTCGCCCGACAGGCGCTCTTCCATCTCGCGCAGGCGCTTGATCGACTGGGAGATGGTCTTCCAGTTGGTCAGCATGCCGCCGAGCCAGCGGTGGTTCACATAGTACTGGCCGCACTTGGAGGCGGCTTCGGCAACCCGTTCCTGGGCCTGACGCTTGGTGCCCACCAGCAGGACGCGGCCGCCGCCGGCCACCACGTCGCGCACGGCCTGAAGCGCACGGTGCAGCATCGGAACGCTCTGTTCCAGATCGATGATGTGCACGCCGTTGCGGACGCCGAACAGGTACGGCGCCATCTTGGGGTTCCAGCGGCGGGTGTGGTGGCCGAAGTGGACGCCGGCTTCCAGCAGCTGGCGCATGGAGAAGGTCGGGATAGCCATGATATCTGGTCCTTACAGGTCCGGTTGTTTCCGCCGCGGGCGTGGCCTGAACATGCGCCGATTCGGCGCACGCGCAAACACCGGAGGGGGATGTCCAGGGACAGCCCGGTCACCCGCCAGCCCGCGTGTGGTTTTGACGACGGCGCTTTCATAGCCCGCCCCGCCCGGTTTGGCAACAGCCCCTGTTGTGAAAATGCAGCGGGTCTGCCCACAAAACAGTGTCACAGGCTTTCATCTGGTCAGGGTGCCCCGTTTGGGGTAGTAATTCCGCTGTCCACTTCCCGCTCCCTGGACTTTCCCATCATGAGCCGCACCGACGTTCTCCGGCCGGTCCTGCAGGCAGTCGCCTCGCCCGGCCGTCTGTTCGTGCCTGTCTTCTGCCTTCTGCTGCTGGCCGCCGCCGCCCCCGTCTTCACCGACGAGATCCCGCCGCTGGCCGATTACGTCAACCATCTGGGCCGGATGCGGGTCATCGCCGGGATCGGCGGCGACCCGATGCTGGCCCGCCTGTACGAGATCGACTGGGCCATCATCCCCAATCTGGTGATGGATATCCTGGTGCCGCGGCTGATGCGCGTCACCGACATCTACACGGCGGGACAGTTGTTCGTCTTTGCCACGCTGGCGCTGATGGCCACCGGGCCGATGGCGGTCCACCGGGCGCTGTACGGACGGGTGTCTCCCTGGCCGATGGTGGTGTTCCCGTTCCTTTATAATGGGATCTTTCTGTTCGGCTTCATGAACTACCTGTTCGGGGTGGGTGTTGCCACCTGGGCGCTGGCCGGCTGGATCGCGTGGCGGGACCGTTCGCCGCTGTTCCGCGGCACGGTGTCGGCGGTGGCGGTGCTGGTGCTGTTCGCCTGCCACCTGTTCGCCGTCGGGCTGTACGGGCTGGCGCTGCTGAGCGTGGAGGGGTGGCTGCTGTCGCGGTCGTGGCACCTGACGCGCACGCCCGCCGGGCGGCGGCGGATCATCGCCGACGTCCTGGCCTTCGGCCTGCCGTTCCTGCCGGTGATCCCGCTGATGCTGGCCAGCCCGACGCTGGGCCTGTCCACCGAAAACATCTGGGAATCGTCGGGCAAGCTCGACGGGCTGATGTTCATCATCCAGGGTTATTGGGACACCTTCGACCTGACGGTGGCGGGGCTGGTGGCCGCGGGCGGCATCTGGGCCGTGCGCCGCAACCTTCTGTCGCTGCACCCCATGGGGCTGGTGTTCCTGGTGCTGGGCACGGCGGTGTTCATGGCCATGCCGCGCATGCTGTTCGGGTCGTGGGTGGCCGACACCCGGCTGCCGGTGGCGCTGTTGTTCCTGATCGTCGGCTTCGCCCGATTCGATGCCGGCGACCGGGCGGTGCGCACCGCCTTCTACGCCTTCCTGGTGGGGGTGGCGCTGGTGCGCTTCGTCGATGTGCAGGTGAACTGGCAGGCGCTGCGCCACGTCAACACCGACATGCAGGAGTCGATGCACCTGATCGACCCCGGCAGCACCGTGCTGGTGGCCCACGCCGACCAGCCGGCGGGCAACGACATGACCAACCAGGCGCTGAGCCACGCGCCGTGCATCGCCATGATCGAACGCTCGGCGCTGGTGTCCACGGCGTTCAGCGTGCCGGGCAAGCAGATCCTGTCCATCCGCCCGGAATACCGCGGTCTGGTGGACGACAACGACGGCGACCCGCCCACCGTCAGCCAGCTCCTGGCCACGGCGGACGAGGGCGTGCCCGGCCAGCCCCGCTACTGGGATGCGTGGCCGGTGCGCTACGATTACCTTTACGTTCTGTTCACCGAGGGGAACCCCAACCCCGATCCGGCCCATCTGACCCTGCTGCACCAGGGGCCGCAGTTCCAGCTCTACAAGGTCCACCCGGACCTGAGCGACCTGCCGGAAAGCGAGTGAGCAAACGGGCTATGCTGCGTGTGGAGTGACGGAGATCGACGTCTGGATCTCGTCGTAACCGGCGCGCAGCATCCCATCCTCACGCTCGATCAGCCCCACCGCCTCCAGGGCTGTCACATCCTCGTGAACCCGCTTGACGTCCCGCCCCAGACTGCGCGCCAGGGCGCGGATGCTGGGGGAGGGGTTGCCGTGCAGATGGCACAGAAGGGCATGGCGCCGATCGGTCATCACCGACGCCAAGGATGACCACGTGAGAAAGGTGACGGTATCCCGCGGCTCGACGGCCTCCCCCCGTTCGGCCCGTTTCCACGCCTCGGCCACACGGGCGGCGGCATCGCGCAAGCTGCCGCCGACAACGATGGATTTCTTCATCGGCCCCTCCTGTACTCTTCAACGTCGGAAACGAACCGTTCCAACAGATCGTCCACCGACTGAAAGACGAACGGTTCCTCCCCGTCCACCGTGTGCCGGTGATCGCCCTTTCCACGCTCGTTGTCGTACCCCAGAACCCGCGTTCCGCCGGACACATAGACGAAACGGTATTTGAAGCCATGGGTGGTTGGCGGCACCGGGTCGGGCACACGCCACACCACCATTTCGGCCAAGTCGCCGTCGGGGTACGAAACACGTTCGCGAATCAGCAGCACGGCCTTCATGATGGCGTATCATGCCATCACGGTGAACCGCCATCAACACCCTCCCCCACGTGGCGGATGACGGGACGGCACCGGGTCTGGAATACTGCGCCGGCCATACCGTCCGCCCACCCGACAGGACCGCCGCCATGAGCCAGACCGAACATCCCTTCGCCCCGTACGTCCGCATCCTCGGCAAGGGGCCGACCCTGTCCCGCTCGCTGACGCTGGAGGAGACGGAGGCCGCGGTGGGCATGATCCTGCGCGGGGAGGTGGAGCCGATCCAGCTTGGCGCCTTCCTCTGCCTGATCCGGGTGAAGACCGAAACGCCCGACGAGCTGGCCGGTTTCACCCGCGCCTGCCGCAACGCCCTTCCCCTGCCCGCCGAACGCCCGGCGGTGGCTCTGGATTGGCCGGCCTATGCCGGGAAATCGCGGCGGCTGCCGTGGTTCATCCTGTCGGCGCTGCTGCTGGCACGCCACGGGGTGACGGTGTTCATGCACGGCACCGACGGCCACACCGCCGGGCGCCTGTTCACCGGCGCGGCATTGGAAGCGCTCGGCATCGCCCCGGCGGAGTCGCTGGAGGATGCGGCGGTGCGGCTGCGGCGGGACCGTTTCGCCTATCTGCCGCTGGCCCGGCTCAGCCCGGCCATGCAGGGGATCATCGGGCTGAAAAAGGTGCTGGGCCTGCGCAACCCCATGCACACGGTGGCGCGGATGCTCAACCCGTTCGACGCGCCGTGCCAGATCATGGGGGTGGCCCATCCCCCCTACCGCGACGCCCACCAGAAGGCCGCCGCCCTGCTGGGCCAGCCGCGGCTGGCGGTGTTCAAGGGCGAAGGGGGCGAGGCCGAACGGCGCCCGGAAAAGCCGTGCGAGGTGCTGACCGTCACGAATGGCGCCTTGGGGAGCACGGTGTGGGCACCGATGGCCCAGACACCCGCCGTGCGTCACGACACGGTGATGGATCTGGGCCGTTTCCGCGCCGTGTGGACGGGAGAGGCACGGGACGAAGAAGGCGAGGCGGTGGTGATCGCCACCGCCGCCGTCGCCTTGGTTCTGTTGGGGCGGGCGGCAGGCCAAGAGGAGGCCGAGGCGCTGGCGCGGGCTTTGTGGGAGAGCCGGCACGCCGGATGATTGGGCTACCGCCCAAACCCGTTCGGGGCGATGCCCCGAACCCCCTTTTCTTTTATCTATAAAAAAGGGGGAGGCTTGGAGGCGTCCGCCTCCAAACGGGGTCGGGGCGGTAGCCCCGCGCTCACTCCGGCGCCGCGGCCAGCCAATGCCCCAGGGTTCCCCGCGGGGTTGCCGCCGCCTCGCTCCAGCCGGGCGGGACGCCGTTCATGTCGGGCAACTGGTGGGCGATGCCCTTGTGGCAGTCGATGCAGGTGCGCTGCCCGGTGAACAGGTACTGCTGGTGGATGCGGGCCGCCCGCGCCCCCTGTTTGGTGATGTCCATGGATTCCGCCGAATGGCAGTTGCGGCATTCCAGGGAATCGTTGGCCTTCAGCCGCGCCCATTCGTGCTCGGCCAATTCGCGGCGCTTGGCGACGAACTTGTCGCGGGTGTCGATGGTGCCGAAGATCTTGCCCCACACCTCCTTCGAGGCCTGCATCTTGCGGGCGATCTTGTCGGTCCAGGGGTGGGGCACGTGGCAGTCGGGGCAGGTGGCCCGCACGCCCGAGCGGTTGGTGAAGTGAATGGTGGTCTTCAGCTCCTCATAGGGGTTGTTCTTCATCTCGTGGCAACTGATGCAGAAGGCTTCCCGGTTGGTGGCCTCCAGCGCCGTGTTGAAGCCGCCCCAGAAGATCACCCCCGCCGCAAAGCCGCCCAGCGTCAGGAACCCCAGGCTGAGCGTGCGGGCCGGGCCGGCAATGATCCGCCAGGGCCGCACAAGGAATCCCGGCAGTCTCCCCAACGGTCTCATGGCAGCCCCCCGCCGGGGGCGGGCCGGCTCAGCATGCTGTCGATGTCGGTGAAGGTGTTGGGCACCAGCGGCTGGGCCACCGTCTGCGGCACGTGGCATTGCAGGCAGAAATACCGCCGCGGCGATACCCCGCCCAGCGTCTGTCCCGCGCGGTCAACATAATGGGTGATGCTGATCATGGGGGCCTGCGACGCCGCCGTGTACTGGCGGCTGTGGCAGGTCAGGCAGCGGTTGGCGTTGATGGTGATCTGGTAATCGCGGATGTTGTGCGGAATCACCGGCGGCTGCTCGGGATAATTGCGGGCGACCCGGCGGTCGTCGGTTACGTCCGCCGGCACCGGCGGCGCCGGGTTGACGTCGGTGAAGGCCACCGGCGGGCGGAACGGGTCGTCACGCTGGGGCGTGGTCTGAGCCGTCAGCAGGGCCGGCGCGAGGAACGGCAGGACCGCAAACGCGGCATACAGGAACGGGCGCATGATGATGATCCTCCCCCTCGTCAGACCGGCACCACCTTGACGGCGCATTTCTTGAAATCGGTCTGCTTGCTGATCGGGTCGGTGGCGTCCAGCGTGCATTTGTTGATCAGGCGCGCGGAATCGAACCACGGCACGAAGACCACCCCGCGTGGCGGCTTGTTGCGCCCGCGGGTTTCGACGCGGGTGCGGATCTCGCCGCGGCGGGACACCACCGTGACCTCCGATCCGCGGCGCAGGCCGCGGGCCTGGGCGTCGTCGGGGTGCATGAACACCATGGCCATGGGCATGGCACGGTAAAGTTCGGGCACCCGCATGGTCATGGACCCGGAATGCCAGTGTTCCAGCACCCGGCCCGTCACCAGCCACAGGTCGAAATCCTTGTCCGGCGATTCCGCCGGCGGTTCATAGGGGAAGGCGAAGATGTTCGCCTTGCCGTCGGGATTGCCGTAGAATTTGACCCCCTCCCCCGCCGGAACGAAGGGGTCCAGCCCCTCGCGGTAGCGCCAGCGGGTTTCCTGCCCGTTCACCACCGGCCAGCGCAGGCCGCGCACCTCGTGATAGGTGTCGAAGGGCGCCAGGTCATGGCCGTGGCCGCGCCCGAAATCGGCGTATTCCTCGAACAGCCCCTTTTGCACGTAAAAGCCGAAATCCCTCGATTCATGGTTCCCGTACTGGGGGTTGAGTTCGGAGACGGGGAAACGGTCCACGGTGCCGTTGCGGAACAGCACGTCGAACAGCGTCTTGCCGCGGTAGCCGGGGTTGGCGTCCAGGATCTCCTTGGGCCACACCTCGTCGGTGGTGAAGCGCTTGGAGAATTCCATGATCTGCCACAGGTCCGACCGCGCCTCGCCGGGGGCGTTCACGAGCTGGTGCCAGAAATGGGTGCGGCGCTCGGCGTTGCCATAGGCGCCCTCCTTCTCCACCCACATGGCGGCGGGCAGGATCAGGTCGGCGGCCGACGCGGTGACCGTGGGATAGGCGTCCGACACCACGATGAAATTGTCGGGGTTGCGGTAGCCGGGATAGGTCTCGTTGTTGGTGTTGGGGGCCGCCTGAAGGTTGTTGTTCACCTGGATCCAGAAGGCGTTGAGCTTCCCGTCGCGCAGCATGCGGTCCATCAGCACCGCGTGATAGCCGATCTTGGCCGGCAGCAGCCCCTCGGGCAGCTTCCACGCCTTTTCGGCGTGGGCGCGGTGGGTGGGGTTGGCCACCTGCATGTCGGCCGGCAGGCGGTGGGAGAAGGTGCCCACCTCCCGCGCGGTGCCGCAGGCCGACGGCTGGCCGGTCAGGGAGAACGGGCTGTTGCCCGGCTCGGAGATTTTTCCGGTCAGCAGATGGATGTTGTAGACCATATGGTTGACCCACACGCCGCGCACGTGTTGGTTGAACCCCATGGTCCACAGCGACATGACCTTGGTCTTGGGATCGGCGTAGAGTTCGGCCAGGGCCAGCAGCCGTTCCTTCGGTATCCCGGTCAGTTCGGCGGTCTTCTCCACCGTGTATTCGCTGACGAAGGCGGCGAAGGCATCGAAGTCGATGGGTTTGGAATCGGTGGGATCCTTGGCGTTGGCCGCCCGCACCTCCAGCACGTGCTCGGGCCGCAGGCCATAACCGATGTCCTTCTGCCCCAGGCGGAAATTGCAGTGTTTGGCCACGAAGTCCCGGTTCACCCGGCCGGTCTGGATGATGTGGTTGGCGATGAAATTCAGGACAGCCAGATCCGTTCCCGGCACGAAGACCATGGGGATGTCGGCCAGCTCGAAACTGCGGTGTTCGAAGGTGGACAGCACCGCCACCTTGACGTGTGTGTGGGACAGCCGGCGGTCGGTGATACGGGTCCACAGGATGGGGTGCATCTCCGCCATGTTGGAGCCCCAGAGCACGAAGGCGTCGGCGTGCTCGAAGTCGTCATAGCAGCCCATCGGCTCGTCCATGCCGAAGGTGCGGATGAAGGCCACCGCCGCCGAGGCCATGCAGTGGCGGGCGTTGGGGTCCAGGTTGTTGGTGCGGAAGCCGGCGCGCATCAGCTTGGACGCGGCATACCCCTCCCAGATGGTCCATTGGCCGGAGCCGAACATGCCCACGGCATCCGGCCCCTTCTCCTTCAGCACCCGCTTCCACTGGCGGGCCATCTCGTCGAAGGCACGGTCCCACGACACCGGCTGGAACTCGCCGTCCTTGTGGTACTGTCCGTCGCGCATGCGCAGCAGCGGCTGGGTCAGCCGGTCCTGACCGTACATGATCTTGGACAGGAAATAGCCCTTCACGCAGTTCAGGCCGCGGTTGACCTCCGCCTGCATGTCGCCGTGGGTGGCGACCACGCGGTCGTTCTTGACCGCCACCATCACGCCGCAGCCGGTGCCGCAGAAACGGCACGGCGCCTTCGACCATGTGAGCGCCGCATCCTCGCCCGCGACCGCCGATGTCTGGGCCAGCGCCGGAAGGCTGATGCCGCCCGCCGCCGCCGCCGCCGCCACGGCCTGGGACTTCAGGAAATCCCGCCGATCCATCATGGGGACGTTTCCTTTCCTTGTTCGATTGTCTGTGGCGGCCCGTCAGGCCGCGTCCATGTGGTGAAACACCATCACCGCCGACAGCACGCCGGGCATCAGGTGGATGGCGGTCATGCGCTCGGCGATCCAGCCCTCGTGCGGGCCTTCCAGGGTCACCACCAGCTTGGAATCCTGCTCCAGATGCACTTCCACCCCGTCCAGGGCGGCCAGGGCGGCACGCACCCCGTCCACCATGCCGGGCCGCACATGGACCAGAAGGGAGGCCAGATGGATTTCCGCCGCCGCCTGGGGGATCGGGGGAACCGGGTCGATCGTCATCGTGCGAACCCCTCTTTCTGAACGGCCCGCACGGTCACCGCACCGGCGGGACAGGCGGACACGCAGGCCCCGCAGCCGGAGCAGGCATCCTGCTCCACCACAGGCAGCGCCGCCCCGCCGGGGGCGAGCCGGAAACGGATGGCCGATTGCGGGCAGACATCGCCGCAACTGCGGCAGAACACCCGCTGCACGGAGAAACAGGCCGGCTCGGCAATGAGCGCGGCCAGATCCCACGGCGCCCGCACCGCCCCTGTGGCCGGATCGGTCCGCTGGAACACCGGGTGGGAACAGGCATCGGCGCAGGCACCGCAAAAGCTGCATTCTCCCCGGCGGAAATCCACCACCGGAAAGCCGCCGTCCCCGATGGCCACGATGCCTTCGGGGCAGGCGGGAACGCAGGCGTTGCAGCGCGTGCAGGCGGCGGTAAAGCGCGTCTCAACCGCCCAGGGCGGCCGGATGGGGGATGGTCCGGGGCGGGGCCGCCCGCGCAAGAAGGCACGGCGGCCCGAATCCACGTCGTCGGGCATGGTGGCGCACCTCCCCGTCAGACCGGCGGCGGTCCCGGCGGGCCGAAGATCATCTGCCCGATCCACACGGCAAAGCCATAGCCGCCCACCACCGCCACCGCCAGAAACGGCCAGATGACGAAGGCCAGCAGCACGAACATGGACAGCTCCCGCCGCCGGTCGCCCGGTTGGGGAGACAGCGCCGAAGGGGGTACACCATTTGGGTGATGAGGAGAGGCTGTTTTCATGACGCCCACCGCACTCTGATGAAATTACAACCAACGGCACGCCTAAAGCGTGCGCGAATGGCTGTATTCTGACCAGAACCACTTTAGGAATAAGCCGAATAGGATCGTTTTTCCAGCCCAAACAATACTTTCATAAAGAAAGCTGCATTTCGATCATGTTCGAAATTATTCTGAATTCTGCGTTTTGATTTTTATCAAATCAGAAAATGCTTTTATAAAGCCATG
Source organism: Azospirillum fermentarium (assembly GCF_025961205.1). Taxonomy (NCBI): domain Bacteria; kingdom Pseudomonadati; phylum Pseudomonadota; class Alphaproteobacteria; order Rhodospirillales; family Azospirillaceae; genus Azospirillum; species Azospirillum fermentarium. The sequence continues at coordinate 912,016 of NZ_JAOQNH010000003.1, forward strand.
CACATGCGGCCAGCCCCCATCGGAGGGGGCTGGCCAGAAAACAGGCAGCGGTTAAAGGGACCGATGGATGGCTATTCCGCGGCGTGGCGGTTGTGGGTGCCCTCGGCGAATTCCTCGATCATCTTTTTCACGAAGGCCGGCAGGTCGTCGGGCTTACGGGAGGTGACGAGGCCGCGGTCGGTGACCACCGGCTCATCCGCCCACATGGCCCCGGCGTTGCCCAGGTCGGCCTTCAGCGACGGCCACGAGGTCATCCGCCGCCCCGACACGCCGCCGGCGTCGATCAGGGTCCAGGGACCGTGGCAGATGGCGGCGATGGGCTTGCCCGACTGGACGAAGCTGCGCACGAAGGCGATGGCCTTCGGCTCCAGCCGCAGGGCGTCGGGGTTGATGACCCCGCCGGGCAGCACCAGCGCGTCGTAACGGCCGGGGTCGGTGGAATCGAGGGCGGCGTCCACGGGCACGGTCTCGCCCTTGTCGTGGTGGTTCCAGCCCTGGATCTGCCCCGTCTTGGGGGCGACGACGTGGACGGTGGCGCCGGCGTCCTTCAGCGCTTTCACGGGCTCGGTCAGTTCCACCTGCTCGAATCCGTCGGTGGCGAGAACGGCGACGGTCTTTCCGGTCAGCTTCTGGGCCATGGCGGTGTCTTTCACAGCGGTTGCAGGGATGCCCCGCCAACCGGACACACCGTCATCGGTTCCTGCGCACCACGGCTACGGCGAACGCATGCGCCCGCCACCGCGCCGCAGCCGCAACGGACAGGCAACGTCATCGCCCGCCGACGGAGGCCGGAGCTTCTATGCCATGTCCCGCATAAGCTGATCCGCCTCTTCGCTGGCCGCCTGAGCGTCGGCCTTGTGGGCCTCGCTCCCGTCCAGATGCTCGCAGTAATAACCATACGCCTCAGAGACCGTTGCCCGGCGCAGCCCATGGCGCGCCGATTCCAGGTGCCCGGCTTCCTTGAACGACAGCATTCCCGCCCCTTCCGCCCTTTGTGCAAGCATAAGGGATGAAGCAATCGCCGGACAAACGATTCCGCCGCCGGCAAGAATCCGCAGGAATTGCAGGCTGGCGGCTCAATGCATCCGCGACACCGCATCGGCCAGCCGGATCGGCTCCGACAGGCGCCATCTGGGGGAGAATCGCAGCACCAGCTCCACCGCGGATTCCAGCCCCACCCGGTGCCCCGCCGACACGAACACCGGCCGCGTGCCCGGCCGCGTGCGCAGAGCCACCCCCACCATCTCCTTGCGGTGGAACATGGGCGACACGGCGCCACGCTCCGGCCCCGGCTCCTCGTAGCGGCCCACCAGCCGCGATTTGGCCACGCCGATGGTCGGCAGGCCGGTCACCACCCCCAGATGGCTGGCAAGGCCGAAACGGCGCGGGTGGGCGATGCCCTGCCCGTCCACCACCACCAGATCGGGCGGGACCGGCAGCAGCGCCAGCGCCGCCGCCATGGCCGGCACCTCGCGGAACGACAGAAAACCGGGGACATAGGGAAAGCGCGTCGGCTGGACCAGCAGGACCGAGCGGGTCAACTCCAGCGTGTCCGGGTCCATCTCCGCCACCGCGGCCCAGGTGCAGCCGTCATGCTCGCTGTAATGGGCATCCACCGCGGCGATGCGGGTCAGGGGGGTGGGAAAATCGTCGCGGACCACCACCAGCCGGCGCAGGCGTTCCTGCACCGGCACCGCCTGTTCCGGGGTTTCCGGCCAGTTCTCAGGCTCGAGACCGGCGGGGCCGGTCATTCGGTGTCCGGGTGGCGGGGCTTGGCGGCGGTGGGCCAGGGATCGCCCAGATCCTCCGCCAGACAGGCCCAGCGGACCGCCTCCAGCCGGATGCCGCCGCCGCCGGCGAAATGCAGGGTCACGCCCGCGTCCCCCGGTTCCAGCGCCAGCAGTTCCAGCATCTGGTGGCGGTCGTTCAGGTCGATGCCGCGGGCCTTGACCGCCCGCACCCCCTCGAACCGCACGGCGCAGTGGGTGCGCTCGTACGGGTAGAGGCCATCGTCGTCGGCGGTGGGGCCGTTGATGGTGCGCGGCTGGTCCGCCGTTTCCCATTTGAAGCGGTTGACCACCAGAACGAACCGTTCCTCGTCCGGCTGGAAGGCCATTTCCGTCAAGGGAACGATCGCATCCTGCAAACAGGCAGAGATGACGTGCAGGCCGTCGGCATCCTCGGCCCGCAGGCGGATCGGCGTGGCAGCGGTCATGGCCCCCCTCAAAGGCATCAATCGTCGTCGGTCAACCGTTCGATGTCCGCACCGCAGGCGGCCAGCTTGGCTTCGAGCTGCTCATACCCGCGGTCCAGATGGTACACACGGGAGATAATGGTTTCTCCCGCCGCTGCAAGACCCGCCAGCACCAGCGACACCGATGCGCGCAGGTCGGTGGCCATCACCGGCGCCCCGGTCAGCCGCTCCCGTCCGCGCACCAGGGCGGACGCGCCGTGCACGGTGATGCTGGCCCCCATGCGCATCAGTTCGGGCGCGTGCATGAAGCGGTTCTCGAAGATGGTCTCGGTGATCATGGCCGCCCCCTTGGCCGTGCACATCAGCGCCATCATCTGGGCCTGGAGGTCGGTGGGGAAGCCGGGGAACGGCTCGGTCATCACGTCCACGCCGACCAGACCGCCGTTGGCCCGCGACACGATCATGCCGTCGGGGGTGGGGGAGAATTCCACGCCCGCCTGTTCCAGCACCGTCACCGCCGACTGGATCAGGCCGATGCTGGTGTTGGTGATCTCCAGCCGCCCGCCGGTGATGGCGGCGGCCATGACGTAGGTGCCGGTCTCGATGCGGTCGGACACGATGCGGTGGGTGGCGCCGTGCAGCCGTTCCACCCCGCGGATGCGCAGCGTGTCGGTGCCGATGCCGCTGATGTCGGCGCCCATGGCGACCAGGCAGTGGGCCAGATCGGTCACTTCCGGTTCACGGGCGGCGTTGATCAGCTTGGTCTCGCCCTTGGCCAGGGTGGCGGCCATCAGCAGGTTTTCCGTGGCGCCCACCGACACCTTGGGGAAGACGAACTCCGCCCCGCGCAGGCCATTGGGCGCGCGGGCGACCATGTAGCCGCCCTCCAGCTCGATCTCCGCCCCCATGGCCTGCAGACCCTTGATGTGAAGGTCCACGGGCCGGGCGCCGATGGCGCAGCCGCCGGGCAGCGACACCCGCGCCTGGCCGCAGCGGGCCACCAGCGGCCCCAGCACCAGCACGCTGGCGCGCATCTTGCGCACCAGATCATAAGGCGCGGTGGTGTTGGTGATGTCGCGGGCGGTCAGTTCCACCACCCGGCCGGCGCAATCGCCGCCGGCCCCTTCCATGCGGATGCCGACCCCGTGCTGGAGCAGCAGGTTGCACAGGGTGTTGATGTCGGCCAGGATCGGCAGGTTCTTCAGAACCAGCGTCTCGTCGGTCAGCAGGCTGGCCGTCATCAGCGGCAGGGCGGCGTTCTTCGCCCCGCCCACCGCGATGGAGCCATGAAGCGGGCGGCCGCCGCGGATGCGGATCTTGTCCATAAGGTCTGTCCCGAAGAGTGCGTGTTCTGGATAAGGAGCGTGCGGATCAGAGACGCGGCAGCGTCACGCCCTTCTGCCCCATGTATTTGCCCGATTTGTCGGCATAGGAGGTCTCGCACACCGTGTCGCCCTTGAGGAACAGGAACTGGCACAGCCCCTCGTTGGCATAGACCTTGGCCGGCAAGGGCGTGGTGTTGGAGATTTCCAGGGTGACGTGCCCCTCCCACTCCGGCTCCAGCGGCGTGACGTTGACGATCAGGCCGCAGCGGGCATAGGTGCTCTTGCCCAGGCAGATGACCAGAACGTCGCGGGGCACGCGGAAATACTCCACCGTGCGGGCCAGCGCGAAGCTGTTGGGCGGGATGATGCAGACGTCGGTCTTGCGGTCCACGAAGCTGTTCTCGGAGAACTGCTTGGGATCGACGATGGCGTTATCGACGTTGGTGAAGATCTTGAACTCGTCGGCCACCCGCGCGTCGTAGCCGTAGGAGCTGAGACCGTAGGAGATGACGCCCGAGCGTTCCTGGCGGTCCACGAACGGCTCGATCATGCCGTGAGACTCGGCCATTGCGCGAATCCAGGTATCCGGCATGATGCCCATCGCCGCACACTCCCTTTCCAAGAAAAAAGCCAAGATGAAAACGGAAAACCGCCCGCGTTTTAGCCGAGCGCGGGCGGTTACTCAAGCGGCCCGGACTCATTCCTGTCCGGCGTTTGTGCTGTCCGGTTCGGGGGGCGGGGGTGTTCCCTCCTCCTCGTCCGTCCGACGGCGGGCCTGTTCCTTGCGGCGCTTCAGGTTGGCGCGCAGTGCAGCGGCCAGGCGGTCGGCCTTGGCGTCGCTTCCCTTGCCGGCGGCCATGATCCCCGGCCCTCAGTGGTCCGAGCGGTGCAGGATGTCGTCGCGCAGGCCGGTGTCGTAGGCCATGCCGGCGGCGGTGACCACCGGGCCGCCCTCGCTGCGGGCGATCATGCCCTTGCGCTCCAGCACGGTCCAGACGGCGGGGTTGTTCAGCCCGGTGGCGTCGCGGCTCGACACCACGGCATCGCCCAGGTGGAAATGGTTGCCGTGCGCGTGCGGCAGGCTGGTGATGACGAAGGCCCCGTCACCCTCCGGCGCCGGGGTGCCGCCCAGACGCGCCACCTCCTGCAGCAGGGTCAGGGTCTTGAGCTGAAGCGGGTTCAGACCCGCCGGGTTCTTCTTGATGGGCGCCATGTCCGCAGTACCGTTCATGCGAAAGATTGGAAACGGCAGTAGATCGGTCCCGCCCGGGGGCTGTCAAGGCTTGGCGCGCGCGCCGTCACGCCTGGGGGCCGCCCTGCCCGAGGCCGCGTCTGGTCAGCGCCTGCGCCACCTCCTCCTCCACGGCCTGCTCCACCTTTTCGTCGATGGTCTTTTCCAGGCTGTGCGCGGCGGACTCGGCCAGACGGTCGAAGTCCCGTTTCACCGCATCCATTTCCTCGTCCGACCGCTCCTCCAGGTCGATCATGCCGTTGCGCGCGGTGGCAGCCACCCGGATCAGTTCGTCCAGCTTCAGGTGGATCGCCTCGGTGTCGCGGTTCTGGGCGTTCTGGATGATGAACACCATCAGAAACGTGACGATGGTGGTGCCGGTGTTGATGACCAGTTGCCAAGTGTCGGAGAAATGGAACACGGGCCCGGTTACCGCCCACACCAGAATGACGGCAAAGGCCAGGGCAAAGGCGGCGGGCCGTCCCGTCTGCCGTTCGACCCAGCGGGCGAAGCGCGAAAAAAACCGGTTCATTCTCACCTCCTGCCTCGTACCGGCCGGCGTATCCTCTGGAACAAGCGCTCTGGTGTCCTGTCCCTGAATCGGGCATAAAACGCACGCTGTTGGCGTGGTTTTCCAGACATGGGAAATCCCGGAGCATAAGGAAAACACGGATGACGATCGTCGTGACCGGGGTGGCCGGCTTCATCGGGATGCATGTGGCCGAGGCTCTGCTGGCGCGCGGGCAGCCGGTGATCGGCATCGATTCCGTCAACGATTACTACTCCGTGGCGCTGAAGGAGGCGCGGCTGGCCCGGCTGGCCGACAAGCCGGGGTTCCGGCTGGTGCGGGCCGACATCGCCGACCGCGATGCCATCCAGGCGCAGGCCCCCGCCATGGCCGATGCCACCGGGATGGTCCATCTGGCGGCCCAGGCGGGGGTGCGCTATTCGCTGGAAAACCCCTATGCCTACATCGACGCCAACGTCATGGGGCATACGGTGATGCTGGAGGCCGCCCGGCGGATGCCCAAACTGGAGCACGTGGTCTATGCCAGCAGTTCCTCGGTCTACGGCGGCAACAAGACCCTGCCCTTTTCCGTCGCCGACCGGGTGGACCGCCCGGTGTCGCTCTATGCCGCCACCAAGAAGGCGGGGGAGCTGATCGCCCACTGCTACAGCCACCTGTATGGCCTGCCGGCCACGGGCCTGCGGTTCTTCACCGTCTACGGCCCGTGGGGGCGGCCCGACATGGCCGCCTATCTGTTCGCCGACGCCATCATGGCCGGGCGCCCGATCCGGGTGTTCAACCAGGGACAGATGCAACGGGACTTCACCTACATCGACGACATCGTGGGCGGGGTTCTCGGCACCCTGGACAACCCGGCCCCGCCGGACGCGGACGGGGTGCGCCACCGGGTGTTCAACCTGGGCAACCACCGCAGCGAATCCCTGATGGATTTCATCGGCGTGCTGGAACAGGCGCTGGGCCGCAAGGCACAGATGGTGCTGGAGCCCATGCAGCCGGGCGACGTGGCCGCCACCTTCGCCGACATCGAGGCCACGCGCGCGGCCATCGGCTTCACCCCCCGCACCCCCATTGCCGACGGGCTGCCCCGCTTCGTCCAATGGTACAAGAGCTACCACGGCATCGCCGGGTAAGGATCGCCGCCTTATGCTGTCTCTGACTTCCGCCGCCGCTCCGTCGCTGGCCGTCCTGCCGCTGGTGGGGCTGATGCTGGCGGCGTTCGCCTGTTCCTGCGGCCTGACGCGGGGGGTGCTGGGCTATCTGCACCGCCGCGCCATCCTGGACCATCCCAACGACCGCAGCAGCCATTCCATCCCCACCCCGCGCGGCGGCGGCTGGGGGGTGGTGCTGACGTGGCTGCCGGCCCTGCTGATTCTGGGGGGGCTGGCCGGACGGCTGGACGCGGTGCTGCCGGTGCTGGCCGGGGCGGCGGCGCTGGTGTGGGTGTCGTGGCGCGACGACCGCGGCGGGCTGCCGGTGCGGGTGCGCTTCGGGGTGCAGGCCGCGGTGGTGACGGTGGGGCTGCTGGCCCTGCCCGATGGATTGATCTTTCAGGGCATCCTGCCGTTCTGGCTGGACCGGCTGGCGGCGGCCTTCCTCTGGCTGTGGTTCCTCAACCTGTTCAATTTCATGGACGGCATCGACGGCATCGCCGGGGGCGAGGCCGCGTCCATCGGGCTGGGGCTGGCGGCGGTGACGCTGCTGGCCGGCACCGACCCGCTGACGGCGGAACAGGGGGCGGTGGCGCTGGGGGCGGCCCTGGGGTTCCTGGTGTGGAACTGGCACCCGGCGCGGGTGTTCATGGGCGACGTGGGCAGCGTGCCGCTGGGCTATCTGTTCGCGTGGCTGCTGCTGGGGCTGGCGGCTCAAGGGCTGTGGGCGGCCGCACTGCTCATCCCGCTCTATTTCCTGGCCGACGCCACCTTCACCCTGCTGCGCCGGCTGCTGGCGGGCAAGAAGGTGTGGCAGGCCCACCGGGAACACATCTACCAGCGCGCGGTCCAGGGCGGGCGCACCCATGCGGCGGTGTCGGCCCGCGTGCTGACGCTCAATCTGGGGCTGACGGTGCTGGCGCTGGTGTCGGTGGAGGCGCCGTGGCGGGCGCTGGTGCTGGGGCTGCTGGTCACGGCGGGGCTGATGATCACCCTGTCCCGCCCGGTGGACGGTGCCGTCATCGCCCGGCCCGGCCGGCCCCGGCGGCTGTTGTACGTGGTGACCGAGGACTGGTTCTTCTGCTCCCACTTTCTGCCCATGGCACGGGCGGCGCGGGCGATGGGGCTGGACGTGGCCGTCGCCACCCGCATCAACCGCCACCGCGACCGGATCGAGGCGGAGGGAATCCGCGTCATCCCCTTCGACGCCGAACGCGGCAGCCTGTCCCCGGCGGAGGTGACGAAGGGTGTCGCCCGTCTGGTCGCCCTTTATCACGAGGAACAGCCGGACATCGTCCACCTGATCTCGCTGCGCCCGGTGATCGTCGGCGGGCTGGCGGCGCGGGTGGCCGGGGTGCCGGCGGTGGTGCTGGCGGTGACCGGCACCGGCTTCCTGGGCGTGTCGCGCCGCCTGAAGGCCCGCATCCTGCGCATGGCGATCGAGGTGCTGGTGGCCCGCGTCATCACCACCCGCCGCACCCGCTTCCTGCTGGAAAACCCCGACGACGGCGCGGCCCTGGCCCGTTGGGCGGGCGGGTGGAAGAACGCGGACGGGCTGCTGCCGTCCATGGTCATCGTCAACGGCGCCGGCATCGACCCCGATCACTTCACCCCCCTGCCCCAGCCGCCGGAAAACGGGCCGGTGCGCGCCGCCATCGTCGCCCGCATGGTGTGGAGCAAGGGCGTCGATGTGGCGGTGGACGCGGTGCGGGCGCTGCGGTCCCGCGGGGTGGACATCGAACTGCTGCTGGCCGGCGCCCCCGACCCGTCCAACCCCAACGCCATCACCGAAGAGACCCTGCGCGGCTGGTCCGCCGAACCCGGCATCCGCTGGCTTGGGCCGCAAAGCGACGTGCGCACGGTGTGGGAACAGGCGCACATCGCCCTCCTCCCCACCCGCGGCGGCGAGGGGCTGCCGCGCACGCTGCTGGAGGCGGCGGCCTGCGCCCGCCCGCTGGTCACCACCGACGTGCCCGGCTGCCGGTCGCTGGTGCGCGATGGGATCGAGGGGTTCGTGGTGCCCCCCGGCGACGCCGCCGCCCTGGCCGGGGCGCTGGAAACCCTGGCCGCCGATGCGCGCCTGCGCGCCCGCATGGGGGCCAGCGCCCGCGCGCGGGTGGAGAACGGCTACCGCGAGGCCGACGTGGCGGCCACCGTCGCCGGCCTGTACCGGGACATGCTGGCCGATGGGGCCGGTCATGGCTGACGCGCGGGTGCTGGTCACCGGGGCCACCGGCTTCGTCGGGCGGGTGCTGGTGCGCCGGCTGCTGGACCGGGGCGTGGCGGTGCGCGCCGCCGTCCGCGGCCCGGCGGAAGCCGCCCGCGCCGTGCTGCCGCCGGGAGCCGAGGTGGCGGTGGTGGGGGCCATCGGCCCGGACACCGATTGGACGAATGCCCTGGCGGGCGTGGACGCCGTGGCCCATCTGGCGGCCCGCGTCCATGTGATGCGCGACGCCGCCGCCGACCCGCTGGCGGAATTCCGCGCCGTCAACACCGCCGGCACCCGGCGTCTGGCCGAATCCGCCGCCGCCGCGGGTGCGCGCCGGCTGGTGTTCGTCAGCAGCATCAAGGCGGTGGTGGACGAGAGCCGCTCCACCCCCGTCACCGACGCCACCCCCGCCGATCCCCATTCCCCCTATGGCCGATCGAAGCGGGAGGCGGAAGAGGCGCTGGCCGCCGTGTCCGCCGCCACCGGGCTGGAAACCGTGGTGCTGCGCCCGCCGCTGGTCTATGGCCCCGGCGTGGCCGGCAACCTGCGTACGCTGCTGAAACTCTGTGCCCGGCGGGTGCCGCTGCCGCTGGCGGGCGTGCGCAACCGCCGCAGCCTGATCGGGGTGGAGAATCTGGCCGACGCCGTGGCCGCGTGCCTGTTTCACCCCGCCGCCGCCGGACATTGCTTTCTGGTGGACGACGGGGCGCCGCTGTCCACCGCCGATCTGGTCCGCGCGCTCAGCGCCGGGCTGGGGGTGAGGCCGCGGCTGCTGCCCGTCCCCCCCGCCCTGCTGGGGCTGGCGGCACGGCTGCTGGGACGGGCCGGCGCGCTGGACCGGGTGGCGGGATCGCTGGAACTGGACAGCCGCGGCATTCGCGGCACGCTGGGGTGGGCCCCCCCGCTGGATACCGCGTCCGGCTTGCGTGCCACCGCCGAATGGTTCAAAGCTTCCGGTGCTTGACGCACCACTGGTCTTTCTTCGTCAGGGTCATCCCATGCGTTTCCCGTCGCCGCGGGCGTCCATCGTCTATGTCCACGATCTCGTCATGACGGGGGCCGCCTTTGCCGCCGCCCTCTATCTGCGGGTGGGGGGACAGGCGTTTTCCACCTATGGCGAGGCGCTGCTGACCGGAACCCCGATCCTGATCGCGGTGGCGGCGGTGCTGTACCGGGTGTCGGGCCTGTACCGCGGCATCTGGCGCTACGCCTCCATGCCCGATCTGGCGCAGTTGCTGCGGGCGGTGACGGCGGTGGTGCTGGGATTCGTGCTGATCGGGTTCCTGTTCAACCGGCTGGATGCGGTGCCGCGGTCGGTGCCGCTGATCCTGTGGTTCGTGCTGGTGATCCTGCTGGGGGGGCCACGCTTCGCCTACCGCCTGATGAAGGATCAGCGCATCAGCTTCCGCGACGCCGGGGGCGGGGGCACCGGGGCCATTCCGGTGCTGCTGCTGGGGGTGGGCGACGCCGCCGACCTGTTCATCCGCTCCCAGGCCCACGGCGGGGAGGCGCTGTACCGGGTGGTGGGGCTGCTGGACGACAAGAACCGCCGCGTCGGCCACGCCGTGCGCGGGGTGCCGGTGATGGGGTCGGATGACGATCTGGCCGCCGTGGTGGCCGAACTGGACCGCCGCGGCCAGCGTCCGCAGCGGCTGATCCTGACCAAGCCCGACAACGAACTGCGCGGCGCCCCGGTGCGGGCGCTGCTGGACCGGGCGGAGTCGCTGGGGTTGACCCTCTCGCGCCTGCCGTCCATGACCGAATTCAAGTCGGCGCTGGACAACGGCAAGCTGGATCTGCGCCCCATCGCCATCGAGGATCTGCTGGGCCGCCCCCAGGCGGTGCTGGACCGCGGGGCCATCGCCGGGCTGATCGCCGGCCAGCGGGTGCTGGTCACCGGCGCCGGCGGCACCATCGGCAGCGAACTGGTCCGCCAGATCGCAGCGCTGGAGCCCGCGCTGCTGGTGCTGGTTGAGGCGTGCGAGTACAACCTCTACGCCATCGACATGGAGATCCGCGCCCGCCACCCCGGCCTGTCGGTCAGCACCGAACTGGCCGACGTGCGCGACCGCACGCGCATCCGCCGCCTGTTCGCCGGGCATCGCCCGGCCATGGTGTTCCACGCCGCAGCGCTCAAGCATGTGCCGCTGGTGGAAGCCAACCCCATGGAAGGGGCGCTGACCAACGTGGCCGGCACCCGCAACGTGGCCGACGCCGCGCGGGAGGCGGGGTGCCGCGCCATGGTGCTGATCTCCACCGACAAGGCCATCCGCCCCACCAGCGTCATGGGCGCCACCAAGCGCTTTGCCGAGACCTATTGCCAGGCGCTGGACCTGCTGCCGCCGCCCGATGGGGCCGGGACGGCGACCCGCTACATGACCGTGCGTTTCGGCAACGTGCTGGGGTCGTCGGGGTCGGTGGTGCCGCTGTTCCAGCGCCAGCTTGCCGCCGGTGGCCCGCTGACCGTCACCCACCCCGACATGCGCCGCTATTTCATGACGGTGCGCGAGGCGGTGGAGCTGGTGCTCCAGGCATCCGCCCACGGCATGGAACGGGCCGACGAGCGCGGCAAGGTACTGGTGCTGGACATGGGCGAGCCGGTGAAGATCGTCGATCTGGCCCGCCAGATGATCCGTCTGGCCGGTCTGCGGCCCGAGGTGGACATCGCCATCGACTTCACCGGCCTGCGCCCCGGCGAAAAGCTGTTCGAGGAAATCCTGTCGGCGGCGGAAGCCCCCACCCGCACCGAGGCCGACGGCGTGTTCCTGGCCGCCCCGCGGGTGGTCGATTACGCCGCCGTGAACGCCGCCGTCGCCGATCTGGAAGCCGCCGCCCGCGCCGGTGACCGGGAACGGGTGCTGGGGCTGATCACCGCCATGGTGCCCGATTACGGCGTGCCGGTGGACGCGCCGGCGCCCTAGCAGGGCGCGGAAAAAGGCTATGCCCGGCTGGCCGGTCGTGATTCTCTCATTTCGTAGAGAATGAGGCCGGCGAGGGGGCGATGCGGGGTTCGGACGAACGCAGCGAGGGTCTGTTCAGCTACGTGAGCTGTGAGGCTCGGGTTCCGGCCAACCACCCGTTGCGGGCGATCCGGGCCATCGTGGATGAAGCGCTGGAGGTGATGTCGCCAGCCTTCGAGGGTCTGTACTCGAAGATCGGGCGGCCGTCGATCGCACCGGAGAAGCTGCTGCGGGCGCTGCTGCTCCAGGCCTTCTACTCGGTGCGCTCGGAACGCCAGTTGATGGAGCAGCTTGATTACAACCTGCTGTTCCGCTGGTTCGTCGGGCTGTCGATGGACGCCCCGGTGTGGGACGTGACGGTCTTCACCAAGAACCGTGAGCGTTTGCTGGCGGGGGATGTGGCGGCCACGTTCCTGGCCACCGTGCTGGATCAGCCGCGGGTCAAGGCGCTGCTGTCGGACGAGCACTTCTCGGTGGACGGCACGCTGATCGAGGCGTGGGCCAGCGTGAAGAGCTTCCGGCCCAAAGATGGCAGCGGTGAGCCGCCGGGGCCGGGCCGCAACGGCGAGCGCGACTTTCACGGTGAGAAACGGTCCAACGAAACGCATGCCTCCACAACCGATCCCGAGGCGCGTCTCTACCGCAAGGGCAACGGGCAGCCGGCGAAGCTGGCCTTCATGGGCCACGCGCTGATGGAGAACCGCCATGCTCTGGTGGTGGATGTCCGGCTGACGGCGGCTACGGGCTTGGCCGAACGCGAGGCGGCGGTGTCGATGGTCGAGGCCATCTCCGGCTGCCACCGCATCACGCTGGGCGCCGACAAGGCTTACGACACCAAGGATTTCGTGGCGAACATGCGCCGCCTGGGCGCCACCCCGCACGTTGCCCAGAACACCAGCAACCGCCGCTCAGCCATTGATGGCCGGACCACCCGTCACCCCGGCTATGCCGTGTCCTTGCGCATCCGCAAGCGGATCGAGGAGGTCTTCGGCTGGATCAAGGGGGCGGGGCTGCGCAAGACCCGTCACCGCGGCACCGCCCGCGTCGGTTGGATGTTCACGCTGACTGCCGCCGCCTATAACCTGATCCGTCTGCCCAAGCTGCTGACAACGGCATAATCATCCCGGAGTCCGCCTGAATGGCGGCTCCAGGAGCCTGAGGGCGCGGAAAAAGGCGCCATCCAGACCAAAACAGGCCCCGAAAACACCATTTCCAAGCTTCAGCGGAGACAATGCCACCGCATCGGTCCGTTTTTCCGCGCCCTGCTAGGCTTTGTTTGGCCCTCGCCGGGCGGGCGCATCCGCGCCCTTGGCCGCGGCCTCAACGGCCGCCAGGAGCAGCGTGCCTCAGATTTGAAGCATGCCGCTCCTGGCACCAACGATGGGGGTACGGTGTGATTTCCAGCATATGTTCCTAGAAAAAGACCTTGCCAGCCCCCACGCCCTATGGCATAAACCGCGCCACCCCAGGGACGGCACGGGAACGTTGCCGCGCCGCTGATCGGAATAAAAACCGATGAAGCCGGGGCTGCTGTAGCTCAGTGGTAGAGCACTCCCTTGGTAAGGGAGAGGTCGAGAGTTCAATCCTCTCCAGCAGCACCATCCTCCCTGACGGCGCCAAGGCGCCACAGGCACCCCAGGGTGCCCATGGTGATACAGCGTGCTGCTGTAGCTCAGTGGTAGAGCACTCCCTTGGTAAGGGAGAGGTCGAGAGTTCAATCCTCTCCAGCAGCACCATCTCCCCCCTTCCCTTCAAAAACGGTCTGCAGCGGGTTCAATCCTCGCAATCCGGCTCGATCCCGGCGGCTTCGGCATGGACCAGGCGGGCCAGCAGGGTGATGCGGGCCATGGCCGCCTCGCTGGCGGCGCGCAGGCGGGCATCGCCGGAACCGTCGGCCTGATACAGGGCCGGGTCGGGCAGGCGCTGGCAGAAATCCCACACGAACCCATCGGCCCTGTGGTCCCACACCTCGAACACATCGGGGTTGGGACGGCGGGCAACCCAGGCACGGGCGCTGTTCGCTTCGGGCCGGAACCGCACGCCGAAATAACGGCAGGCGGCAAAGGCGGCCACCGTCGCCGCCTCGTCCCCCGTGGCGTCGGGCCAGCGGTGCGCCATCACCGTGCGGAAGGCGGCCAGGAAACGCTGGCGGTCGGCCAGCAGCGGAAGCCCGTCGGGATCTGTTCTCATGACAAACAGTTTATACGGCGCAGCAACCGCCGATCAACCCCGCCCCCCTGCGGCAAGAAGCGCCGGGTGACGCAGGCGCCGACCCGGCAGAGGATTCCGCCCCGCCACGGAAAAACTGCCGTTACCTCCCGCCAACTCATTGATTTTTCAAGAATGAAAGCCTTGGCACGGCGGCTGCATCGGTCGTGCCCGGATAAAGAGGGCCGCCGAAGACGGGTCAGGGCCGGCTTTGGGCGAGACGGGGGAGGCTGTCATGGGGTTCGGGCGTATCATGAGCAACGGGGTGATGGGCCTGACCGCCCAGAACCAGGCGCTCAACACCATTTCCCAAAACATCGCCAACGCCACCACCACGGGCTTCAAGCGGTCGGAAACCCAGTTCCAGGATTTCGTCGTCAACGACCGCTACGGCGTGCGCAACGACGGCGCGGGGGTACGGGCATCCGACCGGCTGCTGGCCGACCGCCAGGGCGACGTCACCAGCACCGGCATCGCGACCAACGTCGCCATCAAGGGCAACGCCTTTTTCCTGGTGCAGGAACTGGACAGCCGCACGGGCGAGGCGGTCTATGGCAACGACACCGCCGGCACCAGCGACCGCAAGCCCGAATTGACGCGGGCGGGCGATTTCCACCTGGACGCCTTCGGCCATCTGGTCAACAACGCGGGCCGCGGGCTGATGGGCATCAGCCTCGATCCCTCCCAGGCCACCCCCAACGGGCCGCTGAAGAGCACGGATCTCAAGCTGATTTCCGTCGGCGACGGCAACATGCCCAACTATTTCGAAGCGTCGAGGAGCGTCAGCCTTGCCGCCAACCTGCCCGACGACCAGACGGTCGCCACCGTCCCCAACGACCTGAACACCGTGACGCTGGGCGTCAAGGCGGTGGACACCCAGGGGCGGGAAGCCTCCATCTCCCTGGACTTCATGAAGGTGCGCAGCGGGGCCGACGGATCCGCCACCTGGCAGGTGTTCCAGAGCGGCGGCACCTATACCGACGACGGCAAGGCCATCAACGACGTCAGCCACGCCTATCCCGAAACCTGGCAATCCCTGGGCACCATCGAGATCGGAGCCAACCGGTTCCTGGCCGGGCAGGACGGAGAGGCCGTGACGCTGAATCTGAACCCCGGCGGAACGTTCCAGGACATGACGCTGAACCTGGGCACCGTGGGCAGCCCCTACAACAGCATCACCAGCGCGCCCGAATGGAGCTTCGGCGGCATCTCCACCAGCCATGACGGGATCACCAAGGGCTCCTACAAGGACATGGAGATCACCGACAGCGGGATCGTGCAGGGCGTGTTCGACAACGGGCAGCGGCGCGGCTTCTACCAGATCGTCAGCGGCACCGTGAACAACATCAACGGGCTGGACGAGGTGTCGGGCACCACGTTCCGCGCCACCGACGAATCCGGTGACGTGATCGTCAAGGCGTTCGGCGCCAACCCCGACAGCATCACGACGCCCAGCGACAAGGCCAAGAACGCCGTCAACAACGACATTCCCACCACGGGCGCGTTCCTGGTCGCCAATGCGGTGGAGAATTCCAACACCGACATCAGCAACGAATTCGTCAACCTGATCCAGACCCAGCGCGTCTATTCCGCGTCGTCCAAGATCATCACCACCGCCGACGAAATGACCCAGAACGTGATCGGCATCAAGAACTGATAGCCGCTCACACCGACCGCTCCCCGCATTGGCCGGCCAGAAAGTATGCGGCGATGTCCGGTTCCGCCACGTTGGCCAGCAGCCACATCAGCTTGGTCTGCGCCGCCTCGGTGGTCATGTCGCCGCCGGACAGCACGCCCGCCTCCGCCAGGCCGGCCCCGGCGGCGTAGAGCCCCATCTCCACCGCCCCTTCCGCGCACTGGGTCACGGTGACGATGGTCTTGCCGGCCCGCACCGCCGCGGCCAGCGTGTCCAGGAAATCCGCATCCTCCGGCGCGTTGCCGGCTCCGAACGAGCGCAGCACATATCCATGGATGTCCGGCAGCGCCAGCACCCCGGCGATCTGGTCCGCCGCCATGCCGGGATAGAGCGACAGCACCATCACGCGGCGGTTCAAGCGCCGGTGAACCGTAAACGGCTCCGGCGGCACCGGGCGGATCAGGCCGTTCTCGATGGAAATCCCCAGATCGAACCGCCCCAGCGGCGGCAGGTTGGGGCTGTCGAACGCCGCCCAGCGCGTGGCCGACACCTTGGTCGCCCGGTTGGCGCGCAGCAGCCGGTCGGCGAACGCGATGCACACCTCGGGCACGCACGGCAGCCCGGTGGCCTTGTACCCCGCCACCGACAGGGCGTTGATGAGGTTCACCACCGCGTCGGTGCGGGGGCGGAAGATGGGGATCTGCGAGCCCGTCACTACCACCGGCTTGCCCAGATGGCGCAGCAGGAACGACAGCGCCGATCCGGTGTACGCCATGGTGTCGGTGCCGTGCAGGATGACGAAGCCGTCGTAGCGGTCATAGGCCGCCGCCACCGTTTGCGCCATCCACACCCAATGTTTCGGCCCCACCGACGACGAATCCAGCGGCGGCACCGGCATGCCGGCATCGTCGGTCAATCCCACCAGATCCCACCCGATACCGTTCAGCGGGTTGGGAACGTACGCGGCCAACTGTTCAGGGTCCGCCGGGCGCAGCGGGCTCCTGGGATCGGCGGGATCGGACGGCACCGACCCGATGGTTCCCCCGGTGTAGATGACCAGCACGTTGGCCGTCATGGCCGTGTCTCCTAAGATTCCTCAGGATATCAGCCTGCCATGGCCGCGCCGTGTCCGGCAATGGGTGCCCGCCGCCGCCCGGGGGGCCGGGTTCCCCCTTTTCTTTTGGGAGTTTCCCCGGCACCCGTTTTGCGGTTTAGACTCAGACCTCTGCATTGCATCCACACGGGGAAGGACCAGGGATATGGTGATGATGGCCGAGGGGCTGGCCCAGGGGCTGGAAGCGCTGGCCGCGGACATGACCGCGTGGCGCCGCGACCTGCACGCCCATCCCGAAACCGCGTTCGAGGAACAGCGCACCAGCGATTTCGTGGCCGGGAAGCTCGCGTCGTTCGGGCTGGAGGTTCACCGCGGGCTGGCCGGCACCGGCGTGGTGGCGGTGTTGCGCAACGGCGACGGCCCGGCGGTGGCGTTCCGCGCCGACATGGACGCGCTGCACATCGCGGAGGAAACCAACCTGCCCCACGCATCGCGCCATCCGGGGCGGATGCACGCCTGCGGCCACGACGGCCACACCGCCATGCTGCTGGGGGCCGCCCGCTACCTGACCGAAACCCCCGTGTTCCAGGGCACCATCGTGTTCGTGTTCCAGCCGGCGGAAGAGAACGAGGGCGGCGGGCGCGTGATGGTGGAGGACGGGCTGTTCGACCGTTTCCCCGTGGATCAGGTGTTCGGGCTGCACAATTGGCCGGGGCTGCCGGTGGGCCGCATCGCGCTTCGCCCCGGCCCGATCATGGCGGCGTACGACGTGTTCGAGCTGACCCTGACCGGGCGCGGCACCCACGCCGCCATGCCCCATCTGGGCACCGACACCATCCTGGCCGGCACCCAGATCGTGAATGCCTGGCAGACCATCCCCAGCCGCAGCGTCCACCCGGTGGATTCCGCCGTGGTCAGCGTCACGCAATTCCACGCAGGCGATACGTGGAATGTGCTGCCCGCCACCGCCATTCTCCGCGGGACCGTGCGCACCTTCCGCGCGGAAGTCCAGGACATGGTGGAGCGGCGCATGGGCGAACTGGCCCGCGCCATCGGCACCGGCTTTGGGGTGGAGGCGGATCTGCGCTACGAGCGCCGCTACCCCGCCACCGTCAACACCGCCGAATCCACCGATCTCGCCCGCCGGGCGGCCGCGCTGGTAGTGGGCGAATCCGGGCTGGATCTCGACCCCATGCCCAGCATGGGGGCCGAGGATTTCGCCTTCATGCTGCAAAAGCGGCCCGGCTGCTACATCTGGCTCGGTGCCGGACCGTCGGACGGGGGCCGCAACCTGCACAGCCCCCATTATGACTTCAACGACGACATCCTCCCCATCGGGGTCAGCTATTGGGTGCGGCTGGCCCAGACGGTTCTTCCGCCGGCTGCATAGGGTTATTCCTGTACAAATTCCACGTACAACGGCGCGCCCTGTATAAATACGGATCTTTTTGCCGGATAAATTATGGGAATTGCGCAGCCTTTGTTTTTGCCCCATGATCCGGGCCGGATTTCACAGCCCGCAGCAGTGAGAGGCAAAGGCATCGTGGCACAGCAGACAGGCGCCGTTCCGGGGGGCAGCGTTCCGGGCCAGGGTGGTATCTGGCAACGCCCGGATTCCCTGTGGGAGGCGACGGCCCCGCCGCCGCCCGCCCTGCCGGTGCTCAATGGCGCCGTGGAAACGCCGCTGCTGGTGATCGGCGGCGGCTTCACCGGCCTGTCCGCCGCCCTGCACGCGGCGGAGGCCGGCACCCGCGCCGTGGTGCTGGAGGCGTCGGAGATCGGGCGCGGAGCGTCGGGCCGCAACAACGGGCAGGTGATCCCCACCCTGACCCGCCCCGACCCCGACGATCTGGTGGCCCGCTTCGGCGCGGATGCCGGCGAACGCTTCGTCGCCCTGGTCCGCGACAGTGCCGGCACCCTGTTCACCCTGATACGGCGGCTGGGCATCGACTGCGCCGCCGAACAGACCGGCTGGGTGCAGCCGGCCCACACGCCGGGCCGCATCAAAATCTCCGAACGGCGGGTGACGCAGTGGGGCAGCCGCGGTGCGCCCGTGGAGCTGCTCGACCGCGCGGCGGTGTCGGAGATCCTGGGCACCGACGTCTATTACGGCGGCTGGATCAACCGCAGCGGCGGCCATATCAACCCGCTGGCGCTGGCCCGCGGGTTGGCGGCGCGGGCGGTGGACGCCGGGGCGTCGGTCTATGTCAATTCCCCCGCCCTGTCGGTGGAGCGCCGGGGCGACCGCTGGGTCGCCCGCACGCCCTGCGGCACGGTGACCGCCGATGCGCTGGTGCTGGGCACCAACGGCTACGCCGCGTCCATCTTCCCCGACATCCGCACCGAGGTGGTGCCGGTGCTCTCCTGGCAGATGGCGACCGCACCGCTGCCGGAGGCGCAACGCCGCACCGTGCTGCCGGGCCGCCCGGCCATGTCGGACACCCACGGCGACCTGCGCTTCATGCGCTACAGCGCCGACAACCGGCTGGTGACCGGCGGCGGGCTGATCGTTCCCTACAACGGGGCGGAGCGGCTGAAACGCATCGTGGGGGCGAGGCTGGCGGCCATGTTCCCCGGCCTCGGCGGCATCACCTTCGATTATGTGTGGAACGGGCGCATCGCCATGACCACCGATTATGTCCCCCGCGTCCACCGGCTGGCGCCCAACGCCTTCGCCTGGGCCGGGTGCAACGGGCGCGGCGTGGCGCTGTCGGTGTCGCTGGGCCGCGAACTGGCCTATGCCGCACTGGGCCGCGACGTGACCGGTTTGGCCCTGCCCTTCAGCGATCCCACTCCCCTGCCCTTCAACGGCCTGCTCCAGCGCATCGGGCCGTTGAAGCTTCTGCAGTACCGCTGGAACGACCGACGAGAGATATGATGGCCGACACCCCCGATTACCCCACCCTGCTGCGCAACGCCTATGCCATGCGCGCCGCCTCCTACGCGCACATGTTCGACGTGCTGCGCGAACGCTACGGCACCGACACCGCGCTGGACATCGGGCGGGAAGCCACCCGCCGGCTGGGGGAAGCCATGGGCGTGAAATACGCCGCCCACGGCCCCGCCGACCTGACCGGCCTGTGCCATGCCTTCCTCGACGGCATTCCCAACCGCGATTCCATGTTCGCGCCGGAAATCACCCGCTGCGACGGCGAGGCGCTGGAAATCCATTTCCACCGCTGTCCGCTGAAGGAGGCGTGGCAGGCGCAAGGACGCTCCGAAGAAGATCTGGAGTTGCTGTGCCGCATGGCCGGCGCCATCGACGGCGGGCTGTTCGAAGCCGCCGGCTTCGTCTTTCAGGGTGAAACCTGGAAGCCGGGCGACGAGGGCTGTTGCCGGCTGAAGGTTCTGCCGGGGCCGAAGGCCGCCGGCTAAGCGCTTGACGCATTCCACAAAAAACGACACGCGAAGACAGGGATCGAGAACCATGAATCTGCGTCTGTCCGGCCTGCTGGCCGCCGCCGCGACCATCGGCCTTTCCGCCGCCGCCTTCGCCGACACGGTGAAGCTGGGCTATCAGCTTCCGCTGACCGGCGAGACCGCCCAGTACGGCCAGGATTTCCGCAAGGCCGCTGAAATCGCGCTGACCGAATTCAACGGGTCGGGCAAGCCCTTCACCGTCGAGATCATCTTCGAAGACAGCCGTTCCGACGCCAAGGAAGGCACCACGATCGCCCGCAAGTTCGTGGACAACAAGGAGATCGTCGGCGTTCTGGGCGATTTCACCTCGGGCGTGTCCATGGCCGCGGCCCAGGTCTACAAGGACGCGGGCCTGCCCCAGCTCTCCCAGACCGCCTCGCACCCCGACTACACCAAGATTTCCAAGTACCAGTTCCGCAACATCGCTACCCAGGCGCAGGAAGGCCCCTACAACGCCAAGTGGATGCTGGCCAAGGGCTATAAGACCATCGCCGTCATCGCCGAACAGACCGACTGGGGCCAGTCGGTGGTGAGCGGCTTTTCCGAGGGCGTGAAGGCCGGCGGCGGCACCGTCGTGTTCTCCGAATTCTTCAACCGCGGCCTGAAGGATTACCGCTCGCTCATCAGCAAGCTGGAGCGCGCCAAGCCCGATGCCATCTACACCGGCTTCTTCTATGAGGACGGGGCGCAGTTCCTGAAGCAGGTCCAGCAGTTGGGCATCAAGACGCCGGTCTACTCCACCTCCGCCGCCTACAGCCCCAAGCTGTTGGAACTGGCGGGCGATGCGGCGGAAGGGGTGCATCTGACCTCCAACTTCCTGCCCACCGACCCGTCGGCCGACGTGCAGCATTTCGTGACCGAGTGGAAGGCCAAGTCCGACGGCGCCGTGCCCGGTCAGTTCCCGGCCCAGGCGTACGACGCCGTGCGCATCATGCTGGCGGCGGTGGAAAAGGCCTATCCCAACCCGACCCGCGAAAAGGTGCGCGACGCGCTGGCCGAGACCAAGGATTTCCCCGGCGTGACCGGCAAGACCTCCTTCGGCCCCGACCGCGAGGCACAGAAGGAACTGGTCAAGGTGGAGGTCAAGGGCGGCGCCTTCGTGCCCGTGGCTGATTGATCCCCTCCTAGGGCAATCGCAGAGAGGACTTTATCTTCCCTATCAGGCATTATCGTCATTCCCGCGAAAGCGGGAATCCAGGTGTTGAGCCGCGGCAGCGGCGACATGAGTCTCTTGGCTCTCCAAAGTGTTGATGATGGAGATACCTTCTGGATCCCAGCTTTTGCTGGGATGACGATAAACCTAAAGAAGATCATAAGCGGCATATGCGGTTGCCCTAGCCCCCTTCCTGAACGCTGACAGGCCGGCAAAGACCTCCCCATGATTGATCCCTACTACCTCCAGCAGCTTGCCATCGGCTTATCGCTGGGCATGACCTATGCGCTGATGGCGATCGGCTTCACGCTGATCTTCGGCGTGCTGAACGTCGTCAACTTCGCCCATGGGGAGATCTACACCCTGGGGGCCTTTGCCGGTCTGGTGCTGATTTCCGCCGCGGCCCCGCCCGCCGCGGCGGTGATCTTCGCAGCCCTGGCCATCGGTGCGCTGGCCGGCTTCTCGCTGGAGCGGCTGGCCTTCAAGCCGTTCCGCCGCTTCACCGACGAGGCGTCGCTGAAATCGCGGGCCATGCGCGAATCCACCCTGCTGTCGTCGCTGGCCGTGTCCATCGTGGTGCGCGAGGGGCTGGAGATCGGGTTCGGGTCGCAGATGCAATCCATCCCCTTCGCCTATCTCATCAACACTCCCGTACGGGTGGGTCCGGTCATTCTGGTGACCGGCGACTTCATCATCTTCGGCGTGGCGGCGGCCATGCTGGTGGGTTTGCAATACCTGCTGACCCGCACGCGCACCGGGCTGGCGATCCGCGCGGTGTCCAACAACCCGCTGGGCGCCAAGTACGTGGGCATCGACACCGACCGCACCATCATCGTCACCTTTGTCGTGGGATCGATGATGGGGGCGGCGGCGGGGATCCTGACCGGGCTTTACTATGGCGCGGTGTTCCCGGCCATGGGCTTCATTCCCGGCATCAAGGCATTCGTCGCCATGGTGATGGGCGGGCTGTCGTCGATCCCCGGTGCGGTCATCTGCGCGCTGATCCTGGGCATCGCCGAGAGCATGGCGACCACCTTCGTGTCGTCGGGCTGGTCGGACATGGTGGCCTACGGCTTCCTGATCGTGACCCTGATCTTCTTCCCCAACGGATTGTTCGGAGCGCGCCGTGAACGGGTCTGAGCTTTTGCCGCTGCGGGGCGGGTGGAGCCGTCCGGTGCCGCTGCTGGCGGCACTCGTGGTGTTCGCGGTGCTGCCCTTGGTGCTGGCCGGGTTCGACCGCGGCTATCTCTACCAGATCGCCAACCTGTCGCTGATCTTCGTGCTGCTGTCGGCGTCCATGCATCTGGTGACCGGCGTGGCCGGGTTGCTGCATCTGGGGCACGCCGCCTTCTACGGGGTCGGCGCCTACACCGCGGCACTGCTGTCGTCCAAGCTCGGGCTGGGCTTCACCGCAACCTTGCCGCTGTCGGGGCTGACGGCGGCGTTGGTGGCCTTTCTGGTGGCACTGCCCACCATGCGGCTGGTCAGCATCTATTTCGCCGTCGCCACGCTCGCCATCGGGCAGATGCTCTATCTGGTCATGCTGAACTGGGTCGAACTGACCAAGGGGCCGAACGGCATCATCGTGACCAAGGGGCTGGAACTGTTCGGATTCGGCCTGTCGGGGCGGCTCGCCACCTATTACACGGTGGCGGTGGTGGTGGCGTTGTGCGTGGTCGCCATCGGGCGGCTCAGCCATTCCTACTACGGCAACACGCTGCGCTCGATCCGCGAGGACGACCAGTGCGCCGACGCCATGGGCGTGCGCACCGTGCGGCTGAAGATGGAGGCGTTCACCCTGTCGGCCTTCTTCGCCGGGGTGGCGGGCAGCCTGTGGGCGCACATGACCGGCTACATCTCGCCCGGCGACTTCAAATTCTCCGAATCCATCCTGATCCTGGCCATGGTGGTGGTGGGCGGGCTGGGCAGCCTGCCCGGTGCGGTGATCGGCGCCCTGCTGCTGATCCTGCTGCCCGAGGGGCTGCGGGGCCTGGGGGATTTCCGCAACATCATGGTGGGGCTGGTGATGTTCCTGTCGATCCTGCTGCTGCCCAAGGGGCTGTTCGGCGAGGTGTCGGCGCTGGATTTCGCCCGCCGTCACTGGGGGGCCGCGTGGCGGCGCACCCGCGGGGGTGAGGGGATCGGCTGGCAATGACCCATCTGCTTGAGATCAACCGCGTCAGCCGCCGGTTCGGCGGCGTGCTGGCGGTCAACGACGTGTCCGGCCATGTGGACGAGGGCGAACTGATCGGCCTGATCGGTCCCAACGGGGCGGGCAAGACCACGCTGTTCAACCTGATTTCCGGCTTCACGCCGCTGTCGGGGGGCACGGTCACCTTTGCCGGCGCCACCGTCAACGGGCTGAAGCCCAACCAGGTGGCGCGGCTCGGCATCAGCCGCACGTTCCAGAACCTGCGCGTCTTCCCCAACATGTCGGTGTTCGACAACGTGTCGGTGGGTGCGGCGGGCATGCGCCCACAGGGCGTGCTGGGCGCGCTGTTCGGCGGCCTCATCCCCGGCGGGTCGGCGCGGACCGACGACATCAGCCGCCGCACCTGGGACGCGCTGGACGCGGTGGGGCTGACCCATCTGGCCGGCGATCTGGCGGCAAACCTGCCCTATGGTCAGCGCAAATATCTGGAAATCGCCCGCGCGCTGGCCATGCAGCCGCGGTTCCTGATCCTGGACGAACCGGCGGCGGGGCTGAACGACACCGAAACCCGCGCGCTCGCCGATTTCATCACGCGGCTGCACGGGCGGGGCCTGACCATCATGCTGGTGGAACACGACATGACGCTGGTGATGGGCATCTGCCAGCGCATCATGGTGCTGGCCTCGGGCCGCAAGATCGCCGACGGCACGCCCGACGCCATCCGCCGCGACCCGGCGGTTCTGGAAGCCTATCTGGGGGTGGACGCATGACGGCGTTGTTGAGTATCGAGGATCTCCACGTTGCCATGGGGCCGCAGGAGATCCTGCACGGCATCCGCCTGACGGTGGACGAGGGGGCGATCGTCGCCGTCCTCGGCTCCAACGGGGTGGGCAAGACCACGCTGATGCGGGCGGTGTCGGGCATCTACCGCCCGCGCAGCGGCTCCATCACCTTCCGCGGCACGCCCATCGCCGGGCTGCCGGCCCACCGCATCGTGAAACTGGGACTGTCACAGGCGCCCGAGGGACGCCAGATCTTTTCCAACATGAGCGTGCGGGAAAATCTGGTGCTGGGCGGCGGCGACGTCGGTCTGGGCGAGCTGGAGCGCATGCTGACCCTGTTCCCCGTGCTGGGCGAGCGGCTGAAGCAGAACGCCGGCTCGCTGTCGGGCGGCGAACAGCAGATGCTGTGCATCGCGCGCGCGCTGATGCGGCGCCCGTCGCTGTTGCTGCTGGATGAACCGTCGCTGGGTCTGGCGCCCATGGTGGTGGCGCAGATCTTCGATCTGGTGCAGCGTATCCGCGGCGAGGGGGTATCGATCCTGATCGTGGAGCAGAACGCGCGCGCCGCCCTGCGCATTGCCGACCACGCCGCGGTGATGGAGGACGGGCGCATCGTCCTGAGCGGCCCCGCCGCGCAATTGCGCGACGACCCGCGCATCGCCGAAGCCTATCTCGGCGGCCACGCACATTGAGCATAAGGAGATCACGGAATGACCGAAGCCATGGGCATTCTGGAACGCCGCCGGATCGAAGCGGAAATCCTGAAGCCGGTCTATGAGGAAATGGCCGCCCGCCTGGGCGACGCCGCGGCGCAGGAGATTTTGGGTGCCGCCATCACCAAGGCCGCCCTGGCCGCCGCATCCTCCTTTGCCGCGTCGGAGCCGAACGGCACCAGCCTGCAAAGCTTCGCCGATCTTCAGCCCCTGTGGACCAAGGACGACGCGCTGCGCATCGACGTGAAGCGGCAGGACGCGACCCATTTCGATTACGACGTCACCCGCTGCCGCTATGCCGAGATGTATCGGTCCATGGGGCTGGGGCACATCGGGCACCTGCTGTCGTGCAACCGCGATGCCGCCTTCTGCACCGGCTACGACCCGCGCATCACCATGGAACGCACCCAGACCATCATGGAAGGGGCCGAGCACTGCGACTTCCGCTACACCTTCGATCCGGCGGCGGACAAGGACGCGGGGTGAGGGGAACGGCTTTCCTCCGCGTCCGGGCGCCGTGGGGGAACCGCTTCCAGAAAAGGCTCGCTACCACCCAACCGGGCGAGCCGCTTGGCGCTTTCGCGCTCGACAAGGGCCTTCAGCGCTTCCCCCACCAGCACGGACGTGTCTGTAAGGCCGGTCAACGCCTGTGCCTTGGCAAGCATCCGATCATCGAGTGCAAGCGTTATCCGCATGGGAACCTCTCTCAGGGCAGGGGCCGCATCAATCCCATATGGGAACGCGTCACGATAAACATTCACTCATCGTCATTCCCGTGAAAACGGGAATCCAGGCGCTGAGCCGCAATCAGCGGCAACATGAATCCCAAGATTTCCCCCTTGGAAACACCTTCTGGACCACAGCCTTCGCTGGGGTGACGATGAAAAATTGTTTGCCGCCGATCCACTGCAAAGATGTAAGTGCCCCCTACCCCGCCGCCTCGTCTCCGCGGGCGAGTGTCATTTCCGCGCGCTTGCGGGTGTCGTCGGTGAGCGAGGCCAGACCGTTCATGGTGGTGGCGATTTCCGCACTGGCCGCGGCGTTGGCCTGGGAAATGCGCGACAGCTCGCCCAGCGCCGCTTCCACGCGGGCGAAATCCTCCTGGCGGCGCTGCATCTCCGCCACGATGTCGCCGGCCAGACGGTCGGTGTCGCCGATGCCGTCCGACACCTCGCGCATCCGCCGTTCCACCTCGGCGGCCATGCGCAGGCCGTGGCCGATGTGGTCATCGGTGCGCCGCGCCAGATCGGCGATTTCCTTGGCCAGCGTCAGCGTCTGGTGCGCCAGCGATCCCACCGACACCGCCACCACCGAGAATCCCCGCCCGTGATCCCCCGCCCGCGACGCCTCGATGGACGCGTTCAGCGACAGGATGTTGGAATGGGCGGCCAGCTTGCCGATGGCCAGCGTCACGCGGTTGATTTCCTGGCTCATGCCGGCGATGGCGCGCACCGCCCCGGCCATGGCGTCGATGTCGGCCAGGCTTTCGGACAGCCGCTCGGCGGCCGTACGGGACCGTTCGCGCCCGTCGGCGGTCAGCGCCCCCACCTGCCCCATGGCCGCCTGCGTCTCGTGGAACGACTGGCGCAGCCGGGCCACGGATTCCGTTTCCGCCTGCACGCCGTCGGAAATGCGGCTGATGGTGGAGGCCGCCTGATCGGTGGCGACGGAAACCTGCAGCGTCGCCTCCACCACGCTTTGCGACAGGGCGCGCGATTCCTCCAGCGCCGTCTTGAACCGGCGCATGGCGTCGGCCAGTTCGGCGGTCTCGTCCTTGAAGCGGGCGGCGGGCACCTGGATGGTCATGTCGCCGTTGGCAAGCTGGCGCAGCGCCCCCGTCATCTGCCGCAACGGCACGATCACGCCGATGCGCACCAGGATCACCACCGCCAGGAACGCCACCAGCGACAGCGCCGCGCTGACCAGGATGAAGGAGGTGCGTTCCTGCTCCGCCGCCGCGATGCGCCGGGAAAGCAGCGCGGTGAACCGCGCCGACACCGCCTGGGAGAAACGGTCCGCCGCTTCCAGCGCCGGATCCATGGCGGCGGGGTCCGCCCCCTCGGTCTCCAGGGCGGCCTGAAACGTCTCCATGGCGTCGGCGAAGGGCTTGTAGATCTCCGCCAGCGGTTCCTTCAGCGCCGGGTCGCCCAGCGGCCCGCCCGCGGTCGCCACGTCGTCGGCGATGGAATTCAGCATGGCGCCGATGCGGCCGGCATAGACCGACACGTCCAAGGGCCGGGCCGAGGTGCCGGCGGAACGGGCCGGGCGCTGGCGCAGGTCGATGACCTGTTCGCGCAGGTCGGCAAGCTGGGACGCGAAGATGCTGCCCAGCGCCAGGGGTGCGATCTGCGGGTCCAGCAGGATGCCGCTGCGGGCGTGGACGTGGCGGGCGATCTGGCGCAGGGTGCGGCGGGTTTCCGCGCGCACCATGGTGCGTTCCTTGGAAATCAGCAGCGCCTCCAGCTCCTGGGCCAGCTCGGTGACGCCCATGGCGGCACCAAGACGCTGGCGCAGCGGCTCCAGCGTCTTGGCAAGCTCCACCCCGTCGATGGGGCGGTTGGTGACGATGCCGTGGCTGAGGGCGGCGTGGACGGAATCGATGGTCCGCAGATAGGCGGCCCCGTCCAATTCCACCCGCGACCGGGCGATGCGGTCGTTCAGCGATGCCACCCCCGTCCACACCCCGTACCCCACCGGCACCAGGAACAGCCCGGCGGCGCAGGCAAGCCGCGTTGCAATGCTTATCCGGCGAAACATGGCCGCTCCCCCTCTTCCCCGCCCAGCCGGTCCCCGGCCCCCCGCTCGACCACCCCCTGCTCCACCGCCAGGGCGATCAGCGCCTGGGTGTCGAGCGCGAACATGATCCCCCCGGTGCCGATCACCGCGGTGCCGGAAATCAGCGGGTTGCGTTCGATCAGCGGGTGCATCTGCTTGAAGAACACCTCGCGCCGCACCGGCTGGCTTTCGATGCGCAGGCCCAGTTCGGTTTCGCCGGTGTCCACCACCGCCACCAGAACCTTGCCCCCGTCCAGCGGCGCCGGTTCCCCCAGCCCCAGCAGCGCGGCGCAATCCACCACCGGCAGGAACCGCCCGCGCAGCGACAGCGCCATGCGCCGGCCCACCGGCTGCAGATGGCTGGCCGGCACCTCCACCACCTCGCGCACCACCCGTTCCTGCACCGCCACCGTCTGGCCGCGCAGCGTGATGGCGACCACCCGCTGCATGGCCGCCGACACCGGGAATTCGATCACCATGCGCGTGCCGGCACCGGGCCGGCTGGCGATGGTCAGATGGCCGCCCAGCTTCTTGATGGCGTTGACCACGATGTCCATGCCCACCCCGCGGCCCGAGGTGGCGGTCACCTCGTCGCGGGTGGAGAAGCCGGGCAGCAGGATCAGCCGCGTGGCCTCGTCCTCGCTCAGCCCGGCGGCTTCCGCGGCGGGGATCAACCCCTTGGCCACCGCCTTGTCCCGCACGCGGGCGGTGTCGATGCCGGCCCCGTCGTCCTCCACCTCGATCACCGCATGGCTGGTGCCCTGACGGGCGCGGATGCGGATGGTGCCTTCCCGCGGTTTGCCGGCGGCGGCGCGGCGGTCCGGGTGCTCGATGCCGTGGTCCACGCTGTTGCGCACGATGTGGGTCAAGGGATCGACCAGCATCTCGATCATCGCCTTGTCGATGCGCACATCCTCGCCGGCGGTGACCAGCGTCACCTCCTTGCCCACGGCCACGGCGGTGTCGCGGATCGGGCGCATCAGCCGGCTGAACAGCGTGCCGATGGGCACCACCCGCAGCGACAGCGCACCGTCGTAGAGCGAGCGCACCGTGCGGTCCAGCCGCCGCATGGTGTCCTGCACCATCCGCCCGGCGCCCTGCCGCCCGCCGCCCGGCCCCGCGGCCTTGCCATCCAGCAGCAGGCCCAGCGCCGTCAGCCCCAGCCGCAGTTCGCCGATCTGGTCCATGAAGGAATCGATGGCCACACTGGGCACCCGCACCACCGCGTCCGCAGCGCGCGGGGCCGTGCCCGCCGCCGGGGCGGACGGGGCGGCAGGCACGGGTTCCGCCGGCACGGGCGTGATGGGAACGGGCGCTATGGGAACGGACGGGACGGCAACCGGCGCCATGGCGGCGGAGGGCGCCGCCGCCCCGGCGGCGATGTCGGCCAGGGACGGCCCCGGTGCGTCATGCTCGGCCCCCTCCACCTGTTCCGGCCCCGCCGCCCCGCCCGGTCCGGCGGGACGCAGGGAGCGCAGGCAGCGGCGGTCCGGGTCGGCCCCGGCCAGATGACGGGCCAGGGACAGGGCGGTTTCCCCCGCATCCAGCACAACCAGATACTCGAACAGCCCGGCGCCGAGATCCAGGCGCGAGCGGTTGTGGAGGGCCGTACGGGCGAACACGGTTTCCGTCACCATGTCCACCGCGTGGGTGTCGCGTTCCAGATCCAGCAGGATCAACACCACGCCCTGTCCGGCGGCGATGACGGACCCCAGCCGCTCCAGCACGTCCGGCGGCCAGGGGCGGGCCATGTCCGTGAGGGTCAGCGGCAGCGCCCCGCCACCGGCCACCCCGATGCCGGCCCCGGCAAAGCACTGGTCGCGCAGCGCCGTGATCTCGTCGAACGGCATGTCCATGCCCGACGTAAGCGCAATGCCGATCAGGGCGAAGATGTCCGCCACCTCGTCCACCGGCCCGGCATCCTCGCCCAGCAGGCGGCGGGCGGCCACGAACTCGGCCAGTTCGGCGGCGGTGTCCAGTTCCATCCCCGCCAGCAGGCGGGCGGCGTGCAGCCACCCCGCCGGGTCGCCGGGCCGCGATTTCAAGGTGCCGGCGTGCTCCAGCAGCAACTCGGCAAAGGGGAACTCCAGCGCCGCCGTCAGCGCGAACACCCCCAGCGCCCCGCCGCTTCCCATCTCCGCCCCGCGCAGGCGGGTGATCAGGTCCAGCCAGCGCCAGCGGGGATCGCCGTCCCCCGCCGCCAGCCGGCGGGCCGCCACCACCACCCCGTCAAGCCCAGCCTGGGCCGCCGCATCCTCCAGCACCGCGGCGGCGTCGGTAACGTCGCCGTCGATGACGCCGATCAGCCCCAGCACCGCATCCTGAATCGCCAGCACCTCCTCGGCGCCGATGTCCAGCACCGACACGGCGGATGCGGGAGCCGGCGGCTCCACCGCCGGGGGCGGAGCCGGGGGCGGCAGGGGGGATGTTCCGGGGGGAACAGCCGGCGTTACGGACGGAACGTCCGCCGCCGGATCGGCCAGATGCGCCTTCAACCGGCGGACCACCGCCTCGTTCACCGGCTGGTCCTGGCGGGTGGCCATGGCGGTGTCCTGCAGCCGCCGCATCTCGTCCACCGCCTCCAGCAGCGCGCTGACCAGATCGGGCGTCAGGGTGCGGCGGCCGGCGCGCACCAGATGCAGCACGTCCTCCGCCGCGTGGGCCACGGTTTCGATGCAGCGCAGGGCCAGCGCCGCCGACCCGCCCTTGACCGAGTGGAAGGCGCGGAACAGCTCATCCACCCGCCCGGTGTCCACCGGGGAGGCCGCGAGGATGGTTTCCACCGCGGTCAGGTATTCGTCCAGTTCGACGGCGAACAGGGCCCAGAACTCGTCGAAGGGATCGTCCAGCCCCTGGTCTCCCCCCTCATGGCCCGTGGCGGTGAATCCGTTCATGGCAGCCCGCCTCCCCCGCCTTTGCCGGCCATGGCGGCCAGACGCTGGCCAAGGGCGGCGGCGCCGTGCACCTCCGACGCCAGCCCGGCGTCGATCACCGCCCGCGGCATGCCCCAGATGACCGCCGCCGCCGGATCCTGCGCCAGAACCGGGCAGCCGCGCTGGGCCAGCGCCCGCGCCCCTTCGCAGCCGTCGTTGCCCATGCCGGTCAGCACCACCCCCACCGGGCGGCGGGCGTTCAGCGCGGCGGAGCGGAACAGGATGTCGGCGTTCGGGCGATAGACCGCACCGCCGCCGTCCACCACCTTCACCGCCAGAACGCCGGGGCGCCGCCGCACCACCTCCGCGTTGTGGCCGCCGGGCAGGACATAGACGGTGCCGGCGGCCAGTTCGGCGCCGTCCGCCGCCTCCACCACCGGCACCTTCAGCAGGTCGGCCAGGGTGTCGGCCAGGCTGCGGCTGAACATGGGCGGGATGTGCTGGGCCACCACCACCGGCGCCCGGTACGGCACCATGGGGGCCAGCAGGTCGGGCAGGGTCTGCGGCCCGCCGGTGGACGCCGCCACCACCACGATGTCGGGCGGCCCGCCGTCGATGACCCGGGGGCGCGGCGGCGGGGCCACGGGCGCGGGCGGGGCCGGAGCCTTCACCGGAACCGGGGCCAAAGGCGGCACCGGCATGGGGGCCGACAGCTTGGGCGCCGGGCGCGGCACGGCGGCAGGGGACCGGGCCGCCACCGGAACCGCCGGCGGAGCCGGTGCCGGCGCCACCGCGGGCACCGGCGGCAGGGCGCTGCGCCCGGTGATGGTGGCCGCCGCCGCCAGCTTGGCCCGCAGCAGGTCGCCCACCTGGGCCAGATCCACCTGGAAATGCTCCGACGCCTTGGGCACGAAATCCATGGCCCCGGCCCGCAGCGCCGCCAGCGTCATCGCCGCCCCCTGGGTGGTGAAGGCGCTGACCATGATGAAGGCCGGCAGCGCACCGGGGCTGGGCCGGATCTCCCGCAGCACCTCGATGCCGTTCATCCGCGGCATGTCGATGTCCAGCGTCACGATATCGGGCGACAGGCGGCGGACGGTCTCCACCGCAGCCACGCCGTCGCCCGCCTCCCCCACCACCAGGAAACCGGGGGTGTTGCCGACGATGTGGCGCAGGGACGCCCGCATGAAGGCGGAATCATCGACGATCAGAACACGCAGCGGATCGGGCGATCCGGCCAGGGGCAGGCCGCTGCGGGGGGGCGTGCTCATGGAACCTCCGCGCCGATCAGGTCACGCAGCAGCGCCGGGCCGGTGACCAGCGCGATCGCCTGATCCTCCATCCGCCCCACCCCCTCGACGCCGGGGGCGGGAAACCAGCCGGGATCGGCCTCGTCCCGCCGCAGGGGCAGGGGCCGCTCGATGGTGTCCACCCGCAGCGCCAGCGGCCCCAGGGGAGAGTTCAGCACCACGAAATGCCATTGCCCGCCGTCGGCGGGCGGGGTGGCCAGATCCACCACCGGCACGATGGCCCCGCTCATTTCCACCGCGTGGCGCAGCGGCGCCGTACCGCCGGGGATGCGCACCATGGTCTGACGGTACAGGATGCGCCGCACGTCGCGGTACGACGACGCATAGGGCCGCCCGCCGATGGTGTAGACCAGAGACAGCGGCGAACCGTCCCGCACCGCCGCCGGAGCCGCCGGTCCGGTGGCCCCGGCTCCGGCGGCGGTTGCCGGCGCGGTGGCGGCCATGGCGGTGGGCACGTCATCCAACCCGTCCGCCGCCAGCAGGAACGCCCGCCCTTCCGGCTCCAGCGCGGCGGCGGCGCGGCACAGCCGGCCCGGCGGCACCCATGGGGCGGGGGAAACGCTGGCGGGGCGGCGGAACCCCAGGATGGTGTCGGCCAGAACCCCCGCCACACGGCCCAGCCCGCCCCCCAGGCCGCTGCCCCCGTCCTGGCGCTGGATCAGCAGCACGTCGCCGTCGCCGCGCGGCGCGTGGTCGAAGATGGCCGCCGGATCGACCACCGGCACGAACACCCCGCCGTGCAGAAGCACCCCCGCCACCAGCGGCGGCGCCCCCAGCGGATCGGTCAGCGCCGGAGCCTCCACGATTTCCCGCAGATCGGCGGCAGGGCAGCAGAACAACAGCCCGTTGCGCTCGAACGCCAGCACCGACCCGGAGAAATCCGGGCCGCCGACGGTGGCCGGGCCAAGGGCGGCACCGGACGGGACAAGGGATGAGCCGGCGGTCATGGCCCCTCCCCCGCCGCCGGGGCGCCGCGCAGCAGGTCTTCCAGGCTGGGGCCGCCGTCATCCCCGCCCCCGGGCGCTGGGGCGCCGTCATCCTCCCCATAGATTTCATCGCCCACGGTCAGGCCGCTGTCCAGATCGTCGGGCAGCGGCGGGGACAGCACCGCGCACATGGCGGTCAGGATCGCCTGCCCGCGGGTGCGGACCAGATCGGGGCTGATGGCGCCCGACGGTTTGGCGACCACCGCGTCGGCCCCGGCCATCAGAACCGCCCGCCGTTCCGCCGACCCCAGTTCCGCCGCCGACGACACCACGATGACCGCCGCCCGCGACACCGCACGGATGGCCGGCAGCGCCGCCAGCCCGCCCAGCACCGGCATTTCCAGATCCAGCAGGCAGACGTCGGGCTGCAGCGCGCGGGCCTGATCGATGGCCTGCCGCCCGTCGGCGGCGGTGCCGGCCACGCGAAAGCCCCCGTCCTCCCCCACCAGCCGCGTCAGCAGCGCCCGCATCATGGACGAGTCGTCCACGATCAGCACCCCCGGCAGCACCCCCGGCAGCGGGGGCGCGTGTGCGCCGGGATCATTGGTGGACGGGCCGTCGCCGGATGGGCGGTCAGTCATGGGAGCGCCCGTCAGACAGCGGCGCCGGCAACGGCATCGAACGCCGGGGCATGGCCGCTGTCGGCCCCGTTCTTGCCGAGCCGTACGGCCTCCGCCTCCCGCCGGGTGGTGTCGGCCAGCCGGGTCACTTCGACCATGGTCACGGCGATCTCCTCGCTGGCCGCGGCGTTGGCGTTGGAGATCTCGATCAGCCGCTGCAGGCTCTGTTCGATCTGGCGCAGCACCCCGCCCTGCTCCTCCATGGACCGGGCGATGTCTTCGGACAGGCTGTCGGTTTCGGTGATGGCGCTGCTCACCCGCTGCATCACCGCACCGACGTCGGTCGCGATGGTGACGCCGTTCTGGATACGCTCGCCGCTGTCGGCGGCCAGCAGGGCGATTTCCTGGGCCAGATCGGCGGTCTGCTGGGCCAGATTGCCCACCTCCTCCGCCACCACCGAGAAACCGCGGCCATGCTCGCCGGCCCGCGCCGCCTCGATGGCGGCGTTCAGGGACAGGATGTTGGAGCGGGTGGCCAGTTCGCCGATGCTCTGGGTGATGCTGTTGATGCGGGCGGCGGTGACGGCGATTTCCTGCACCGCGGCGGTCATCGCCTCGATCTGGCCGAGACCGGTGGCCAGCCGGGTCGCCGCCTCGCGCGAGCGGTCCTTGGCCGACAGGCTGACCGATGCGATGGTGCCGATGATGGACGAGGTGCGGGTGACGCTGGACGAGATGGTTTCCACCGACTGCACCTGACGCTGCGACCCGCCCGACACCTGTTCGGCCGCCGCCGCCGCCTGCCCCGTGGCGGCGGCCACCTGTTCGGCGGCGGCCACGGCACGGCGGGACAGCGCGTCGGCGTTGCGCAGCGTGGTCTTCAGCAATTCGCAGACCTGCGCCACCTGCCCGATCTCGTCCGACCGGCGCGCCCCCTCCACCGGGTGGTTCAGGTCACCGGCCAGGAGCGCCTTGGCCGTGGCGATCAGCCGGCCCAGCGGGCGCACCACGCTGGCGCGCAGATAGGCGAAGGCCAGCACGAACACCAGCGCCAGCGACCCCGCCACCGCCGCCGTCACCTGCACCGCCGCGGCGCGGGCGTTGTCGAAGGCGGCCCGGCCCCGCTGCTGCCCGCGGGCCATGGCCTCGTCGATGCGGGACGCCAGCAGGCCGTCGAACTCCTCGACCGCCGCGGCGACGGTGCGCCCGCTTTCGCGCACGCTGTCGTTGAGCGTGCCGTCGGGCTGCTCCAGCCGGGCGGCGACCAGAGCCTCCAGCCGGCGGGTCATGCGGTCGAACGCCTGGCGCAGCACCTTGTAATCGTCGCCGGCATCGCGGGCCAGCCGTTCGGATTCGGCGAGCTGGTCCAGGAAGACCCCGGTCTTTTCGCGCAGCCGGACCAGGGTCTGGCGGGCGCGGAAACCGCTGGATTCGATCAGCGCCTCGGCGGCCAGCCGGCCCACGGCGTTGGCGGTGACGCGCGAGCGCGTCATCCAGACGAGCGCCACCGAATCGCCGTTGATGACGGTGCTCAGTTCCGCCTCCGCCGTGTCCTGGATGCCGTTCATGCGGGTCAGGCCGACGGCCAGGGCCGCGGCCAGAACGGCCAGGATCACGAAAACCTTGCCGATGATGGGCACGGAACCGAACACGTTCATCCGGCGATCCTTCAGGTGAGTTTGCCGATGGCCGCCTCGACGCGGACCTTGAGATCGCGGACCGCGACGGGTTTGCGCAGGAACAGCCGGACCCCGGCGGCAATCGCCGTCTTGACCGAGCTTTCCTCGGCGTTTCCGGTGACCATGATGATGGGAAGCTTGGCGGTTTTGGGGTTCTTGCGCAATGCCTTGAACAGGGTCAGCCCGTCGGTGCCGGGCATGTTCCAGTCCAGCGTGACGAGATCATAGTCGGTGGACAGGATGAGATCCGCCGCGGCGACCGCCGAGGTGGCCACATCGACCTTGCGGATGCCGAGCTGGGCAAAGGCATAGCGGTGGATCTTCAGCATACTGTCCTGATCGTCCACACACAGAACGCGCACCTGATCGGCCTTGGGCATCGCATCATTCCTTGCGTTCGTTCCGGCCACAGCCCCGCCCCTGGATGCCGCCGCCACCCCTGCCACGGGTTGAGGACAGTCCGCGACAAATAGCATATTTCGGAAAAAAATCGATCAAATCGTTCGCATATCCCTTTTCGGGACGTGGACTTTTGCCTCACGGTCGATTTTATGGTGTGTTATCTCATTTACTGACAACCTATGATCATATCTACACTCGTATCAATGACTAATAATCGCGCTTTAGGAGCGTCAAAACAGCCGTTTCGAACAAAATGCATCAACCGTCATTTTTTCCTTCCCAAGCCAGAACGGCAGTGCTAAAAGGCGCCCACACCACGGAGCACGGCGCTTCAGCCACTCCGGTGACGGTCTGGGGGATCGTCTAGCGGTAGGACAGCGGACTCTGACTCCGCCAGCCTAGGTTCGAATCCTAGTCCCCCAACCAACCTTTTGAAATCAAAGACAGTTTCGCTGGTGACCTGAGTAGCGTGGAGCAAATGCTCCATAGGCTGCTCCACACTCGTTTGGAGTGCGTGGCCATGCAGCATGTGTGTCGGCGGGCTGGTACCTTCCATTTTCGGCGCCGCGTCCCTGGGCGCCTGCAACATCGGCTCGGCGGCTTGGCCGAGGTCTACCGGTCGCTCGAGACCTCCAGCCCGCGGGTCGCGGCCTTTCGGTCCCGTCTCCTCTATCTCGAAAGCGAACGCCTCTTCGCTGCCCTGGATGGGGATCCGGCGCTCTCGGTTGAGGATGCGCGCCGCCTGATGCGGGACATCATCGGCCCCGCAGCCTGGGTGCAGTCCGACCTGATCATCCGCCGCCCGGTCGGCGCGGGCGTCTCTCCACTGCTGTCGGTGACACCGGCACCCTGCCCTGCCCTCTGCCAAGCACAGGCGACAGCAGCGTCAGCGGTTCCCACCATCGCGTCACCGACCGTGGCTGCGCCAGTTCCGGCACCGGTGTCAGGTGCCCCTTTGTTCAGCACGCTCACAGAGGCGCACATCTCGAACATGCTCGAGACGGGCGCCTGGGGCTCGCAGCAGACCGCACTCCAGGCCCGAGGCACCTTCCGCCTCTGGATCGAGTACCACGGGGACCAGCAGGCAGACCGCTACACACGCCGCCATGCCTCGGAATTCATGAAGGCGCTGGGCAAGCTCCCTCAGTTGCACGGACGCTCGCCGCACCTGAAGGGGACGATGTGCGAGAACATCGAAGTCGCTGCCCAGCTATCCCCCCGCAGCATCAAGCGGCCGAAGCTGCTGTCGATGAAAACGATTAAGCGCCACATGAGCGCGCTGCACGGCTACTGGGACTGGCTGCGTCAGCACGGGCACTACGAGTTCGACACCAACCCCTTCTCCGGCTTCGATTACCCGATTGCGAATGGGAAGCCAGCATCCGAGCAACGCGCGATGTGGTCCGACCGCGATCTGAAGCGCCTGTTCACTTCCAGGCTCTGGGTCGGCCCCGACGCCGACCGGCGTAGTGCTAACTTCTGGCTGCCGATCATCGGCTTGCTGACCGGTATGCGGCTCGAGGAGATCGCCCAGCTGCACACCGCCGACATCAAGAAGCGGGATGGCATTGACTTCTTCCTGGTCCACGCCGACGGAGATCTGCGTGTAAAAAACGCCAACTCCGTACGGGAGGTGCCCGTCTCTGGGATGCTGGTGGCGCTCGGCTTCCTGGACCTCGTCGAGGAACGCCGTCGGGCGCACTGCAAGCGGCTGTGGCCGGACCTGCGGCCGAAGGGCCAGGACAGACGCCTGGGGGCCTACTACTCGGAGCGCTTCACCGTGTACCGGCGGGAGATCGGCGTCTACCGGCCCGGCGTCGATTTTCACAGCTTCCGTGGGACCTTCGAGACGCTGATCCTGAACGCCGGTGCGAACCCGGTGTTCGTCAAATCCATCATGGGCCACAGCACCTCCGACCTCATCGGTGAAGGCAGCCGGTACCTAAAAAACGTCACCCTGAAAAACAAGCTGGAGGCAATGAATATGCTGAAGCTCGGGGTCGACTTGGGGCATCTTATGCCCAACGTCTGAAAAACCGGTATCCATCTACTTTCTGTTGCGCAGGACCTAGATGAGAAAGGTTGCGGCGGGAGTCCGCCGGAGAGCGTGCACTCGGCCGAGGATGCTGGCCGCCACACCGGTAGCTTCGTCCTGACGCATCACGATCTCCAAGAATTGCGCGATGCCATCAAGGAGGCCTCGGAGAACGGCTGAGCCTCGAAGCAGCACTGGCCACCGGAGAGCTCGCCCACAGCGACTGGCTCCCTCGGACGAAGCGCGGCATTCCAAGATCCATCCTTACTCACACCGATGCACCGGCGCCTTGCCCACAGGCTGCGCAAAGGAGGCGCGTTGAGCGTCAGGTAGCGCATGGCAACGGCCAATTAGCTGTTGCACGGCAGAGCAGCGCAACCATATTGGGTGGCCACATCCGGCTTCGTCACACCATATGTTGAAAATAATCGCATTTGAGCTAAATTCTTTGGCGGGCTGGAGCCTGCGCTTGCGCGGCGGTGTGCCCAGCAACCGGGAAGGCGCCGCGCGATGCCCACTCTGAAGCCGCTGTTCGACTTTGTCCTTGATGTCCTCCGGATCTGGAAGGGCGACGCGCGCGCCAAGGCGGCACTGCTCTGCATCACGGGCGGCATCGGCATGCTGTCGCAGAGCATCTGGATGCCGGTGATCCAGGTCGTTGCCGTCCGGGTCACCGGACGGACCGACATCGTCACCGACATGCCCTTGTGGCTGTCCGTTCCGCTCGGCGGCGGGCTCATCGCGACTGGCCTGTGGCTGCTGTCGCGCGTGTATGGAAACCAAGCGGCGAAGCCCGCGTCCACGCTGATCGCCATCCGGCACCAGTCCCAGGAGGCGCTGGGTTCCCAGCTGACGGCGGGCGACCTTCCCGCCAGCCTGGGGAACGCCGCCATCCTGCCGCTCGACGTCGACCAGTCCTCCTTCTACCTGGATGGCCGGGTGCATGACGTCGCCGGTGCCGTCCGGGTGCAGGAACGGCTGCGGTCCAAGGTCGAAGGCATGGTTGTCGCCCACCCTGGGGCCGAGGTGGCCTACTACGGCATCGCGCACATCCCCTTCGCGTTCCTGGCGGGCGCAGAGCTGTCAACCAAGCCGCGCATCCAGCTGTTCGAGCTGGACCGGGGCTCGGGCCGCTGGCGCTGGGTCGATGCGGTGGCCCCGGGCGATGACCTCGGCGTCACCACGGCCGCCCAGGACAGTGGCGAGGGCACCCGCGACGTCGCGATCCGCATCGCCGTGAGCTTCCCCGTGCCCGAGGCGGACGTCGCCGAAGCGCTCGGCCGTCCCTTCCACGACCGGCTCATCACGGTTGCCGCGCCCGCGCGGGACATCATCCATACCACCGCCCAGATCGAGGCGGTCTGCAAGGCCTTCGACCGCGTGCTCGACGAGCTGCACAACAACCTCCCCAAGGACGTCCGGGTGCACGTCTTCTACGCCGGGCCGGTCAGCCTCGCCTTCAGCCTGGGGCGGCGCGTCACCCGCACCATCCACCACCGGATCCGGGTGCATAACTTCGAGGGCCGTTCGACGCCGAAGTACGCCTGGTCCCTCGACGTCAGCGGCGGCCTGCTGCCGCAGGCCATGGTCGAGCGCCCAGTGGTGGGCAGTGGCGCGGCCACGGCAGCGGCGGAGTGAGCAGCATGTACGACCTGTCGAAGGAGCTGGGGCGCTTCTACTGGGGCGAGGTGATTCTGGGGAAGGACGAGCGGGCGAAGCTCGCCGGGTATCGCGACACCAACCTCGAGCGGCTGTGCGGCGGGCTGAAGGACCTGGGCGCGGAGCAGGGCGTCACGTACGCCGGACCGGTCGAGGTGCTGAACCAAGGCAGCTACGCGATGCACACCCTGAACCGGCACAAGGACAACGATTACGACATCGACGTCGCGCTGATCTTCGAGAAGGACGCCCTCCCGGCAGACGCGAAGGCAGCCCGCGAGCGCGTGCGCGATGCCTTCCTGAAGCGGTCGCAGGGCTTCATCAAGGACCCAGAGGCGCGCAAGAACGCGGTGACCGTCTGGTACGCCGAGGGCTACCACATCGACTTCGCTGTGTACCGCCGGTCAACCGACTGGTTCGGTATCACCC
Organism: Azospirillum fermentarium; assembly: GCF_025961205.1. Classification (NCBI taxonomy): domain Bacteria; kingdom Pseudomonadati; phylum Pseudomonadota; class Alphaproteobacteria; order Rhodospirillales; family Azospirillaceae; genus Azospirillum; species Azospirillum fermentarium. Next base: position 951,438 of record NZ_JAOQNH010000003.1, read on the forward strand.
ACTACGAGCACGCCGGGGCCGAGGGCTGGGTCGAGCGCGCCCCGGACAAGGTGACGTCCTGGTTCAAGGAGCAGGTGACCAACATGAGCCCGTCGGGCTTCCTAGTCACCGTCAAGGACCAGCAGCTGCGGCGGATCGTGCGCCACATGAAATGGTTCGCGAAGTCGCGCTCCTCCTGGAGCCTGCCGGGCGGCATGATCATGAGCGCCTTGGTCGCCGAGACCTACAGGGCGAACTGGTTCCGGGACGACGAGGCGCTGTACGACACCATCGTGGCGCTGCGCGAGCGGCTGGCGCGCAGCACGACGGTGATGAACCCGATCTACCCGGACCGCGAGCTCACCGCCAAGGACGAGTGCCGCCTCCAGGTCGAGAACCTGCTGGAGAAGCTCGGAACGGCGGTCGAGAAGCTGGCGGTGCTCCAGCGGGCGGACTGCACCGCCGCCCAGGCCCGTTCGGCGTGGCGTTGGTTTTTCAACCACGACTTCTGGGCCGCCGGTCAGGAGCAGGCGGCCGCCAAGGCCGATGCCAGCCGGGCGGTGGCGCGGCCGTTCACGGTGGACATCACCTGCGGGCTGGCCAAGCGGGAGGGCGCTCCGGTGTACGGCACGCACCGCAGCGGCGTCGGCGTGCTGCCCAAGGGTGTCGCCCTGCGGTTCACCGTGGCCAACACCAACGTGCCGCCGCCGTACAGCATCCGCTGGATCGTCCAGAACGAGGGCGACGAGGCGCGGGCAGCCGGTCAGATGGACTGGCAGCAGGACAACGGCGGTGTCGAGCGCTGGACCAACACGGCGTACCGCGGCGACCACAGCATGGTGTGCCAGATCCACCGGGGCGGCGTCGTTCTGGCCGAGACGATGCACCGGGTCCGGATCCGCGACGAAGCCCGGCGCGGTTTCTTCCGGCGCCGGTGACCGTAGCCCGTGCTGGCCTGCGCCAGCCCGCGGCCTGGGAATGATCGCATCCGATCAGGATGCGGGTGCAGGCGACTCAAGATGGTCGACGAAAGGAATGTCGATCCTATTCAAAGGCTTAGCCGCCGGAATCCGGGAGAATCATTGACTCTAAAGAGAACGCCCGCGGACATGGCCACCGTCAGCCGCGCCAACCTCGAACTCCCCGCGGCGTCAGGGACCTTCGTAGTAGCCGATCAATGGTGGGTTCTCCGGGTCACCCCGGCGCATCATCCTGTCCAGCGATGGCGCGACATCGGCTGGCGGTGGCGCGAAGGTCTGGTCCACGATGATGACCTGCCAGTCGGCCAGCACGCTGCCGAGCAGGGCGTACAGGTGCGCGTAAAAATTCCTGAAGATGTCCGGATTCACGTCCGGAGTGATGTTTTTCATCGGAGAGTCGATGATGAGCACCCGTGGAACCGGCAGACGCTGCTCCGCGGCCGTCTTGTGGAGCGCCAGCGCGAAGGCAATCTTCATCAGGATCTTCTTGCCGCCGCTGCCTACGGTGAAGAAGGAGAAGGCCCGGCTTTCGTCGCCCTTTGGCCATACCACGGGGATCAGGTTGCGGCGTCCGAGCACAACCTGGTCGTTGGCCGAGAACGCCGGGAACTTGATCGCGCCGAGCACGGCTGCGTAGTTCTCCTCCAGCTTCGTCAGGTTCTGTTCGGCGCCGACGAGCTTGGCTTCCTCCTCCTCGAGCTTGCGCTGCACCGCCTCAATATCGGCCGACAGAAGGTCGGCCTGGACAAAGAGCCGGGCGATCTCGGCGGGCAGCGCCCGAATGCGCTCCAGGAATGAGGAGCGCTCCCGGATGACGGCAAGTCGCTGCTCGCCAACACGGCTTCGTGCCAGGAAGTCCGATTCATACCCTTGAAGCGACTCCGCCACGCGACCGTCCACCTCGCGCCGGGCTTGCCGTACCTCCGCGAGTTTGGCTTGCAGCGGGCCGCGTGAATTGCGGTGCCGCGACACCGAGTCCTGAAGGTCGGCGATGCGCGCATCCAGGTCCTGGCGCACGACATCCGCGGTGAGCGCCTGCCCGCGCGGCTGCTGGCTGGACGGTGTGTGGCACAGGTAGCAGGCGTCGTCCGTGTGTTCGGCTTTTACCGGGAGCCCGGACCCGCAGCGCGGGCAGCACTCGAACTCCACGCCGTCGAGGACGCGGTGGGAAATGTCCACCCGCGCCGCTTTCATCTTGAGCTGCATGAGCTCGGCCGCCAACGCCTCCTGTTCGCCGATGCGGGCGTTGACCTCGTCGATCGCGTCCTCAAGGGTCGCCACCTGGGCGGCCAGCTCCTTCAGCTTCCTGCGGTTCTCATCGGAGATCCGCGTTTCCGGCCGATACCCCGCGCGCAGCGCGGCAAGCTCCTCTTCGATCCGCCTTGCTTCGGCGTTCAGCTCCTCCAGCTCCGCGGCAATGCGCTCCTCAGAGTCGAACCCGAAGGGGGCCAGGAACGCGCGAACCTTCGTGATGGAGTCGCGTTGGGCGCGCTGCTCCTGCTTCAGGCGCTGAAGCTCGATCTGGAGTTCGTTCAGCCGCTCGCTCAGGTGGCCGACGAAGAACCGGAGGGTATCTTGGCTCTTCTCCTTCCGGATCGGCACGTCGAGCAGGAAGAAGTCCGAGTCGAGGTTGTCTTGGTCGAGATAGACGAACTTGAAGATGTCGCGGATGCTGAGGCGCACTAGCAGGGCGCGGAAAAACGGACCGATGCGGTGGCATTGTCTCCGCTGAAGCTTGGAAATGGTGTTTTCGGGGCCTGTTTTGGTCTGGATGGCGCCTTTTTCCGCGCCCTCAGGCTCCTGGAGCCGCCATTCAGGCGGACTCCGGGATGATTATGCCGTTGTCAGCAGCTTGGGCAGACGGATCAGGTTATAGGCGGCGGCAGTCAGCGTGAACATCCAACCGACGCGGGCGGTGCCGCGGTGACGGGTCTTGCGCAGCCCCGCCCCCTTGATCCAGCCGAAGACCTCCTCGATCCGCTTGCGGATGCGCAAGGACACGGCATAGCCGGGGTGACGGGTGGTCCGGCCATCAATGGCTGAGCGGCGGTTGCTGGTGTTCTGGGCAACGTGCGGGGTGGCGCCCAGGCGGCGCATGTTCGCCACGAAATCCTTGGTGTCGTAAGCCTTGTCGGCGCCCAGCGTGATGCGGTGGCAGCCGGAGATGGCCTCGACCATCGACACCGCCGCCTCGCGTTCGGCCAAGCCCGTAGCCGCCGTCAGCCGGACATCCACCACCAGAGCATGGCGGTTCTCCATCAGCGCGTGGCCCATGAAGGCCAGCTTCGCCGGCTGCCCGTTGCCCTTGCGGTAGAGACGCGCCTCGGGATCGGTTGTGGAGGCATGCGTTTCGTTGGACCGTTTCTCACCGTGAAAGTCGCGCTCGCCGTTGCGGCCCGGCCCCGGCGGCTCACCGCTGCCATCTTTGGGCCGGAAGCTCTTCACGCTGGCCCACGCCTCGATCAGCGTGCCGTCCACCGAGAAGTGCTCGTCCGACAGCAGCGCCTTGACCCGCGGCTGATCCAGCACGGTGGCCAGGAACGTGGCCGCCACATCCCCCGCCAGCAAACGCTCACGGTTCTTGGTGAAGACCGTCACGTCCCACACCGGGGCGTCCATCGACAGCCCGACGAACCAGCGGAACAGCAGGTTGTAATCAAGCTGCTCCATCAACTGGCGTTCCGAGCGCACCGAGTAGAAGGCCTGGAGCAGCAGCGCCCGCAGCAGCTTCTCCGGTGCGATCGACGGCCGCCCGATCTTCGAGTACAGACCCTCGAAGGCTGGCGACATCACCTCCAGCGCTTCATCCACGATGGCCCGGATCGCCCGCAACGGGTGGTTGGCCGGAACCCGAGCCTCACAGCTCACGTAGCTGAACAGACCCTCGCTGCGTTCGTCCGAACCCCGCATCGCCCCCTCGCCGGCCTCATTCTCTACGAAATGAGAGAATCACGACCGGCCAGCCGGGCATAGCCTTTTTCCGCGCCCTGCTAGCGGCGAGTCGCTGTCGTAGGTGCGCCGCCGGACTTTCACGACCGGGATCCCCAGGAGCCGGAGGATCAGGTCGCTGAAACTGAAGACGTCCTCACCGAAGATCGGCTCTGCCCGCGGCCTCATGGGCGCCGACACCATGTAGGTCTCGCCCGCGGCGGTCTGCCAGGTGACCTGCGCCGAACCGGCGTCCTGGGCGACCCGCTCGATGACCACCGTGTTCGTGCCCATCCGCGCCTGCAACGCGACGGAGACGAGCTCCTGCTTGAGCGCCGGGGTGGCTGGGAACCGGCCGCCGAGGCAGAAGTCGATGAGGGCCGGGATGCTGGACTTACCGGCCGACATTTCGCCATGGAAGAACGAGACCCGTTCGGCGAAGCGCACCGTCTCGACGCTCGCACGGCAACGCAGCTGGAGGTACTCAAAGCGCAGCTTCATGGCGTAATGGCCTCTTCGTAGGCGAGCGTCGCGATCTCGGGGAAGGTGGCGTAGATGAACTTCATGATGTCCGTCGCCCCGATATCGATCCTCTGGCGGAGCATGCGGGCACGGGCCGCCAACGGCTTGGTGGCGTCTTCTTCCGCCAACGCGGCCGCAACCTCCATCCCGCGCGCCGTCAAGGACAGCCGGACGGTACGGCCGTCGGTGTCGACCCGTGCCAAGCCCTTGGCGGACAGGATGTTGATGAAGCGCCGGTAGCGATGGTCCCACGGCCCAAAGCGGTACCGGACCATCGTCGCTTCGACAGTGCGGCGTTCGTAGGCCTCCACCGGCACGCGCTCGGGCGTAACCCCGCGGGCGACCATCGCGCGCTCGAAGTACGACGGGTACCTGAGCAGGAAATCCAATTTGGCGAGTTTGGTGATGCCGTGGATCGCCGCGTCATCCGGCCTGCTGAACGCCAGCAGGAGGACGAGCATGCGGGCCAGGTGAACCGGCTCGTCGCGGTCGAGGCTGGTCACGATGTCGGCAAGCGTGAGCCTCATCGAACAGCCTTCAGATCGAACCGGTCACTCCACCAGACCGTACACTCCTCGGTCAGAATCCCGGCCGTACCAAGCAGGTGCTCCCGTGCGCAATCGAACATCGGCAAGGTACTCGTACGCAGCCGATCTTCCAGCATCTGTCGAAGGGCTGTGTACATCGCGCTCGCATACTTCTGGCCCGGCTGCTCAACGGACAGCTGAGCCTCTACGCAATCGTCCCTGACCAAGGTTTTCAGATGCTGCAAACGCCGGTTGGCCTCGTCGAGGCCGTAGCGGTAAACCCATTTGACATACAGTGTCTCCATGGACTTCTTGAAGTCCTTCAACGAGTCGACACGCGCCATCTGGAGGCCACCGTGCTCGAGCTTCTCGACCATGACGTCGAACCCTGGCGGAAGTGCGTCTGCCGAGACGCCTCCTGACGAGACCAGAAGGTTGTCCGCCCCTTCGACCAGGGACTGCCGGATGACCTCTTCCACCCGGTCCGCGGTGATCGTCTTGCCCGCCAGCAGCAGGGCGTCCCGCTGGGCTTCGAAATCCATCACCAAGCTGTACAGGTCCGCGACGCTGCCGCCGAGAACGCAGCTGGAGGCCTGTTGGCAAAGGTAGATGAGGTTGTCGGCAACCCTGGTGAGGGTGTGGAACGTCTGCGTTCGCCGGTAGTCCCGGACGTCGCCGACGTTCTCGCGCAGATCCTTGTACGGTCGCTCCAGGTCCGTTTGCTGACCGAGAAGAAGCAGCTTGAGCACGACGGCAACGACGTGTGCCTCGTCACAGCCATGCTCACCGCACAGGCCGGACACAAACTTCTTGAGCAGGTGCGCCTTGGTCAAGCCATCGAGGTTGCCACGCTCACAGATTTGGGCGCGAATGTAGGCAAGGTTATTTCCGTTCTCCTTCTCACCCCAAAACCCGTGGTTGGTGATGAAATGGAAGTTATCAAACCGAGCCGGATAGTCTTTTTCAAGTTTGGCAAACCGGCCTATGCTGTTCTTGACAGCATCATCATTGGCCTTGAAGGGTTCCAAGTCGAAGCGGCGTGTCTTGACCTGGAGAGCATCATAGGTCCCCCCCGGCTTCCTGAGCAGGATGTCTTCGTGATTCTCGCAATAGACGGCTTCCAGCTGGCCGGACAGCAGCCGCAGACACTGAAGAGCTGCGAAACAATGCTGGTACGAGAACCGCGCTTGGGTGTCAGCGCCGGGATCCGTCTTGTCGAGCACCGCGCCTGGGTCCGGCGACGCCGTCGTCACGCACAACTCCTCACCATTGCGCTCGATGGTTTGTTCAGCCTTTAAGGCTCAGTCTCGACCAATAGGTATGCAGCAGGAAATCTGAGTTCACAAGAACTTCTTTTTCAGGTGGTAGGTGGTGACGCCGATGTGACCGGCTTCTCGAATCCGCTGCGCCAGTTCTGCATTTTTCGCACGGACTTGCAGAGACGCGAACGGCAGCGACTTCTCGCTGCCAACTCGGAAGAACACCCCCTCCTGAACCAAGCCGAGGGGCAAGGCCTGCACCGGTAACGGAAGCTCTCCGACCTCGTGGAGGAAGAGCGCGCCGTCAGCCGCACGCCCGGCGTAGCTGCGGCGCAGCGCGTTGGCCCCAATGAATGCCCCCCTTCGCGTGCACGAACACCTCGCTGCCGATCAGGTTTGCCGGGGTGGCGGCACAGTTCACCGCCATGAAGGGTGCCTCGACGCGCTGCGAAATCCGTTGGAGGAAGCTGGTCACCACCTCCTTACCTCATGGTGGGAGGATAGCTAACCGCCGGATCCTGCGCTCCACCATCAGCCAGTCATGCAAAACGCCCCGGCATAGCCATGTAAATTATTCCGGAGGAACTATGGAGTTTTCCACCCCGAAATCACGCATTGCATAGCGACAGTCCACGCTTCAGATGGCAGGTTTGTGCTGCCTGACGAAAGCATGGAGGCGGCGAATGGGGGTGATGACGACCAAGCACTCCGAGAAGCGGGTGCGCCAACGCGGGGTAACGGACGACGTCCTCGATACCCTCGTTGGCTGGGCGGACATCGCCGTCCCGGTAGGCGGGGGTGACACCAGTCTTTGGCTGAGCCGGGAAGGAGCCGAGGAGCTTGCCGCCGAGGGGATCTCACGGCACCACCTCGACCGCTTGAAGGGCTTGGCCGCGGTGGTCACCGGGGACGGCGTGGTCAAGACGGTGCTGGTGGTGCGCAAGTCGGGCCGGGGGAAGCGGCGCTACCGCCGCGGGGCCAAATGAGGAAGGCGTGATGAGCGACAAGCAGAAGCAAACCGTCAGCGAACTAGGCTCTGTGGACAAAGGGGCTTCCCAACGGAGGGAGAATCTGATTCAAGACTTCATTTGGATGGGAGGTCTTGATGGAGCGCGGGGAGATATCGGATGGCGAATGGGCGGTGATTGGCCCGCTTTTGCCTTCGGAGCGCGGGCGAGGCTGCCGGCCAGCCCATGACAATCGCCGTTTTTTCAACGGGATAAACTATGTTTTGCGTACTGGTATTCCCTGGCGGGACTTGCCGGAGCGCTATGGAAACTGGAATTCGATCTTTCGACGGTTCCGGCGCTGGTGTGTCCAAGGGGTCTTCGACGAGATCCTCGAAACGCTGGTCGAGTTGGGCATTACCGACGACTGGAAGGATCAGATGGTCGATAGCACGACGGTTCGGGGTCACAGCCAAGCCGCGGGCGCAAAAGGGGGACCTGCGCGGCGGGATTTGGTCGTTCGCGCGGCGGCTTTACGAGCAAGATCCACGCACGGTGCGATCGGACCGGGCGGCCCCTGGCCTTCATCGTGACCGGGGGCGAGGCATCCGACAGCAAGCAATTGATCCCTTTGATGGAAATCCCGCTGGAGATCCCCTCTCCCAAGGCCCTGCTCGCCGATGCCGGTTATGATAGCGATGCCAACCGTGAGCATTTGCTGATCCGGGCTATCCGTCCGATCATCAAGCCGAACCCAACCCGCAAGACAATGCCCGCTTTTGACAAGGAGGCCTACAAGGCTCGCAACAAAATCGAAAGAATGTTCAACAAACTCAAACAGATGAGGCGGGTCGCAACCCGTTATGACAAGACCCGCTCTTCCTTCATCGCCTTCGTCAAGCTCGCCGCTATTCGTATTTGGATACCAACCTTTGTCCACAGAGCCTAGGGCGTGGAACGGCTTCAGGGTCAAAGACGGTGGAACCTGTCGCGGGCCAACAGTCAGCGTACCGTCCTCGAGGAGTTCTAGCAGGGCGCGGAAAAACGGACCGATGCGGTGGCATTGTCTCCGCTGAAGCTTGGAAATGGTGTTTTCGGGGCCTGTTTTGGTCTGGATGGCGCCTTTTTCCGCGCCCTCAGGCTCCTGGAGCCGCCATTCAGGCGGACTCCGGGATGATTATGCCGTTGTCAGCAGCTTGGGCAGACGGATCAGGTTATAGGCGGCGGCAGTCAGCGTGAACATCCAACCGACGCGGGCGGTGCCGCGGTGGCGGGTCTTGCGCAGCCCCGCCCCCTTGATCCAGCCGAAGACCTCCTCGATCCGCTTGCGGATGCGCAAGGACACGGCATAGCCGGGGTGACGGGTGGTCCGGCCATCAATGGCTGAGCGGCGGTTGCTGGTGTTCTGGGCAACGTGCGGGGTGGCGCCCAGGCGGCGCATGTTCGCCACGAAATCCTTGGTGTCGTAAGCCTTGTCGGCGCCCAGCGTGATGCGGTGGCAGCCGGAGATGGCCTCGACCATCGACACCGCCGCCTCGCGTTCGGCCAAGCCCGTAGCCGCCGTCAGCCGGACATCCACCACCAGAGCATGGCGGTTCTCCATCAGCGCGTGGCCCATGAAGGCCAGCTTCGCCGGCTGCCCGTTGCCCTTGCGGTAGAGACGCGCCTCGGGATCGGTTGTGGAGGCATGCGTTTCGTTGGACCGTTTCTCACCGTGAAAGTCGCGCTCGCCGTTGCGGCCCGGCCCCGGCGGCTCACCGCTGCCATCTTTGGGCCGGAAGCTCTTCACGCTGGCCCACGCCTCGATCAGCGTGCCGTCCACCGAGAAGTGCTCGTCCGACAGCAGCGCCTTGACCCGCGGCTGATCCGTAAGCATCCGCTGAGTACCGCGGTCAGGCAGCTTTTGCCTGCTCGCGCATCGCCTTCCACTCCCAGGGCAGGAGTTCGTGCAGGCGGTTTTGTGGCATGTCGTTGATGCGCGCCAGCACGTCGGCGAGCCAGGCCTGCGGGTCAACGTTGTTCAGCTTGGCGGTGGTGATCAGGCCATACATGATCGCCGCCCGCTGGCCGCCGCGATCGGAGCCGCAGAACAGCCACGCCTTCCTCCCGAGGGCGATCCCGCGCAGGCCGCGTTCGGCGGCGTTGCTCGTCAGGCACAGCCGGCCATCGCCGAGGAAGCGGGTGAAGCCGTCCCAGCGCGTCAGCATGTAGTCCATCGCCTTGGCCACGGGGGCATGGCGGGAGAGCCGGGCCCGCTCCGTCCGCATCCAGCCCTCCAGCGCGGCTACCAGGGTGACGCCATGCTCCTGGCGTGCCGCCAGCCGCTCGGCCGCCGGCTTGCCGTTCAAGGCACGCTCGAGATCGAAGAGGGCGTCGATGCGCGTCACGGCCTCCAGCGCCAGCGGCGAGATCGGCGGGGCATCCTTGCCGCGCCTGGTGTTCGTAGCGATGTCGGCCAGCTTGAAGAAGCCGCGCCGGGCATGCGCCCAGCACAGCACGTCGCTGATCGGCCCCGGCTGTCGCTCGGGTTCGTACAGCCGGTTGTAGCCGGCGAACGCATCGGCCTGCAGCCAGCCTTTGAAGCCGGCCAGGTGCCGTTCGGGATGTTCGCCTTTGCGGTCGCGGGAATAGTGGAACAGCGCCACCGGTGGGGCTTGGCCGGCGAACGGCCGGTCATCGCGCACATACACCCACAGGCGCCCGGTATCGGTCTTGCCCTTGGCCAGCACGGGCACCGGGGTGTCGTCCCCATGCAACCGCTCAGCCGCCATCACATGCGCCGCGATCAGGTCGTGCAGCGGCTTCAGCACCGCGGCGGCGGTGCCCACCTGGTCGGCCAGGGTGGACAGGCTGAGCGGCACGCCCTCCCGCGCGAAGCGTTCGGCCTGCCGGTTCAGCGGCTGATGCTGGCCGAACTTCTCGAACAGGATGGTGGCCAGCAGGTTGGGGCCGGCCCAGCCCCGCGGGGTGGTGTGGAACGGTGCCGGCGGCTGGCTGATCGTCTCGCAGGCCCGGCAGGAGAACCGCTCGCGCACCGTCTGGATCACCTTCCACTGGCGCGGGATCACCTCCAGCGTCTCGGTAATCGTTTCGCCCAGCTTGCACAGCTTGTCCGAGCCGCAGCACGGGCAGGTCGCGGGGGCCGGCACAACGACGCGCTCGCGCGGCAGGTGGCCGGGAAAGGGCTGGCGCGAGGGCCGCTTGCGGGTGAAGGCCGTCACCCCGGTGGTTCGGGCAGCGGCCTGCTCGGCTGCCAACTCGTCCTCACTGGCCGTCGCTTCCAGCTCTTCAAGCTGGAACTCCAACTGGTCCAGCAGGCGTGCCTTGCGCTCGGAGCGCGTGCCGTAGAGCTCGCGCCGGAGCTTCTCGATTTCCAGCTTCAGGCTGGCGATCAGCGCCTCGGTGTTCGAAGCCATCGCCCTGGCCCGCGCCGCTTCGGCTTCCGCCGCGTCCGCCCGCGCCTCGGCCTGCGCCAAGGCGGCGCGCAAGCTGGCGATGTCGTCGGCCACGGCGGCAGGGGGCGGGGCGGCGGTCATGGCGCCAGTTTACCTGGGATCACGCCTTCGAGCCGTCGCAATCTCCCCTGAACCGGCCCGTCGATTCACCGTGTCGCAGTCACCCTGCGGTCTCGGGACGCCAAGTCTTCTGCGGGTTGCGCCAGTCGATGCCTTCGAGCAGATAGCCCATCTGCCCAACCGAGATCGACACCGCGCCGTCCGCCGGCGTGGGCCAGATGAAACGGCCCCGCTCCAGCCTCTTCATGAACAGGCAACTGCCCTGGCCGTCATACCAGATGATCTTCACCAGATCGCCGCGGCGCCCGCGGAAGATGAAGAGATGGCCGCTGTGCGGGTCTTGGGCGAAGCGTTCCTGCACCAGCAACGCCAGGCTCGCCCAGCCCTTGCGCATGTCGGTGTGCCCGCTGGCCAGCCACACCCGCACCCCGCTCGGCACCGGGATCATGCCAGGGCACCGATGACGGCCGCCGCCAGGGCCGGGTTGACCGGCCCTTCCAGACGCAGGCGTGCCCCGCTGGGCAGGATGACCTCGAGGATCGCCGGGCTCGTGGCCGACGTCGCCGGAGGCGGCAATGGCGCACGGGGCTCCACGACCGGCAGTTCCGTGACGGTCGGCTCCGGCGTGATGGTCACCGCAGTGAAGCTGGGCGGTTCGCCCACGGCGATCCCCGTGGCCTTCATCAGCCCCCGCCAGCGATACAGCAGGCTTTCGTGCACGCCCAGCCGGCGGGCCACCTCCGTCACCACCACGCCGGGGCGGAACGCCTCCTCGACCATCCGGACCTTCTCCGCCGGCGTGTAGTTCCGCCGCCGCTCCGTCCCCGTCAGAACCTCGACCCGCTGGTAAGCCATGACGTTTGCCACTCGTTTGCGTCCGCGCGATGACGCGCCACGCAAAACTCAGACGTCGGACCCTACTTTGCCAAGGCGGCGCTTACCGGATGCGTACCTTCATGTCGCTTCTCCTTGCAGAAAGGATCACGCCCCTCCGCAATTGTGCGACAGAGTTCTGCAAGGCACGAACCCGCGCGCCGCCGTCGGCCCAGGGGCGTTGCGGAATTGGTCGATTAAGCCAGCACTCAATAAATGCACCGCCCCACCCTTTAACACTAGCTGCTGCTAAATCATACTCGACAAGCAGCAAGCCACTTCCCGACGTCAAGCATTTGGATTTCCCAGAAAATCAGGTAAGTCAAATAACTAATGCTAGCCAAGCTGATGGCGTACGCAACCCACAAGTGGTCTGTAACGATCCGTATCGGGAGCACAGCCTTCTTTTCTCGGATGTGGCTTGGAACTGGGTAAATGTATCGCCAAGCGAAGACATAATCCAGGATATCACGAGCAACAGCCACAACGCCGAAAGCATAAAGAAACTTACTCGGATCTCCATTCGTTGGGCATGCATTACCGCTATCCAATTGCCAATCGAACAACTTCATAACGACGATGAGCGCAACGCAGTTCATTACGAACCAAAACGATCTCAGGCGACGATCACGGCTTAGCTCATTTTGGCTGAGCCTTTCATGAAAAACTCGCTCTCGGATGACGGGCAAGTGCCGAATCTCGGCCAAAACCAAGAGGAGAAGCCCCACATAAATCAAGGTCGAGTACGACCAGAAATACATGGTGTAGCCGACTTTATGTGTGATATCCGACCGCAGCGAATGTGCCATGAAATAGAACGGCACCATCGTCAGCACCAAGGTGATAAAGTCAAGCGCAAAGCCAATTGGGTGCGCTTCGGACCACGGCTTGCTTGCATAGCGGTGATCCAGGAATTTTGCGCCATGATGGTAGAAGATGGCCGCAGTGGCTGTAAACACCACCAGCATCTCAAGGTTCAAAAGGAGAAGAGGCCGCCCAATGTTGAGCGGCCCATTCGATGATAGAACGGCCTCGATCCTGCCGATAACTGAGGCGCCTGCGATTCCGAAGCTAAGCGCGAAGATTACCGCGAACAGACGCTTTAGATTATCAACAGTTCTCTCGCCCTGCCGAACGAGATCGGCCTCTTCATCTTTAGTTAATCCATCAGCCATTTCGTCTTTGATCATCCTGCACTTCCTAGTCAGCAAACGTCGATCACGAATCTCCGAGACGCGCAAGGATGCGGTCAACCAGTGACTTCGCTGCAACCCTATTTTGAGAACACTCGTAAATGAGCGTAATCATGCGCTGAATCACGGCGCGGTCGCCCTCAGGAAGCATGCCAAGGACATCAACACCACCCAAAGCCTGTGCGCTCGCTTTGACCAACCGGTCCTCCAGCTGCGTATAGCGTTCGGACAGAGTAGCGCGATCGTACTCGGCCAGCACACCTGCCTCCGCGACGCGCTTGATCTCGAACATCTCGCTGCGGATGTCCTCGACAATGTTCTCCGCCGTCGAACCGTCAATGGCTCCTTGTTCAAGGATCTTCAGCTGCTGTTCGACCTTTAAGGCACCAATGTCGAAAGCCTTGATGCGGTTGCGAACTACCGAACTCGACCGGCACATGCGGCCGATCTGGTCACCAACCTCGCCCAAGCGGCTGAGGAGATGATCCAAGTGGACGTTCTGCTCGAAATTGTCGCGACGGCCATTGGGTACCAACCGCTCATCAAGGATATGGATTTCGCCTACCGTCCAGCTCGCGAAGCGAGACTCCGGAAAGACCTCCGCAAATATGCGATGGTCGCCAACTTGGATATTGCCCTTGCGCGCACGCAAGCCATTGATGCCCTCACCGCTCGGGATGGCACCAAAATATCCATGGTGCAGTAGCCACCCGACGGCACCAACTCCGCCATCCCGCCCCTCTATGGTTATGGGTTTAAAGCCAGCGAAGACATCACGCCGACCCTCGCCGTAAGCGTAGTCATCTCGGTACGGCCGAAAAATTGGTGTTTTCGCGTCATTGATGTGGATATGGATTTCGCCAAGACTACCGAGGTGCTGAAGCAAGTGCTCGCAAATCTGCTCGCGAAACTTAAATTCGGGAGCAAACGGCACCGGAGCGACCTGCGCCAAGTAATGGGCAATGGCGTCCTGGTTCAGCAGCGTGTCCTTGCCGATGCGAATCGGCTTGACCAATTCAACCTCGTAGAAGTGTTCGGGCCAACCTTCAGGATCAATCTCGACGACCTTGGCCACCGCCTGAATAAGGTCGTGAAGCCCTCCCTGGTAGGACGGGTCGGATAGCAGCTTTTTGAAAACCCGACAGTCCCATCGAAGCTCCTGCACTACGGAGTCGTTCACTGCTCGCGAGCGAAATATCAATTCCTGGCAGTAACCGAGACCGGCCAAACGCCCAACACCACGGAAGCCACGCGCTGATGTGCCGCGCTTGCGGCTGCCTCCAATCGCCGTCAGGCGCTTCGCAAACTCACCGTTGGGTACACCGGCACCGTTGTCGCGAATTTTTACTGAGCGGGTTGGCTGGTTAAGGTCCAGGGTGATGTCAACTCGCCCGACCCTGTCGGCGCCCAGCACCCCAGTAGCACGCGCCACATCGATGGAATCAGCGGCATTCTGGATGTACTCCCGATAGATCGTCAGTGGATCGACGTACATGGCTGAACTGACGAGTTCCAGCACATCCTTGCCGATAACGATTTCGGCAGGGAGTGAGATGTTGGTGTGTTTGCTCATGATCCCTAAGCGACCTGCTTTTCAGATGTCTCAGCCTCGTCGGCAAGCTCCTGCAGTCCGGCGTCTTCCACCACCTCATCTTCGGCGAGGCCGAAATCGACATCAACCTTCATTCGGACAACCTTCTGCAGCTCCCAAATTCGACGTTCCTCCTTCTTCGTCGGTGGGATGTAAAACTCAAGCACCCTGCGCAAGATATCATCTTGCTCCTGGGTAAAACGGTCGCGCAGTTGTTCACGGCTCAGGCGGGGTTTTCCGGGCAGATCAAACATCACCTCAGAAAGCAGGCTCAAAAGATTCGTCTTCTGAGACTCAGTCATCCTGTTGAATGCTGCTTGGTACTCAGCGAACTCGGCTTCGCCACCGCCCCCCGGTTTGTACCAGAAGCGGTTAAAAATCATGTGATGCGGCCTCATGAGCAAGCTCATGAACTCATCGACCGAATCGCCGAAAGCCTCGCGAAAGAAGTCAGGAGTGCCAGAAACGATACCGTGGGTGGCTTGTAGGATGACCTGGACTGACCGCAATTGGTGGCGGGTCCACTTCGGGCCAACATGCGAACGGTCAGTGAGGTCCACAGGTTGGTAGCGCATGGGGAAACTGAAGATGCGGATACCCAACTCCTCGTTAAGGCGGACGTTCAGGTACATGCGCTCGAACAGGTCAGCCGGAGCTTCCTTGAAGTTGTATAGCATGTAGTTTGACAAGTCCTTCAGGCCATTGGCCTCGGCTTGTCGGATGGCTGTTTCATAGTCGTCCCGAAAGCCCAAATGGTCGAAGGCAATTCGGAGGGGGCTGACACAGACCCGCGCCAATTGCTTCATAAGCTCCGGATTCTTCGCCAGCTCCCTTGCGTCCACGCCTTGGTTAAAGTCGACGCGACGCTGGATGGCGACGCCCCTGCGGGTGATAGTAGCTCCCCGGCCGAAGCCTAGGTCTACCACTTCATCCATAATGTCCTTTAGCTTGGGCGAGGCAGTGATGTTATTGTCCATGAAGATGAGATCTTTCTTCTCGCCGTAACGGCGCTCAATCTCACGGACAACGGCGGTGATAGACGGCGTTTCCCGCAGACCGCCCTCCAGTTTTGGAACGCCGCAGAAACTACATGTGCGGATGCAGCCTCGGGAGGCATAGAGGAAGTAGCCATCACGAACGGGGTACTTGTAGTCCACCTGATCGAGAATGCTGTAGTCTGGCACCAGTGACTCAATGGGGGTCCCGCTCGTGTCCTCGGCGTAAAGTTCCTCCTCAAATTCATCCAGCTGCAAGGAAACGGCAGGCGGCTTGTCGAGCAGGCCGGAGATGAACCGGATGCCGCGCCAGCGCGGTTCCGATATAAAGCGGCCGTTCATCAGCGACGCAGCGATGCCGCCAACGAAAACCTTGTTGGCTTGGCCACGCACGACATCGAGGGCAAAATCGATTGCCCGAGAGATGCGATCGTACTCGAACGAGAACAGCGTGGTGACGTAGACGCGATCCCATGCGGTACCGAGGACTGACTTATCCTCCCCCTTGATGAAGCGCACGTTGTCGCCCTTGCCATGCGGCCCATGGTAGGACGCAATTTTCATCAGCCCCAGGGGCGGATACTTGTTCCGGTATCCCGGCTCGATGAGCAGGATATTCTTACTAGGCATTCGACGCTCGCTGCGACCTCGTTCGTCCACAATATAGCCGTCCGGCCTCGGCTTGTCGATCCGCTCCAAACCGCCCTGTGCCAGAATCCATTAGCGCTACCGGCGTCACGCCGATTCCAGAGCCTTCTCGCCGACGATGTGCGCTTTGACCTTGATGTAGATGGACCTCACCCAGGCCACCTCGTCCTTCGATAAAACGCCCTTTTCCGGATGTGCTGTGGTTTGGCGCGCCTTAGACAGCTTCGCAATCCACCGAACGGCATCGCCCTTTTTCACTTTCTCCCCGAGCGCGTAGCTGTCCTGGAATATGTCCCAGTTGTGGACCGCGATGCTCTGGTAGGTTGCCAGCGACAGATACTGCCACAGCGGCTTCTCGCCATTGTCATTGTTAGCTCGCTCAAAGCACTCCTTACGGATGGGCTGCGGCACACCCTGCCACCACCATGCATCGTTTTCGGTGCCAAACTTCTGCTTCAATCGCGCAATGACGTCGTTGTAGAGGATCTTGTTGATATCCTTGATAATAAGGTCGGCTTCCTGAGTCCCCTTCTCATCCCTGTCCTTCAGGTACTCCGTGAGGTCCTTGCTCGTGAATTGCGGTATGGCGTCGTGGATGATACCCATCATCGACAGATAGTTCTTTTTCACACCGTCGAGGGCCTGTCGGTCACGGAAGGCCTTCACCTGGGTGGCGTCGGCCGTGCGGAAGAAGTTGATGATGGGCTGTACCAACGGGGCCACGCGCTCGACGAGGTCGTCGGCGTCCAAGTGGATTGCCTTCACCTGTTGGCTATCTTCGACATAGGCAATCAACTCTTTCAGGAGACGCATCAAGGCGCGTAAGCCGTTGTTGGTGCACAGAAAACCGCCTTTAGCATCGCCGAGATCCCAGTTGGCCGGTACGCCTTTGGCAAACAGTGCAAAGTACGCAACCAACACGTCGGCCGCTTTCTCGGCCGTCTCCTCGTAGTCACCGGAAAGGGCGCTGAGTTGCCCAAGTTGATAAACGTGCGGATTCGGCGGGGCGTGCGTGACCGTACCGAGAAATCGATTCTCCTTAATCCCATCAGCCAGGGAGGTCAGCGTCAAGCAACGGAAGTGGTCTTTATCCTTGTCAACGGTCAACACCCGATTGCGGATGGGCGACTTGGCCATAGCTCCAAGGCGTAGCGCAACCCGTGGGTACAGCGCCTCGAATTGCTTCACTGGGTCCTCCGACCCGTAATTCAAGTTCGAGTACAGCTCGTTCAGGAGCCCCCGCGACACCTTCACCTGCTTAGAGTTAATATCAATAAACAGCTCCATTTCGTCGGCCGCATCCATGTTCTCATAAGCAAGAACCGGAACGACGTGATTTTTCCCCTTTTCTGCAAAAGAAAAGCCATAAAGTCGATGCTGGCCGTCGATGACCCACGCGGAGCCATAGAGCCCCGGGAGCTTTAGCGTTCCGAAAGTACTGTTTTCGAAGCTCTCATGCTTTTCAAACTGAAGCGGGCTCTTGACTTTAAAGTTGATAACGATATTAGTAGGAAACTGCCCACCCTCGTCGATGTAAGCGGCAATACTCTTAAGCCGTGCAGGTTTCACCATACGTTGGTATGTGTCGAGGTCGGCCGACTTGTGGCTGATATAAGCAATCTTCATCAGGTCATAAGGCGATATCAGGAAATTGTAGAAGGTTGTGCCTCCCATTTTGCCGCGCGTCGCGGGCACCTCAAGACGCAGCCCATCGACACCTTCGCCCTCCAGGTAGCGGGCGAGGAATTGGAAACGAGCAGCGCCCTTCACATAGTCGATGAGCCTACCATAGTAGGCCAAATCTTGCTCGGTGATGACCGCTATGTTGGACTTAGCCGCCCGCTCTTTGTCGGCCTTACGCCAATCCACATTACGGGTTGCAATCGCAAACTTAATTTTCAGCTTTGGAGTCTTGCCATAGTGAGAGTGGATGGCGTGTATGACATCCTGAGCGTTTGCATTAATCTTGTCGATCAGCCCCTTGACGGGCTTGGAACCTTCCTCTTCCGCGTGAGTGCATTCGACGACGAAGACAGTATCTTCGTCTTTGGCAAAGACGTCGAACTGGCGCCCCTTGAAGGTCAGGAGCCGATCCTCGTTTAACTCATTGAAACCGAGGCGATAAAGCAGGCTCCAAACGTCGTCTTCTAGCTGGCGGTCATCGGGCTTCCGCTTGCGCACACGAACAGAGGTTTTGTTCCACTTCGCGACCTCCCAACCGTCGGCCTCCTCGCCCTTGACCTTGATAACCAAGGCCTCCTTTTTGGCGGCCGTGACCGTCTTCTCGTCGTGCTCCTTAGAGCGCCGCACGAAAACCGCCTTCGCAGCTTCACCGTTGACGATGCCGTTAGGAAACTCAGCCATTGCCCCCCCAGACTGCGCGCCTCAAGGCTGCGTGCCTACGCCAACAGCCCTACCCCAAATGATGGGAAAGGCTACCATACGGTTGAGATGGGAGAAAGCTCCGCACGTCGTCTGAGCACCACACTTTGTACCGGATTATAACGCGACTTCCAAATCCTGCTCTTTCCCCAGCGCTCGGGCTTAGGCCAGACGCTCCTTCGCGTTCCAACAGGTACAGAACATGCGCGACATCGTCGGCCACTCGATGTCTGGACACAATGCGGACACAGATGGACCATACCGATTCGCCGGACACGAAAAAGCCAGCAACCCCTTGGGATTGCTGGCTGATTTGGATGCGGGGGCCGGATTTGAACCTGCGACCTTCAGGTTATGAGTTCGTTTTCCGGCCCCTGCACGCACGTTTCCGGCACTACGACAGAGTATCCGATTGCACTATAATACCTTGTTTCCATTGATATTTTTCGGCGACCAAACTACGCTTCAGTTTCATCGGAAGCGCGCTCTTTTCCTCCCAAGTGATTCCGATTTGATTCCGGAGATTCCGGCGCTCGTGGGGTGCTCCATGGCCAAGATCACGAAACGGTCCGTCGATGCCGCCGTCCCCGGCCAGGAAGAGTTCTTCCTCTGGGACGAAGAGCTGAAGGGCTTCGGACTGCGCGTCTATCCCTCGGGCCGGAAAATGTATCTGGCCCAGTTCCGGGCCGGCGGCCGCCTGCGCCGCGTCAACATCGGCCCCCATGGCGTCCTGACACCCGATGTCGCCCGGACCGAAGCCATGAAGCATCTATCCGATGTCCGGCGCGGCAGCGACCCGGCGTCCGAACGCGACCGGCGCAAGGCCTCCCCCACCATGAAGGAGTTCGGCAAGCGCTTCCTGGAGGACCACGTCGCCTCCCACTGCAAGCCGACCACCCGGGCCGAATACAAACGCTCCATCGACCTGTTCATCAACCCCAAGCTCGGCAGCCATCGCATCATCGACGTCAGCCGCGCCGACGTGGTCGAGCTTCACCAATCCTTGAAAGCGACCCCCTATCAGGCCAACCGCACCTTGGGCGTTCTCTCCGTCATGTTCACCGTCGCCCACACCTGGGGCGTCCGGACCGATGGCATCAACCCGTGCTGGAAGGTGAAGCGCTACAAGGAGGTCAAACGCGAACGCTACCTCACGCCGGACGAACTCGCCCGCATCGGCAAGGTGCTGCGCGACTCCACTTCCGAACCGGAAGCGGTCAATTGCATCCACCTCCTCCTTCTGACGGGCTGCCGCCTCAGCGAAATCCAGAAGCTCAAATGGGAGCACGTCGATCTCAGGGCTGGCGTGCTCCGACTGCCGGATTCCAAGACCGGGGCGAAACTGGTGACGGTCGGGAAGGCCGCCGTTGAAGTGCTCAAGGGCATCACCAGGATGGTGGACAACCCCTATGTCATCACCGGCCAGGTCGAAGGCCAGCATCTGACCGACATGCAGCGTCCCTGGCGCCGGCTGCGCAAGCGCGCCGGGCTGGACGACCTGCGCATCCACGACCTGCGGCATTCCTTCGCCTCCGACGCGCTCCAGCTCGGCGAAGACCTGCCGATGATCGGCCGCCTGCTCGGGCACACCCAGGTCCAGACGACCGCCCGCTACGCCCACCTCAAGACCGATCCGATCAGGGTGGCCGCCGACAAGGTGGCGGAGGCCATTGCGGTCGCCCTCACCCGCCCGCCCAAGAAGGACGATGCATCGAAAGCGACGGCCGGCCCCCAGGACGACCGGCCGGATGAAGACGCCCACCTCTACCAGGAACATATTGATATTTTTTGATATTCTGCCTTTGGTGTCGTATCTTGACAGGAAGCGCATGGAGATTTTGATGTCAGCCCGACCGAAGCGCAACCCGGTCAAGCTGGTGCCGCTGGCCAACCGCATGGAACGTCGGATCGACGACCTGGACGGCAACGTCGTGTTGCGTCAGGACTTCAAGGGCATGGCCGATGACGATCAGATCGGCCGCGGCATGCGGACGCTCGTCCGGAAGGGAAAGATCGTCCGGATCGGTCAGGGCATCTATGCCAAGGCGACCGTCGGCCCCTTGAGCGGGAAGATCCTCCCCCGGAAGGACATCACCGACCTGGCCCGCGAGGCCATGAGCCGGCTCGGCTATGAGGTGGTGCCAACCCGGTGGGAACGGGATTACGCGCAGCGCAAGACCGAGCAGGTTCCTCTCGGCCGGATGGTCGGCGTCACCAAGAGGGTCAGGCGCACGATCTCCTGGGAGGGACGCAGCGTTGAATTTGAGCGCCGTCGCGGATAACGGCTTCATCGACGCGGTCGCCGTCGACCTCGGGATCCCTACGGCGCTGGTCGAGAAGGACTGGTACGTCGTCCA
Organism: Azospirillum fermentarium; assembly: GCF_025961205.1. Taxonomy (NCBI): domain Bacteria; kingdom Pseudomonadati; phylum Pseudomonadota; class Alphaproteobacteria; order Rhodospirillales; family Azospirillaceae; genus Azospirillum; species Azospirillum fermentarium. Next base: position 972,134 of record NZ_JAOQNH010000003.1, read on the forward strand.
GGTTCCGCGCGTCATCGCCGGGCACACGGAACTTGCCGGCCATGTGCCGGTGTTCGATGGCGGGACGTCGCTGTCGAAGGGGTTCGGCATCATCAAGCGGCTGTCGGAGGACATCGACTTCTCAAGGTGATCGTTCCGGAAGCGGCGAGCAAAAGCGCCCGCTCCAAGGGCTTCAGCGATTGCCGCAAGGCCATCCTCGACGCGCTCCGACAGCAGGGCTTCACCTGGGACGACAAGACCCTGCTGGTCGGAAAGAACAGCGCGTTTTTCCAGGCGCTGCTCACCTATCCGCGCGAGTTTCCCATGCCTTACGGCTTCCGGCCGGAACTCAAGATCGAAGTGACCTTCGAGCCGCCCCGGCTGGCCACCATCAGCCATCCGGTTTCCTCGTTCGTCGTCACGGGCAAGCGTTTCGATCCCGAGGTGCCCATGATCGCCTGCGTGGACCCGCTGAAGATCGCCGCCGACAAGGTATCGGCGTTCGCGTGGCGGGCGAAGGCGATGCTCGACGCAGCCAAGCGGAAGGAGGCCAGGGACCGCGACGGCACCTTGGTGCGCCACCTGCACGACCTCGCCGCACTGGAGCCGCGGATTGTGGAAGCGGCAGACTTCGCAGCCGGTGCGCATGCTCTGATGGAAAAGGACATTGATGGACCGCTGCGTCGCCTACGCCAAGGCGCACCGCCATCCCGAGTTGCGCGAGCAGACCGTCTGGGAGGCCTTCGAGGCGGAGCGGCCGAGCCTGGTTCCCTACGCTGGCCGCTTCGACGGCTTCCACGCCGTTCCGGCCTCGGTCTCCAAGACCTGCCTGGTGCGCTTCGACACCAACCGCTACTCCGTGGCGGCGAACCGCGGCAACCTGCCGGCCGATCTGCCGCGCGAGGAGATCCTCATCGACGTCGCCGACAAGACCTGCCGGTGCTGCGGCGGCGCGCTGCATCCCATCGGCGAGGATGTCTCACAACGCCTGGATCTCGTCCCGGCCCGCTTCCGGGTGCTGGTGACCCGCCGGCCCAGGTACGCCTGCCGCCGCTGCGAAGAGGGCGTCGTACAGGCCCCGGCGCCGGCGCGCATCGTGGAGGCCGGCATCCCCACCGAGGCGCTGATCGCCCACGTGCTGGTGTCCAAGTATGCCGACCATTTGCCGTTGTACCGCCAAGCTCAGATCTACGCGCGTCAGGGCGTCGATCTCGACCGCTCGACGCTGGCCGACTGGGTTGGACGGGCTGCCTGGTACCTGCGGCCCCTGCACGAGCGGTTGCTGGCCAACCTGAAAGCCTCGGGCAAGCTGTTCGCCGACGAGACGACGGCGCCGGTGCTCGATCCCGGACGGGGCAGCACCAAGACCGGCCAGCTCTGGGCGTACGCGCGCGATGATCGCCCCTGGGGCGGGCCGGAGCCGCCGGCGGTGGCCTACGTCTATGCCCCGGATCGCAAGGCGGAACGCCCGGTGGCGCACCTGCAGGGATTCGCCGGCGTGCTCCAGGTCGACGGCTATGCCGGTTATCGCAAGCTGGCCGAGGGCGGGGCTGTGCGCCTCGCGTTCTGCTGGTCGCATGTCCGCCGGGGCTTCTACGATCTCCAGACCGGCGGCTCCGCGCCGGTCGCCAGCGAAGCCCTGCTGCGCATCGCCAAGCTGTACGCGGTGGAGGCGGAGATCCGCGGCCGTGACGCCGAAGCGCGCCGCCGGGAGCGGCAGGCCCGCACGGCGCCGCTGATTGCGGAGCTGAAGGCGTGGCTGGAGAAGCAGCTCGCAACGGTGTCGCGCAAATCGACGCTGGCCGAGGCGATCCGCTACGCGCTCAGCCGCTGGGAGGGGCTGACGCTGTTCCTCGACGACGGGCGGCTGGAGATCGATAGCAACAGCGTGGAGCGCTGCATCCGCCCGCTGGCCCTGACGCGCAAGAATGCACTGTTCGCTGGCAGCGACGGCGGCGGTGAGCACTGGGCGACGATCGCGTCGCTGGTGGAAACCTGCAAGCTGAACGGCGCCGATCCGCAGGCTTGGTTCGCCGAGGTGCTGACCAAGCTCGCCAGCGGCCATCCGATCACCAAGCTCGATGAACTCCTGCCCTGGGGCCATACCCGGCAGGCGGAACCCGCCGTGGCCTGAGAACACCGCTTACGCTGATCGCCGCCGGCTACCCGGATGCCAATGACTGCGACACCCTGCGCAGCGATCCGGCCTTCAAGATGGCGGTCGGCCGCCTGCCGGAGAGCGGAGGCGACCTCTGCTCGCAGCCGACCATCAGCCGGCTGGAGAACCTGCCCGGTCCGGTGGCGCTCAAACGCATGATGGCGGCCATGGTGGAGCTGTTCTGCGACAGCTTCGCCACGGTGCCGCGCCGCCTCGTGCTGGACATCGACGACACCGAGGATCGCGTCCACGGCGCCCAGCAGCTCTCACTGTTCCACGCCCATTACGATGGGCGCTGCTTTTTGCCGATGCACATCTACGAGGCGACCACCGGCAAGCCGGTCGCCGTCATCCTGCGCCCCGGCAAGACGCCGGACGGCGCCGAGGTGGCGTTGGTGCTGCGCCACGTCGTGCGGACCATCCGCGCCCGCTGGCCGCGCGTCGATATCCTGGTGCGCGGCGACAGCCATTACGGCCGCCACGAGGCGATGAACTGGTGCGAGCGCAACCGCGTCGGTTACGTCTTCGGCCTGGGCGGCAACAAAGTCCTGCTCGGGCGCGTCACCGATCTGGCCGAAGACGCCGCGATGGGCCGGCTTGCCGGGGAGGCGGACAAGGTCCGGCGTTTCCGCGAGTTCCGTTACGCCGCCCGCACGTGGAAGGTCGAGCGGCGGGTCATCGCCCGGATCGAGGCGTCGGCCCAGGGCACCGATACCCGGTTCATCGTCACCAACCTGACCGGCACGCCCCAGGCGCTGTACGAGACCATCTACTGCGCCCGCGGCCAGATGGAGAACCTGATCAAGGCGCACAAGCTGCACCTCGCCTCCGACCGGACGTCGTGCAGCAAGGCGACCGCCAACCAGTTCCGGCTGCTCATCCACACCGCCGCCTATTGGCTGCTGCACACCGTGCGCGGCTTGGCGCCGAAGACGTCGTTCTGGCGCGAGGCGCAGTTCGACACGCTGCGCCTCGGCCTCATCAAGGTGGCGGCGCGGGTCGCCCTTCACCGGCTCGTAATAGCTGGAGCGGCTGAGCGACACCAGAGCGCACTGCCGGGTGATCGACAGGCGCGGATGCTCCGGCTCGATCATCTCCCGCCTCCGGCCGACGCTCATCGACCGGAGGCCTTGCGCAAAAAATCGCGTTCCACGACCAGTTGCCCGATCATGGCGTGCAGCTTTTCCACCTCACCCTGATGGCTGGCCTCGGCCGCCTCCGCCTTGCCGGAAAACACCCCGGCCATCCCCTCGACGGCCTGCTTCTTCCAGGCGTTGATCAGCGTCTGGTGCACCCCGTGCTTGGCCACGAGCTGCGACACCGTCAGCTCGCCCCGGATCGCCTCCAGCGCCACCTTCGCCTTGAACTCCGCCGAATACCGCTTCCGTTTTCCCGTCATCGGGTCCGTCCTTCCTGATGGGCGAACCAAGCTTATCCAACTGTCCGGGGAACGGGGACCACCTCAGATCTCCCGGCCGTCGATCAGGCACTCGCCGACCGTTGCTGCGCGCTGGCCAATGATCCCGATTACCTCAAGGCCGTCACGTGGTTCCATTGGTGGCCGCAATTCGCATGAAATCTCATCAATGGAACCCTTCAGGCGCCGGCCGTATGAGACGCGGGAGGAAGGAGACAGAGATGACCGGCTTGACAGCGCCGAAAACCCCATACAAGCAATTACCAAATTTTGCGACAAGGTCTTGGGCCGCCCATCCGGCTGCCATGAAACATTCCGATTACATAAGTATTAATCGTCAAATCACCAAATAATAAAGATTCACACAAAAAAATAATGGTTCGCCGACGCTCAGCTTGTCATCGGGGGATCTCTGTAAAATTCCTGGCATCTGGTGGCAAATACCAAATCGGATAGCGGACGCTTTCGTATCCGAGCCAGCTCTGAGCGCGGACTTCACTCCTGCGACTTCAAGGCTTCAGCAACTGCAGCAGTGACAATTTTAGCTATCGTACCTTCAGAAATCCCTTGTGGTGGTACGAGCTCAAGAATTACCCGGCGTTCGACATCCGTCTGCTTCGGCTTTACACCCGATTGCCGAAGCACGTTGATAACGCTGCAGGTCATGCTGACGGTCGCTACAATCAACGCAGCAATGGCAACGACAAAGCCGGGCTCAATAGCGAAATGCCGAGATGTACTTCCCCCCTTGATCAGTCGCTCTACCTGCTGTTGAACCGTAAAATCGAATTGACTCGCGACGATTCGGATTAGGTTTGCCGTTTGTTCGTTCATTGAGGTGCCCTTTGGTTGCAATTACGTACATCGTGAGCTTCAATTCGAGCAATCAGACGCCGGGTCATCGTGACCTTACCGGCAGCCTGATCACCAAGAGTTTCATAGAAAGCCAACGCTACGCGCGCGTAATCGAGAGCGTCTTCAAAGCGATGAGATTCGCAAAAGACAATGGCAAGGTTGTAGCGAGACTCCGCTACAAAATAATAATTACCTTCCAATTCGCGATAGTATATAGATTTCTGAAAATGATTGATTGCTGCGTCATGATCGCCCAGGGTGGAAAAGATTGCCCCCAAAAAACTATGCGTCACTGCTCGACCGATATGGGCATCAGAGGGGAATAGGATGAGCGCTTGGTGATGACTATTAACAGCTGCGCGCAATTGGCCCACTTGGATGTTCCAGTCGACGCCTGCACGACGCATGATTTCAAAGCGCCTCCAGGCAACAATACCCAACTGACCGTAGCATTTTGCTCGACCGAGACGGTCGTCTTCAACGTGCCGTTCGAGACTTTCCCGGTATGCAGCTTCTGCAGCGGCGAGATCCTGGGTTGTCGTTCCGCTCAGCAGGTAGGCTTGTCCGATATTAAAGGCGTTGAGTGCAACTTCACGGCGCCTGCCAAGGCGCTCAAACAACGTTTTCGCCTCCTGCAGGGCGGTGATACAGGACGAGTCGCCAGTACGGGACTGAAGGCGGCCAAACTCTTGCAAACTAACCGCCAAGTGCCCAATGGAACGTTGATTGCAGTCATCCGAGCTGATTGGATCGGTAATGAGGGCGTGGCCGGCGAGACGTCGATCTACCGTCACTTGCTTCGCCAAAAAAGCGATGGCTGTGTCGAAGTCTCGGTTGCGTTCAGCGAGCCGCGCCCGGAAACCCATTGTTAGCGACCACTTGGCCTCGCGGCCAAGCAAAGGATCACCTGTGGTCCGGTCTTCCACCAAGGGGATGACGGGGGCGACAAGTTCTTCCCAAGCGGCCCAGCGGCCATCACTGGTGAGAAAGTGCTCCAATCCTCCCGTCACGCTTACTGCCGGTTCCCACCAACCATGCTGCAAGGCTAGGGAGCGGGCGCGGAACAGATTGCTCCCTTGAGTCCTCAGCACGTCGAGGGCGGCGTAGTCGCCGTGAGAAAAACTATCCGACCAGACCTCAGCCAAGTGCCCGATCGCTTCGCTCCAGGCGCGGACGGGCAAAGTGGAGTCGGGGAACGACTGGTCGAAACGGGACTTGAGAAACCAGGGCAGGACAGGATGAACACCGTAATATACCTTGCCCCAAGCCGTAAGCAGACCAAGTTCAGCCGCACGGTTGAGAAGTTCGGTCCAGACAGGGTATCCGAGCCCGGCATAGGGCGCGGCCCGTCCTGGATTCCAGTCCTCGCCCATCATGACCAGTACACCGGTATCAACCACTCCCTGGAACAGGTGAAGCAGGGAAAGCAAGATCCGTTCGTCGGTGCTGAAACCCTCATTAAAGCCGTAGTCGAGGGAAGCGCCCAGAGAGCGCCCGCGACCCTGGCTGACGTCGTCGTCGAAAGATTGTTCTCCGGCCCTAAGACGCTCGATATAGGCTGCGACGCAGTCCTCGGTAATGAGGTTATCGCGCAGCGCCTGCCCTACAACCACGGTGAGGGTCATAGGATTACCTTCAGTCCACTCCAACAACGGCCGAAGCGTTGCGGTTGCCCCTTTTCCACGCTGGTGATGGTCCGCCATCTTCGCCGCCATCTCCAGCCGCTCGCGCATAGGCATGCGACCCAACGACACCCGTACCGGCAAGGCGCCAAGCCAGCCCTGCTCGTCCTGACGTGAGGTTAGCAGGATGCGAGCCTGGGTGCCGCACAAGTGCGTGAGGAACTCCCGCAGTTCAGACTGTTCCGCAGCGCTCCAGTTCGAGGGCGAGCCGGTGGGGAAACCCGTGACCGTTTCAACATTGTCCCAAATCCACAGCACCGGTATCTGTCGAAGGATGTCGAGTGCGACAGCGGCACGTTCGGCAACGCTACGCGCAGCCCAGTTGATGCCTCTGGCTACTAACACTTCGCCAAAGGCTTCTTCAACACGATCAAGCACTCGAGCGAGCGGCTTATAGGTTTCAAAGCTTTCGAACCACACATCTGTTATGTTGCCGCCGGTGTCACGGTACCAGCGGGCAAACTCGATGGCGGTGGTAGTCTTGCCACTGCCAGCATATGCGTGGAGCAGCACGATTTTGTGCGCATCAAAGGCACGATCCAGGGCCAGAAGGGTATTATCGCGCCCGATAAAGCCGATAACGGGCGAGGCCGGCAGCGCATCATGCCTTAAGCCACCGTCCCGGACGGGGATCGTCTTCTCCTTACGCATCGGCAGCAGCGAGAGTGACTGCGATTCAAACGCTACCGGCACCGACCAATCGTGAAATTCGACATTTTCTCCGCCGATCTCGCGCACGCGCTGAGCGGACAGCGTCTCACGCGCAGCAGTAGCCGCATCACCAAAGCTTCTTCCGCTCCCCAGCAGCTCATAAAACCGCCGGACATAGCGGGCTGCTGTGTCGACATAAATGGAATAACGCATAGCAAGAACAGCGTTAAGGCCCGCATTCACCGCTTCCTGCGCCAACGAGCCTTGTGTGTTGGCCTGATCGGCGTCGGCTGCATCGGCTGACTGGCAAGCGTTTAGCACCAATCCTGCCACGCCGTTCCGACGCAATAACGTCCCCAGTTCATGGCCGTTAACGAACTTCTTCCATCCGACGGCCGTCTGATCTTCAAAGATAATATAACCACGCGGAGTGGTGGCGCCCTCACCCAAGAGGCCATAAGTACCGTGGCCGTCGAAATGCACAAGGTGGAATGGTTTGCCTGCCGCCTGAGCTTTCGCCAGCACCTCGCCGAAATGAGAGTAGGTCGGAGGGCGTAGAAGGGTAAGTTCGGCCTGTTGACTACCAGCCTCTCTTAATTCCTTGACCAATCCGCTTGCCACCGAACGGAAAGGTACATCAATAGGCCCGTCCGGCCGACAAATAACCAACAGGATGCGTAGTTTCTGCTCGTCATGTAGATCAACTCCGTGATGTCCGATAGCGTCTTCAGAAGAAACCCGCACGAACGCACGGACACTTAATGCCAACGGCTTCTTGGAGTTTGGATCCTGTAGAAACTCCCAGGGAAGCGCCATTGCATCCGGCACGCCCGTCGCAATCTCGATACGGGTATCCGCAAGAAGGGTATGAATGCGTGACCATAGGCTGGAGGCACCGTCCTTTGTCGAGAAGAGTTCGCAGAACAATGCTTCACCGAGGTCCGCCATGCGCTTTTCCAGGCGCAATGCGCGCAGACGAGTGGGGCTGTCGTACAGTTGGTCCAAGAAATTCTCGAAATACCACCGCAGTTCCTTGCGTATGGCGCGGTCGATTTCAGCGGCGCTCAGACCGATCACATGGGTAATTTGGCTATCTTCCTCGCACCATGTAACATTAATCGGAAAGCGCCCATCTTCTCGCCTGGATAGCTGCTGAAGACGCAGTATGTGCATAGGACACCTCTGGCGACGTTGTACGAGAGTAGCAGATCACCCCCCATGAAGCTGGAAAAATTGCGTCCTTTCGAACTCTTCACGCCATCATGGTGCCGCGCCCCAACGTCATCATGGTGCGCCTGCAACGGATCGTGGTCGAGTAGCTCAGGCATATAGCCGCCGTCCCGGCCCTGGAGCAGGAGGACGCCAAGCGGCCGAGTCGCGAGCAAGCCCTGGTCGGGGAGCGCACGCGGATCGTCAATCGCATGAAGACAACCCTGGTCCGCCTGGGCGTCCGCGGTTTCAACCCGTCGCTCAAGAAGGCGCCGGAGCGGCTGGAGAATGTCCGGACTCCCGGAGGGGGGACCATCCCGCCCAACGCCTTGGCTGAACTGCGCCGCGATATGGCCTGCCTGGGCTAGTCCGGGAGGAAATCGAGGCCATCGAGCGGGGGCGCGCCTGGAACGGCTGGAGCGGGCGCTGGCGACCGGCCCTCAGGCCGTGGTGCGCCTGCTGGCCCAAGCCGTTGGTGTCGGGGGTGAAACCGCCGACATGCTTGTCCACGAGGTGCTCTTGCATGATCTACGGGATCGGCGTGCGGTGGCACGCTACGCGGGGCTCGCCCGCTCGGGCAACGCCCGGGCCCTCCTATGGATTCCGGGGACGCCCTCAACTTCGGCATGAGCAGGGGAATCGCATTTGAAAAAATCGTGTAGCGTGTGGGGCTGAAAAGGATTCAGTAGGAGGCTTGTCCGGCTGGTGATGGAGCCCCCCGATGATGTCGTGGTTTGAGACAGCGTTCGAAGTGTTGCCGGACCCGCGGACAGGCAACGCCAAGCGGCACGATCTGCTGGAGATCCTGACGATCGCGTTGACGGCGACGGTGTGCGGGGCGGAGAGCTGCGCGGACTTTGCCGACTTTGCGGTGGACCGCGAGGCGCTGTTTCGGTCGTTCCTGCGGCTGGAGAACGGGGTGCCCAGCCACGACACCTTCTCGCGCGTTTTCCGGCTCCTGGACCCGGCGGCCTTTGCCGCCTGCTTCGGCCGCTTCCTGGAGGGGCTGGGAGCGGCTGGGGCGGGGGTGATCGCCATCGACGGCAAGACGCTGCGGCGCTCCTTCGACGACGCGGCACGCTCCAACCCGCTGGCGGTGGTGACGGCGTTCGCCTCGGAGCGCGGCTCCAGCTTCGGCATGCGCGATGTCTGATACACCGCGCCTTGCGCCTGGAGCGCACGAGACGGGAGTGACTCTCACCTATCATATCGTAAAGTCCGCTGTAAGAGCGGACATCCTCATATGAGGGCTTGCGCTGTGATGGCTTCATATTATAAATTCCGCACCAAAGGCGGACGTTAGGATATGATTCTGGAAAGACCGTCGTCCCTGGCCAGCTATGCCCAGGAGTTGCTGTCCAGGGGACGAATCGTTTTCTCCCGCGAGGACGCGATGCAAGCCCTGGGAGTCAGCCACGGTGCGTTCCTGGACGCCGCAGAGCGGCTGCAACGCCGACGGCACCTCATCAGTCCGCGGCGGGGCTTCTATGTGGTCGTGCCACCGCAATTCCTGAACTGGGGAGCCCCACCGCCCCCCTGGTACATTGACGACCTCATGCGCCACGCCGGACAGCCCTATTACGTCGCCCTGCTTAAGGCGGCAGAGCTGCACGGCGCGTCGCACCAGGCGGTGATGGAGTTCCAGGTCGTCACCGACAAGCAGATGCCGCCAACCAAGGCGGGCCGCTCGGTGATCGCCTACTACTACCGGAAAGACATGGATGCGGTGTCGGCCGGCATCGAAGAGCGCAAGACCGATACCGGCCGCATGCACGTGTCGTCCCCCGAGCTGACCGCGCTCGATCTCATCCGCTATCCTCGTGCCGGCGGCGGGCTGGACAACATCGCGACGGTGCTGAACGAACTCGGCGAGCGGCTCGACGCCGGGAGGCTCGCCGACCTCGCCGCCGCGTTCGAGCGATCGGTCCTGCAACGGCTCGGCTATCTCCTTGAGCGGGTCGGCCGCCCCAACGTGGCCGCGGGCCTGCACGAACAGGTGTCGGACACCGCGTCCTGGGTCGAGCTTGATCCGGCGGAAGCCGCCGATCCGGACTTCGCCCCGGAACCGGTCGAACGCAACAGGCGCTGGCATGTGATTGCCCGACGCACGCCCGAGGTGGACGAATGATCCCGCAACTCAACATCACAGCGTGGAGCACCATCGTGCCGTGGGGAGACCCGCGGCAGGTGGAGCAGGATCTCATCATCGCCCGCGCGCTTGCCGAGCTGTTCTCAGATCCGGTGCTGAAGGAGGAGCTTCGCTTTCGCGGCGGCACCGCGCTCAACAAGCTGCACTTCCCAGCGCCGCTGCGTTACTCCGAGGACATCGACCTCGTCCGGACGACCGCGGGGCCGATCGGTCCGATCCTCGACCGCACCCGCACTGTCCTTGAGCCCTGGTTGGGCCATGCCAATTTCGATCAGAGCCCGGTCGCCCCGAAGCTGCGTTTCCGGGTGCCGGCCGAGAACGATCCGGGCGTGCAGATCCGTCTCAAGGTCGAGATCAACACCTATGAGATCGAGGCTTACGATCCACCGCTCATATTGCCCTACAGCGTCGAGAACCCCTGGTTCGCGGGGCAGGCGGAAATCGCTACGTTCTCGCGCGAGGAGATGCTCGCGACGAAGCTGCGCGCCCTCCTGCAACGCGATAAGGGACGCGATCTCTTCGACCTCTCCCATGCACTCGATGTGTTCCATGGCCTGAACGTTGCCCGGGTGGTCGAGTGTTTTGGCCTCTACCTTGCGCGTGCGGATCAACGTATCCCTCGGGCCGAAGCGGAACGGCGGATGTTCGGCAAGTTGAGCAAGCCGACCTTCTTGCGCGACATGCGCCCGCTGCTGCCGCCATCCTTAGCGGATCACCTGGACGAGGAAAGCATCAAACGAGCATTCGCTTATGTGTTCAGCACCTTCATCCAGAAGCTGCCCGGCGATGCCTGGAGCAAAACCGACGAGATGACGGAGCGCTTTGGGATCAGGATCGAAACAGGGCACGTCTGAAGCGACGCGAGGAACAGCACGGCAGCCAAGGCGCTGCGGGCAACACCGATCTGTTGGAAGCGCCATGTCCCCTGCCCATAAATGCTGGGAAAGCGCTGACGCTCGAAGAAGGTGGCCCAGTCGAAAACCTGGATTTCCCGCGCCCACGGAAGTCGTCGGCCTTGAGGCCGCCGCGCAACAACAGTAACCCCAATTCTCCGGCGTGCAGAGTGGTGACGGACGCCCGGTCGAGCAAGGCCTTGGCCCCTTGTCGAACGGGCGGTCCATGGCGTACGGCTTCTGCCTCACTTACTGAGAGATGGTTTTGTTAGGTCGTCTGAAGCCACCCTCATAACGGTTGGAGAATTTGGTAAACGCACAAGCTCAATGAACTGCTGCGCCAGCGGTGTCATACCTGATTCCGGCCACACAGCGGCAATGGTAAGACTTAACCGTGGTATCAGGGGACGAGCAACAAGCCCTGATATGCCCAGAAATTGCTGAATAGATGCAGGTTGTACAGCCACGCCGATACCTGCGACAATCAGTGCCAATCGAGTTTCCTGATGAAAAACAGATGCACAAACACGCGGCTCAACACCAATATCCCGAAGTGCATCAAGAAACATTGCGGTGACGCCAACGGCAATACTCTGCTGCTCAACAATTATAAGCTCTTCAGAAAGTCTATGGAGATCGATAGCAGTTTCCACCGTTAGCGGGTGGGAAGACGATAGCACAAGATGTATATCCTCCTGCCATATCAGCTCACAGCTAACATTACTTTGAAAAACAGGAAGCGGTACAAGCAATAGATCAAGTCTTCTATCGCCAAGCATAGAAAGTAGGTGTGATGGAGAGCCATCATTAACAGTAATTTTTTGACTATATTTATCAGAAAATATTTGCAATACTCTCATTAGCCGGCCAGTAGCGGCTTCAGCAGCAATGCCGAGACGTAACGGCCCCACTCCTTCATTCGCTACGGATCGGGCGATCAGGACAGCTGAATTGAGATCGGTAAGAATACGGTCAACTTCGGCCAGAAACACACTGCCAGCTTGCGTCAAGCGGCTGCCAGAGTGGGTGCGCGATACAAGTTGCACACCGACTTCCGCTTCGAGCGACCGGATCGATTGGCTGAGGGCCGGTTGACGCAAACCGAGTCGGCGAGCCGCACGATGAAAGCTGCCTGTTTCCGCCAGAACATTCAGATGACGTAAATGCCGCAATTCCATCAGGCACCTCAATCGGAATTCTGCATCACACCATCAACCCTGCTATTCCTAAGGCCATTAGCAGCGCCGCCGGTAGAAATATTACTTATCCGCTAATTTTAGCTGCTTTCATTTTTCTCCATACACCAACAGATAGACACAGAATGCTGTATCAGCGAGAGCACGGCGATCCGGTAGGCGCAACGCTTACGCACGGAGGAGCACGCCGAGGCACGACGATGGACGGAGGCCAACGTTCACGTCTCAGCAGACATTGGGACGCAACCCTGACGCTAGCCGCCCACCAGCCTGACTTGATGCTGAAGGAGATCCGTGCCGAATCCGAATTGGCCAAAGCCGAGTTCAGAGCGCGTCTTTCAATTCCGGCACCGCCTTGAAAAGGTCGGCGACGAGGCCGTAGTCGGCAACCTGGAAGATCGGTGCCTCCTCGTCCTTGTTGATGGCGACGATCACCTTGCTGTCCTTCATGCCGGCGAGGTGCTGGATCGCCCCGGAGATGCCGACGGCGATGTACAGCTCCGGCGCCACGATCTTGCCGGTCTGCCCGACCTGGTAGTCGTTCGGCACGTACCCGGCGTCCACTGCCGCGCGGCTCGCCCCCACCGCGGCCCCCAGCTTGTCGGCCACCGCCTCCAACAGGTGGAAGTTCTCCCCCGACTGCAGGCCGCGACCGCCGGAGATCACCACCCGCGCCGACGTCAGCTCCGGACGCTCCGACGTGGACAGTTCCGCCGACACGAACGACGATACCCCCGGATCAGCCGCCGCCGCGAGCGCCTCCACCGGTGCCGAACCGGTCTCGGTGACCGGCTCGAAGGCGGTGGTGCGCACCGTGATCACCTTCACGCCGTCCGACGACCGGACCGTGGCGATCGCGTTGCCAGCGTAGATCGGCCGCTCGAAGGTGTCCGCCGCCACCACCGCGGTGATCTCCGAGATCTGTGCAACGTCGAGCAGCGCCGCCACTCGTGGCAGCACGTTCTTGCCCATCGAGGTCGCTGCCGCCAGCACATGGCTGTACTGCGGGGCGAGGCTGACCAGCAGCGCCGCCAGCGGCTCGGCCAGCTGGTGCGTGTACACCGCGTCGTCGGCCAACAGCACCTTGACCACACCCGTAGCCCTGGCGGTCGCCTCGGCGACGGCACCGGCGCCCTGCCCGGCGACCAGGACGTGGATCTCGCCGCCGATCTTTTGCGCGGCGGCGATGACGGACAAAGTGACGCGCTTGAGCGTCGCGCTGTCGTGTTCGGCAAGGATCAGGATCGCCATGTCAGATCACCCGCGCTTCGGTCTTGAGCTTGTCGACGAGGGAGGCCACGTCGGCCACCTTGATGCCGGCCTTGCGCTTCGGCGGCTCGGCCACCTTCTGCGTCGTCAGGCGCGGCGCCACATCCACGCCCAGGCTGTCCGGCGTGACGGTGTCGAGCGGCTTCTTCTTCGCCTTCATGATGTTCGGCAGCGAGGCGTAGCGCGGCTCGTTCAGGCGCAGGTCGGTGGTGACCACCGCCGGCAGCGTCAGCTCGATGGTCTCCAGGCCGCCGTCGATCTCGCGCGTCACCGTCAGCACGGCGTCACCGGGCGCCACCTTAGAGGCGAAAGTGCCCTGCGGCCAGCCCAAGAGGGCGGCGAGCATCTGGCCGGTCTGGTTGCAGTCGTCGTCGATCGCCTGCTTGCCGAGGAGCACCAGCTGCGGGGCTTCCTTCTCGACCAGCGCCTTCAGGGCCTTGGCGACGCCGAGGGGCTGCACCTCAGCATCGGTCTGAACCAGGATGGCGCGATCCGCACCCATGGCGAGTGCGGTGCGCAGCGTCTCCTGGGCGGCGGCGGGGCCGATGGAGACGGCAATGATCTCAGTGGCCATGCCGGCCTCCTTCAGGCGCACCGCCTCTTCGACGGCGATCTCGTCGAAAGGGTTCATCGACATCTTGACGTTGGCAGTCTCCACGCCCGAGCCGTCCGCCTTCACGCGGACCTTCACGTTGTAGTCGATCACCCGCTTAGCCGGAACCAATACTTTCATCGCAAAAAAACTCCCATCTTCAAGTGATCACCTTGATTCGGTGAATTATGCTCCAATGCCCATGATGCTGATGCAGGCGGCTCAGTTGGCGTTGCTTCCACAGAGCCTTCACATGACATCATTGCGCCACGTCTTCTTTCCGGTACGGGCAGAAGCGCGCCCAGGACGGCGGCTGCCATTGCTGAATCTTGTTGACGCCATACGCTGGCTTCCTATCTGACCGGCGCTACAGCCGCCTGCGGCTCCGCCCCAGAACGAAGGAGAAAAAAGCCAAGCGCCGGAATGAGAATCAGCGCACCCAACATGTTCCAGATGAACATGAAAGCCAGCAATATACCCATGTCTGCCTGGAACTTGATCGGAGAGAAGGCCCAAGTGGCGACCGCGACGCCCAGAGTGATTCCTGTCAGCACAACCACTCGTCCGGTAAACAGCAGCGCCCGGTAGTAGGCATCCGAAAGACTCATCCCCTCGCGCAACCGCGCCAGCGTGACGGTCAACACATACAGCGCATAGTCGACTCCGATCCCCACGCCGAGCGCGATTACCGGCAACGTCGCCACTTTTACCCCGATGCCCAGCCAAACCATCAGCGCTTCGCACAGCACCGACGTCAGCATCAGCGGGAAAATGGCGCAGACCACCGCCCGCCAGGACCTGAAGGTGATGTAGGCGAGGATGGTGACCGCGACGTAGACCAGCGCCAGCATTTCGGTGTTGGCCTTCTTCACGACGATGTTGGTCGCCGCCTCCACCCCGGCGTTGCCAGCCGCTTGCATGAAGCGCGCGCCAGGGGAATTGTTTTCGGCCGCGAATGCCTCGACCGCCGCCACCACGGACGCGAGCGTGTCCGCCTTGTGGTCCTTGAGGTACGCATAGACCGTCAGAAGGTCACAGTTCTGGTTGAACAACTCACGGGGTGCGCGGGTGACGATCGCATTCAGCACATCCTGCGACCGAACGACGTCATACCATTTGAGGTTTCCCTCGTTCATGCCGACGACCGACCGCTTGGCGACCACGGCCAGGGAATTCGTGGACTCCACGCCGTCCAACTGTTGCAGCCGCCATTCCAGCGCATCAAGCTTGATCAGCGTCGGATAGAGCGCGCACTGATATTCGGGCGTCCGGACCATGACCACGAAGATGTCGCTGCTGGCCGCGTAATTCGCGGTGACGAAGGCATTGTCGCGATTGTAGCGGGACTCCTTGAGCAGTTCCGGTGCGCCGGGGTCCAAGTCCCCGATCTTCAGATTCAGGCTGACGGCAAAGCCCATGACGCCGGTGGCCAGCGCCGCACCGACGCCCAGGGCGGCCACAGGTCGACGGGTGAAGCTGTCGAGGAAGGCCCAGAAGGCATGGCGCTTGTGGGCGGGGTCACCGAGATCCGCGGCTTCGGCCGCGATGGAGCGCATGGCGCCCTTGGCGCTCACCCCGGTGTAGGACAGCAGGATCGGCAGGAGAATGAGGTTGGTGAAGATCAGCACGGCGACGCCGATGCTCGCGGCGACGGCGAGTTCCTGGATGACGCGGATCTCGATCACCATCAGGACCGCGAAGCCCACCGCGTCGGCCAGGAGCGCGGTCAGTCCGGCCAGGAACAGGCGCCGGAACGTATAACGTGCCGCGACGAGCTTGTGGGTGCCACGGCCGATATCCTGCATCACGCCATTCATCTTCTGGGCGCCGTGGCTCATGCCGATGGCAAACACCAGAAACGGGACCAGGATCGAGTAGGGATCGAGCTGGTAGCCCAAGGTCGGCAGCAACCCCAGGAGCCACACCACGGCCACGATGGAGCAGGCCATGACGATCAAGGTGCTGCGCAGGCAGCGCGTGTACCAGAACAGGACAGCCGCACAGATCCCCATGGCCAGGCCGAAGAACGTGACGACCTGCTTCAGGCCGGAGATCAGATCGCCGACGATCTTGCCGAACCCCGTGATGTAGATGTTGACGTTTTCGGCCTGATACGTGTCGCGCAGCGCCTCCAGCCGCTGGGAAAGCTGGTGGTAGTCGAGCCGTTCCCCGGTTTGCGCGTTGACCTCCAGCAACGGCACGAAGAGCACCGACGAGCGGTGGTTGGCGGCGACCAGTTGCCCGATCTCACCAGACCGCTCGACGTTGCGGCGCACCTGCTCCAGGGATGCCGCCGAACCGTCGTAATCGTCGGGCATCACCGGGCCGCCGTCCAGCCCCTCCTCCGTCACGCCGGTCCAGCGGGTGGCAGGCGTCCAGAGGGATTTCATGTACGGCCGCTCGACGCCCGGCAGCAGGAAGACCGCGTCGTTGAGCCGGCGCAGGGTGTCGAGATAGGCCGCGTCGAAGATGGAGCCGGAACGGTTCTCGACGACGATGCGCAGCGCATTCCCCTGCCCGGCCAAGTCCGACTTGTTGGCCAGGTAATTGGCGATGAACGGATGCTTGGTGGGAATCATCTTTTCGAAGCTGGCGCCCAGCTCAAGCCGCGTCGCCTGAAACCCGAGGAATGCGGTCAGCAGCAGGCACAAAGCGATGATGAAAGTCCGGTTGTTGAACAGCAACCGCTCCCCAAACGAGCCGGACTGATGATCGAAATCCTTGATGTCGCGGATCACCGGCGCTTCCGAAAGATCGACGCTCGATTTCACTTACCGTCCTCCGCTGATGCTGCACCAACCGACAGACGCGCACTGCCCCTCAATCCAACCACGATCAGGTGCCCGTCCGCCGCGAGGGCGACATCCGCAGGGGGAAATGGGCTGATCTCAGGCAGCTTTTGGAAATTCTTCCCGTTGTCGACGCTGCGGTACGAACTGCCGAGCTCGTCCATGAGCACGAACGAACCGTCGCCGAGTTGCGTTTCGGCGGTGAACGACACCGGCGGCATGGGGACCGGCTCCCAGGACCGCCCTCCGTCGCCGGAGCGGCAGACCGTTCCCCGCAGACCGAAGGCAATCAGCACATCGCCGCCGGACATGGCCGCGACGCCGAAAAACGTTCCCTTAGCGGGCATCGAAATCACGTCGAAACGGTGGCCGCCATCGGTGGACCGGAACATTCCTCCCTGTTCCGCCGCGACGTGCAAGACGCCGCGGGCCGACAGGATGGCGTAGAGGTGCCGGCCCTGCGGATTATCGAACGCCCCGATCATTGACGACCACGTGCGCCCGCCGTCCGTGGTCCGGAACGCCAGCCCATAGGCCCCGACGACCAAAACCGTCTGCTCATCCATGGCGTGGACCGCCAGGAACGGCTTGTCCGCACCGTCCCTCACCAGCCGATCCGCCTCGGCGAGGCGGCGGGGGGAGCCCTCGTCGGCCGCCGCGGTACGCTCAATCGCCGCCGCCATGACCCCGTCCAACTGCTTGGTCCAGGTTTCCCCTCCGTCCCCCGTCGCCAGCACGACGCCGCTGTGCCCCACCGCCCATCCGCGGCGGGGAGTCGCGAAGGACACGGCGGTCAGGGTCACACTGACCGGAACCCGTGCTTGGCGCCACCGGACACCATGATCGTCGGACAGGAGGATCGTTCCCCGCTCGCCCACCGACACCAACCGATCGCCCGCCCGCGTGGCCGACGCCATCATCAGCTGGACGCTACGCTTCGAGACCGTTGCTTCGGCCTCCAGAGGGTCGCCGGCCGGCGCGGCGCACACCGCACCGACCGATCCCAGCACCGTCGAAAGGACCAGCAAGGCTGACATTGCGAGCGGCCATCGCCGGCGGGGGCATGGGGGCACCGCCGGCGATGGCCGGACATGCCCCTTGCCTTTACGACAGGGCGTCATCGAACCCCCTGCGAGGCGAGCGAATCGCCCGTGAAGAAAGCATTCGGCTTGGGCGGCACCGCCCGCCAGTACTCACCGTTCAGGAACTGAATGACGCTGTAAGTTCCGGCCTGGAGATTATAGACGATCGTCGGATCCGAGTTGATCGCCGGCACCTCGGGCGCCGCGATCGAGAACGACTGCGACGTGCGCCACAGCTTGCCGTCGGCGTCGTAGCCGTCGATCATGGTGATGGCCCACGTGTCCTCATCGAAATAGAAGGTCCGCCGGGGAACGACGTGGCGCTTGCCCGGCGTGAGCGTCGCCTCCACCACCCACACGCGATGCAATTCCCATCGCGTCTTGTCGGGATTGGTGTGATAGGGGACGAAAGCCTCGTCGGCCGGAGTGTTGAAGTAGCGGTTGTTGTTGTAAGGGATGAACATCTCCTTCTTGCCGACCAACTTCCATTCGTAGCGGTCGGGGCCTCCCCAGAAGCCGTTCACCTCGTCGAAGTAATTGGCGCCGGACGCCACGAAATCCGGCGTGTCGTAGCCGACCGTGGGAGCGCGGCGGACGCGCCGCTGGCCCACGAGGTACTGCCAGGCCTGGCGGGCATCGTCCGGGTCGGCACGGTCACGGACCACCAGGGACTCGCCGGCCTTGAAGGACGGTTCGGTGGAGACGAAGCGGGCCAGCAGATAGTCGCCGTTCCAGCTCTGCGCCGAGCCGTCCGGAAGATAATACGGCATCTGGTTGTTGTTGTCGGCCCGGTTGGCCATGGTCCGCCGTCCGTCGGCGGAACCGACCCAGTTGACGAAGCCGAACTCGACCGACGACGGCTTCACGCGCAGGGTGTGGTTCCAGTACAGCTCGATTCCAGTCTTCGGGATCGGGAACGGGATGCCGCCGTACGCGCCTTTGATCGCCAGCCCGCCCTTCTCCAGCGTGGCCGACGTCGCGTTCCTGAACGTGTTGTCGTACACGTATTGCGGCGCGGCCGCGGTCCGGTGGGCAGGGTAGACGTCGATCCGGTAGCTCGGATATCTGGTCAGGAGGGCCTTGACGCCTTCGCCGAGCTTGTCGGCGTACTGGCCCATGTTCTTGGCGGTGATCTGAAACAGCGGCTTCTCGCCGGGAAACGGATCGGCGGGCAGGTTGGAGGTGCGGCTGCCGGGCGTCGTCAGTCCGCCGTTCCAGGCCGGAATGCTCCCGTCCTTGTTGCCGGCCTTCTCCGCCCCCAGGGGCGTCAGCGTCGATTTGAGCTTTGCCGCTTCATCGGCGGTGACCGCAGCGTGCGACAGTCCGCCGGACAACAGCAGGACAACGACGCTTGCGAGTGACAAATTCTTGATCATCTTCTTCCCCACGGATCAGAAGGTGGTCTGAAGAGACAGGGAGACGTAGTCGCGATCGGCCAGCGTCTGCTTGTATGAATACTCGCGCTGGACCGGATCCAGGGTCAGCGGTCCCTTGGCGCCGAAGTACTTCACATACTGGAGGCTCATCCGCCACCGCTTCTCGTATTCCGCGGTCAGGCCGATGGTGATGTCGCCGCCCTTCTCCGGCCCGAAGACGGCGGGCCCCAGGGAGGAGCGTCCGCCGAAGGCGTAGCCCACGCTGATCGGCACGGTGAGATCGACCTGCGGCAGGACCTGGAAATAGTTGGCTTCGAAGCTGATCCGCGTGCCCCAAGCGCCACGGGTCACGCGCGGATCGAGCGGCCTGTCGTTGTCCACCGTCAGGCGGTGGTTGTACCCCAACTCCCCGATCAGTGATGCGCCATCCCAAAGGGAGTTTCCGTTCAGGACGGAAATGGCGGAAATGTTGACGTGCGCGCTCTTGCCCACCGGATACAGGCGACGGCCGCTTCCATTCGCGAGCCCGGTCGGATCGACGAACACATCGCCGTTCGCGCCGGCAAACGGCTGGTTGTTGCGCACGGAGAACTCGCCGGAGATGTTCGTGTCGCCAACCACCGTGGCGAAGCTGGCGCCGTAAACCTGGATGTTCTCCGGATAGACGAGGACGTAATCGCCGATGCTGGTGCCGAACGACGTCTGACCTTGCGCGTTCACACCAGGGCGGACATAGATTTTCGGCGTCTTGTCGTGGAAATTGGCACCGTACAGTCCGAATTCCCAGTTCGGCGACACCTTGTAGCGGATCTGCAGGCCGCCCTGGCCGGAGTTCTTCGCCTTGATGTCGCTGCCGCGGCCGAAATACAGGCCGCCCGGGCCAAACATCGGACCAGAGGCGTAGAGCACCTCGCCGCCCTCGTCGAGAATGTCGGCGACGCTGAAATAGCTGCCGGAGGCCGGCAACCGATACTTGCGCCACTCGAGCTGATAGTAGGCGCCGAGGGTGAGGTCGTCGGTCGCCTGAAACTGGCCGGAAACCTGGCCGATGGGGCGGCCGATCTCCTTGAACTGGGAATTGGGGACCGACAGCGCCTTGACCACGTCGATGGACGACTGCGCCGCGGCGATGCCGTTGGCCCCGAGGAAGAGGCTCTCGCCATACAGCAGCGTGTAGCGGCCGGCACGGAGCGACAGGTTCTTGTCGCCGATGTCGAAATTGCCGTAGGCGAACGCATCGAGAAGTTCGGCGTTGCGCCCGTGCAGACGCCGGGTGTCGCGGGTGAACTCGTTGTAGGCAGTGCTGGAATGATTGATCGTTCCCGGAGAATCGTTGTCGTTCTTCCGATTATAGACGCTGTCGTACCAAGCCGCTCCGGAAAGACGAACGCCGTATTTCCTCGCGTAGGCGACGTCCAGCTCGGACAGAAGGTCGAATCGGTTTGAAATCAGGCCGCGGCCGAAATTCAGGTCGCCGTCGTCAAGGTTGGAGTTCGGAATGCTTCCGGCCACGGCCGGGTCGCGGGAGGCGACACGTGCCGCTGCACTGTATTTGACCGTGTTGTCCCAACGGAGGGTGACATCCGGATTTCCGGTGTCGAAGCTGCCGGCGACCGCGGTTCCCGCCGTCCCCGCAATCGTGCCCGAGACCACCCCAGCAAGGGTGAGCGCCGCACGTCTTTTCGAAGGCTTGCAAACCAATTTTTCCTCCCATCGCTGACGTTATTTCTTGTCATGCGTCCGCAATCAGGCGATCAGGTCGATGGGTTTTCCGACGACGCCGTCCTCCTGCATGCCCGCCAGCAGATGGCGATGACCGACCACGGTGATGGCGGCCGAGAACCCGGCCGCCCGCTGACGGCGGCGCAAAAGGTTGTCGATGGTGATGCCGGCGATGGACCCCGTCATCATGTACCCGGTGACGCCGTGCAGCACGACGGAGCGGGCGTTCAGCCGGCCGCGGCCATGGGCGGTGAACATCACCCGGTGCAGGTTGAGATCCTCGCGCGGCGGCTCCCCTTGAGGCGCGATCTCCATCGCCCACGCATTGGTGATCCGTTCCTGCTCCTCCGGCGACTTGGACTGATGGTGATCGCGGAATTCCTGCATCCGGCCGCTCACCATGTTCATGAACGCCGGGTTGCCGAAGGTCACGACGGTTATGCAGTGGCGCACGCGCGGATCACCGGCGTACCAGACGGACTCGCCGCCGCCGCTCCACGGCAGCGCGATCTGCTCCTGGTGGATGCCGGGCACGGCGATGCGTACGCCGTCGGCTGCGGAATCCCAGGGCGTGAGCCTGTTGTCGTAAAGATAATACTGCGGCTGACAGACCATCCGCATGAACGACAGCGTCGAGGCGACGGACGGAATGCCGCGAAGGGTGTAGCTGATGTCGAGGGAATCGATTCCCGGTGTCTCCAGAACCAGTTCGGACACCAGCGCTCCGGCGTTCCACATCGAGGAGGTTGCTGGAGCAAGCACCAGGTCGCGCGCTTCGAACGCGGCCCCATACTCGCGCTGGAGATGCAACATCCAGTCCTGTTCACCGGTGGCGTCGAGATAATGGCAGCCGGCAGCAAGGGCGGCGCGCACCACCGGACCACCCAGTTGCATGAACGGACCCACCAGATTGAAGACGACCTGCCGCCCCTCCAGCAGGGCCGTCAGTGCCTGTTCGGTATGCTCCACCTGCACGACGCGGTAATCGGCCCCCTGCAGCTCGGGGAACTTTCCCAGCTGTTCTTCCAGGCGAGCCTTGCTGCGGCCGGCGGCGATGAAAGGGATCTTGCGCATTCCAAGCATGGCGGACACCCACTTGCCGGTGTATCCGCTTGCCCCGTAGACGACGACTCGGGGTTCGCTCATCTTACTCTCCCAGATGGATCAGAATTTTCGGGACGGGCTTGCGCCGTTCAGGCGACCTTGACAGCGTTCGACACCGGCCGGCGGAACACGCAGTTCGGATCGTCGCGGAAGCGCTCGAACAGAAAGCGCGGCTGCACCTTTTCGGAGGCCGTCTTCGGCAACTCCGCCAGGAGCTGTAGGAAGCCCGGAATCATGTTCGGTTCCAGGCGCGTGCGGCACCACTCGAAGAGTTCACCAGGGTCGAGGACGCAGCCGTCCATCGGCGTGACGGCCGCCACCACGTCGTGTTCGCCGGGAGCCCCGGATTCCGCCGGCACACCATAGACGAAGACGTCGTCCACCGCCGGATGCTCGGCCAGGACCTTTTCCACGAAGGCCGGGCTGATGAACTCGCCGTTGCGCCGGATGCCGCCGCCCTTTCGGCACTGGAAGAACACCCACCCATCGGCGTCCATGATCACCACATCGCCGGAATGCAGCCAGCCGCCTTCGGTCTTCAGGCGCGCCGCCTCCGGATTGTTGAAATACTCGACTTTCGCCGGAGAGCCGTCGGCGGAACGGAACCAGATTTCGCCGGGTGTTCCCGGGGGGACTTCGTTTCCGTCCTCGTCCACCACCTTGGCGACCAGCCCCGGCGCCACGCGCCCGCAACTGCCGACCGGCCCTTGACCGGCGGGGTTGATGGTCATGCCGCCTTCCATGGCGCCGTAGAACTCGGTGATTTCGACGTTGAAGCGCCTTGCGAAATCCTCCCAGATCGCCGCCGGCATGCCGGCGCTGACGACCAGCCGGAGCGGATTGTCGGCGTCGTCCGGGCGCCGCGGTTCGCTGTAGATCGCCGTGATCATCCCGCCCAGCAGCGAGAAGCTGGTGCAGCCGTAGCGGCGGACGACCTCCCACAGGCGGGATTTCGTGAATTTGCGGCTGAACACAGCGCGCAGCCCCATGTTCAAGGACGGCGCCAGCGTCACGAATTGAGCGTTCCCATGGGTCAGGGACAACCCGGTGTAGGGACGGTCGCCCGGCCGATAGCCGAACACGGCTTCACCATGGCCGGCGACCAGGGCGAAACGGGCATGCCGCACGACGACCCCTTTGGGATCTCCGGTGGTGCCCGACGTGTACATGATCTGCATCGGGAGAGTTTCGCTGTCGGTCGCGATGGCCAGCGACCGGGCCGGCGCGGCCAGGACGTTGCGCATCGCCTCGATGTGCAGCCCACCGGAATTGGCAAACACCGGACCGTCGCCGACGACGATGCCCCAGCCGAGGTTGGGGACCGAGGCGGTGGCACCGGCCAGCGCCTCTGACGCGTCGTCGCCGCAAACCGCGCCCACACAGCCGGAGTCCCGCAGCATGAACGCCAGCTTGGCATCCCGCGTGCGTGGGTCGATCGGCACGAAGACGGCACCGACGATGGCGGCGGCGATCATCGTTTCAACGAACTCCGGATGATTCTGTAGAAGCAGCGCGAAGCGGTCCCCCTTCCGCACCCCGCGCGCTGACAGCGCCGCGGCGATACGGCAGCCGTTGTTCCACAGTTGGCTGTAGGTGCGGACCTCCTCCGCTCCGTTGTTCTCGAACGTAAGGACGTCGAGGTCCGGCTGGATTCGGGCTTTCTCTGCTACAAGATGAGCAATACTCAAGGGGTTCATATCAGACATTTCAAGTTCCTTAGCTGCTCAGAATTGTGACGACCAAAGCAGCCACGCTGTCCTTGACAAAACCGCCGCCGTTCTCCGCCAAGCCGACTTTGGCGCCCTGCACCTGGCGCGCTCCGGCCCGGCCTTGGAGTTGCTCGGTCAGTTCCACGATCTGGGCGATTCCGGTCGCGCCGATGGGATGGCCCTTGCGCAGCAGGCCGCCGGAGGTGTTGACGGGAATGCGGCCGCCCAGGCGCGTCTCGCCGGACTCCACGAGGCGTCCCCCCTCTCCCTTCGCGCAAAGCCCGAGGTACTCGGTGTGGATGATCTCGGACGGTGCGGACGCGTCATGCAGTTCCACACACCCGAGATCCCCCGGGCCGACACCGGCCTCCTCGTACGCCATGGCGATGGTGGTTTCGAAGACGGTCGCCTCGTCCTCGCCCGGCGCGAAGTTCCAGCCGGTCTGAAAGGCCGAAGACCGGATGCGCACCGGCCGCTGCAGGCCCAGTTCCCGCGCCTTGCGTTCGCTGACCAACACAACCGCCGCCGCGCCGTCACCGATCGGGGAGCACATGGGCAAGGTCAGCGGCCAAGCGATCTCCCGTGCCGCCAGGACCTGCTCCACCGTCAGGACATCGCTGAACTGGGCGCGCTCGTTCAGGCTGCCATGATAGGAGTTCTTGGCCGAGACGGCGGCGAACTGCTCGCGCGTCGTGCCATATTTCTGCATGTGCTCGACCGCCATGGTCGCGTAGATGTCCATGAACAGAGACCGGTTGGCGCCGGCCCCATCGATGTCCGGCGACAGCCCCACCGCCCGCATCTTCGTGTCGATGGAGGCGACCAGTTCGCCCATCCGCTCGATGTCGGTCGCGCCGCTGAAGACGGCGAAGCTTTTGCTCTTGTCCGCGTGCACCAGCTTCTCGTAGCCGCAGGCGAGCACCACGTCGTAGGCGCCGAGCGTGACCATGGTCGCCGCTTGGTTGAGCGCCGTCGAAGCGGTGGCGCAGGCGTTCTCGACGTTGACGACCGGAATTCGGCCGATTCCCACTTCGCGCAGAACGATCTCGCCGGGAACACACACCTGGCCGGTGATGACGCCCGCCGCGGCGTTGCCCATGTAGGCCGCCTGGATGTCCGAGGCATCGACGCCGGCGTCCCTGATCGCCGCGAGCATGGCCTTCGACGCCAGTGATCGCAATGAAAGGTTGAGGTGACGGCCGAATGGCGTCATGCCGACGCCCGCGATGAAGGCGTTTTGTTTCATGGAAGCCTCTAAAGGCCCGCGTCCGCGGAATCTGCGGTGTAGGCAGGGAATGGAAAATTCTCCTCCCCCGGTCGGAAGACTACGGGGGAGGAGGCGAGTGAGACGCGGGGGGAAGGAAACGTTACCACGCGTCCGGATGGATGAGATTGAAGCCGCCCTTCAGGGCAAGGAGCTCATTGCACCCGTCTTCGATCAGCGACGCCCGTGCGTCACGGAAGATCTTCTCGATGGGGTATTCACGGGCGAGGCCGTTGCCCCCGAAGATCTGGATGGCATCGCTGGCGACCTCGAACGCCGTCTGGGTACCGGTGATCTTGCAGGTCATCGCCGCGTGCAGAGCGGGCACCGGCGCGCAGGCGTTGAACAGTGACACCCGCTGCACCAGAGCCCGCGATGCCTCGATCTTGCGGTACATATGGAACAGACGATACGCGACGTTCTGATGGCGGACGATGGGAACGCCGCCCTGCTTGCGCTCATGGGCGTACGCATGCGCCAATTCGAAGGCGGCCCGCGCCACGCCGGTGAACACCGCCCCCATCTGGCAATTCGCCTCGCAATGGATGGCATGCACCGCGCGCTGGAAATCGTCGGGGCCGGCAACGACGTAGCTGAGCGGCAGGGTGACGTTGTCGAAGAAGATCTCGCCTTGCGGAAGCGGACGCTGGCCGATCTTGTCCAGCACCTTGCCGCGGGAGACGCCCGGCGCCTCCATCGGAACCAGGATCGTGCAGCCGCGCTTCGGGTCGGGGCCGTTGCCGCTGTCGGCCGCACAGTAAAGAACGCACACCTCGGCGATCGGGCCGTTCGAAACCCAGGCCGCCTTCTGCCCGTTGATGACCACCTCGTCTCCCTTGATGGTCGCGATGCAGTTCGGACGGCCATAGACGCCCTGGGCGTGGAAAGCCTGACCGCTGACGTCGAGGCTGTCGCTGCCGTGATCGGGTTCCGTGATCGCCCAGCAGCCGATCGACTCCGGAGGGAACCGCTCGATGAGGAAGCTGTTGCCGGACAGGAGCGCCATCATCGATGGCAGCTGGCACGCACCGATGGTGATCGACAGCCCGGCGTCTCCCCAGCCGAACTCCTCCATGATGATCGGCAGAAGGCGGCCGCGCTCTTCGTTGCTGAGTGCGCCCAACGAGTGAGGATTGAGGCCCAGCTTGAGATATTCCTTGCGGAAATCCCAATAGGGGGAGTCCTTTGCGATCCCCTGCTCCGGCGTCATCCGGTCCAGCGCGATTCCCACCGGCCGCATCACCTTCTCGGCAAAGGTGCGCACGCTGCGCTGCATCTCGCGCTCGGTTTCGCTCAGCACTGGTTCAGCGCCGGTCACACCCAACTTAACATGGGGCTTGGCCGGCCACGTGGCCATCGGTGAGCCGGGGTCCAGGGACAAGGATGCGCCAACGACCGTGCCGGGCATGTCTTTCCTCCTTGAATTGCTGCTCGCAGGATCGCTCCAAGGCGACAGCATTTTTGTTTTCGCGTGTTTATTGTGTGTCAGACTGACTGTTACCGTCACAATCCCGGAAAACCGTGAGACCGCCCAGGACCACCGGCGCCGGGATTCCCAGAGCGAATTGGCTCTATTGACGGTTACGCAGCAACACGTTGAAAATTCAGGAATCTACAAAGGCGCGCATGACGCGCAGGGACGGCAATCTGGTTTAGGCCGACCGGACCCCGGATATCCGTGATGGTCAAGCACCTACCCTTCGGATCAGCCTTGGAGCTCAAGTGCTGTCGGATTTACTCGGGAAGCGATTCATGGAACTGGAAGGTAAGGTTGCCATCGTCACGGGCGCTACCGGCACGTTGGGACGTGGCATCTGTTCGGCGCTGGCTCGGCGCGGCATGCGTCTCATCATTGCCGATCTTGATCAGGAGCGCTGTGATGATTTCGCCGCCGAAATTGCGGCATCCGGTCCTGGCTCGCTGGGGGTCCGCATCGACGTGACGTCCGCCGCCTCCTGTACGGCAATGGTCCGGCGCTGCATCGAAGTCTTCGGACAAATCGATGCGCTGATCAACAACGCCGGGGTCATCGAAGTGGCGCCGATGACGGAGTTGAGCGAGACAAGCTGGGATCGCGTGATCGACGTCAACCTCAAAGGCACCTTCCTCTGCACGCAGGCGGTCGTCCCGCATATGATCGCGCGCAAGACCGGCCGGATCGTGAACGTCGCCTCGGTGGCCGCCAAGAGGCCGGCCCCCCTGCAAACCGCCTATGCCGCATCGAAGCACGGCATCGTCGGCCTCAGCCAAGTATGGTGCCAGGAACTGGCTCCTCATGACATTACCGTGAACACCCTTTGTCCCGGCTTCATCGACTCCCCGATGTGGCACGATCATCTCGGCCCGGCCCTGGCGAAGACGACCGGCGCCGATCCCGCCGACATGGCGACAACACTTGCGCGCACACTCATGCCATTGGGCCGCCCGCAGACACCGCGCGACATGGGCGAGGCCGTCGCTTATCTGTGCACCGCCGACAACGTGACCGGCCAGACACTGACGGTCGATGGCGGCCTCACCATGTACTGACGTCCTTTCGGGCGCCGCCCCGAGGAGAGCGGCGCATCGGGGCGGACGTCGGTCATTGGCCGGTCCCCTGCTTGACGGGTCTTCAATCGAGCAGCCCAAACTCCCTCAGCCTTGCGACGGCCTGGGTCCGGCTGTGAACGTCAAGCTTCTGGTTTATCTTTCTCAGATGTGTTTCCACCGTATTTTCCGATATGTACAGCAGGCGAGCGATTTCCTTGTTCGATTTGCCCGCGGCGATCAACCGCATGATCTCCGTTTCCTTGGCCGTCAGCATGGCCGCGGTCCGCTTGCGCACGTCCGTATCGGCACGATAGCCGAGGGAGGCGCAGGCGGCGGCCACCTGCTCCAGGTGGGTAGGGCAGGTGTTTTTCGGCTGGCGGGCGAGGTCTTCCAGCACATTGGTGAGATACCACGGTTCATCGGCGACAACGCGCACCAGACCGGCCTTGGAGCATTCAGCCAACACCTTTTCCATCACCGTCACGGCCTGGGGTTGGTACCCGGCGGCGGCGAATGCCTGCGCCAGCAGGTTCCGCAATCTGAGCTGCCGCCATTTGCGTCCGCTGTCTCCCGCACATCTGGCCGCCAGCTCCAGTTCTGGAATGATGGATTCCGCTTTGCCGGTCACCAGCTTAAGCCGCAGCGCGGCGATCTGCGGATCATCAATTTCGTGCGGGAAAAGGCGAAACTCGCGAAGCGGTTCCCATATTTCCTTGCGCCCTCCGAGCTTCAGAAACCGTTCCGCGACGTCATGGCGCCCGGCCAGCAAAGCCAAGCGCGACTTTTCGATCCATGCCGCGGCCTTGAGGCGGGGAATTTCCCGGATATCGCCGATGTCGCCGAGTTCCGTCAGCAGCGCTTCCGCCTGTTCGCCGCGTCCGTCGAGAAAGGCCGTACGGGCGGCCGAGCGGTACCCCAGAATGATGGCATCCGGGTTGCCGACATCGCGGACGAGAGGCAGATGCACGCGTGCCAAAGTGCCTGTCCTGACCGTCTCGTTCATTTCATAGAGAGCTTCCGCCAAATAGGCGCTGGCAACGGCCAGACCGGCGCCGGAAGCGTGGCGAAAAGCGGTTTCATAGCGTTCGAACGCATCCCTGAGATTACCCTGCACCAGTTCGATCACCCCTTCGAAGCATAGGGTGAAGGTGAAGGTCCATAGACCGAGCCGCATCTTCTGATAGGCCGCCTTGGCCGAACCCAGCAGTTGTTGCGCCTCGTCGAATTCGCCGGCGAGAATATGCAGCCACGCCAGGATATTCTGGCTGGTGCCGAAAACAACCCCGTCGCCGGGTCCGATACGCCCGGCCACCCGTGAAATGACCGAGCGGGTCAATTCATGCTGTCCCGACCACTCGCACAGCAGCGCAAACTGCACGTCCACTTCGGGCGCTACCTCCTGGCCCACGGCCAGGGCGGCCTGTCGCAGGGTCGTGAGCGCCTCGCGTGCGTCATGGAAGCGGTGCAGCGCAATCATCGCGTAGGCGCGAGCGCGCAGGAGGGTCGGCCGGCGTCGGACCTCCTCGGCTGGAATCCGGTCGGTCCAGTTGGCAACGGTTTCCAACTGCGACGCCTGAACGAACTCCATCGCGCAGTCCGTCATCAGGTCCGCGGCGAGCGTCGGATCATCGGCCAGAAGCGCATGACGGATCGCCTGCGCGTGGAGACCGGCAGCGGCGTGCCAGACCGCGGCACGCTGATGAAGGCGCAATATGGCCGCCGGATCCTGCTTCTTCAGTTCAGCACAGAGGAATTCACGGAAAAGCGCGTGAAAGCGGAACCATTCCGAACCGGTTCCAACCGGGCTCAGGAAGAGGTTGGCACGTGAAATCTCGTCCAGAAGACGGGCGCTGTCCGTTCGCTCCAACACGTCATCGCAGCATTGTGCGCTCAGTTCCTCCAGGATGCTGGAGTGCAGCAGGAACCGGCGAAGGTCACCGGGCTGGCGCGTCAGAACCGTTTCCGCAAGATAGGTGGCGATATCGTCGGATACCCCCGACAGGGATTCCAGCCAATCGGCGCGGCTTTCCTGCCCAGGCAGCGCCAGCGTCGCCAACCGCAAGCCGGCCGGCCAGCCTTCGGTGCGATCGCGCAACAGCGACGTCTGATCTCCGGACAGCACCAGCGTCCCATGGTTGGCCATGAAGGCGGAGGTTTCCTCCAGATCGAAGCGCAACCGCTCGGCATCGATGCGGATGGCGCGCCCTTGCAGGATCAGTTCGGTGAATGGCAGCATCCGCATCGTACGGGAACCGAAAACGATGCGCTGCCCAGCCGTCAGTGACGCGGCGAGGTCACTGATGAACTGCAGTGCTTCTTGCGAATGCAAGCTTTCGAACTCGTCGATGAAGACGGTGAAGGGGAGTGGCGACCGGGCGATCGCATCGGCGAGCGACAACGCGACTCCCTGCAGGGCTGAAAATGCCAGGGGAGCCCCCGGTGGCGGCCACTCGGCGATACCGTCCAGCGGAATGACCTTGGCGAATGCCGCGTGGACGTAGCTCAGAAGGCGCCCAAAGTCGTTGTCCCTTTCATCCAAGGTCAACCAAGCCACCGGCGTTTCGGTCCTGCCCACGGCGTCGAAGGTCTGCCTCATGACGGTAGATTTTCCGAAGCCCGGTGGAGCCACCAGCGCAACTACATTTGCGGAAGACAACAAAATATCCTTGGTAACCCTTTCTCTAGGAACGCTATCGGCAGATGGTGTTATCGGCGTAGTCTTGATAATGTCCATAGGCATCATCGAGGTGATGCCATACTCCTTGCTGGCGTTTCCCATGTCTTCCCTCTAGCATCATTCTTGCCCGACGGGCCGTGCTTTATCGATACTGTATCAAAGAATTTGACCGATGCCATCGGCAGCACTGTCATCACGGGAATCCAGTATTGCCAATTCACCGCCGGTTGCCGAGCTTTCCGCCGGCCGTGACGCCGCGAATGGTGCCGCGCCGAACATACGGAAATTGCAGGGACGGAGTGGGACGATGGGAGGTCGACTTGACGGTAAAGTGGCGCTGGTGACCGGTGGTGGTACAGGAATCGGTGCGGCGATCTGTATCCGACTGGCGGGGGAAGGTTCTACCGTGGCCATTCTGGACATTGATTTCGGACAAGCGAGCCAGTTGGCAGATGCCATCCGAATCAAGGGCGGCAAGGCGCAGGCGTTTCAGGCGGACGTCACGGACGCCGCCCAGACGGACGCTGCGGTTGCCGCCTGCGTGGAGGCTTTCGGCGGGCTCGACATTGCGGTCAACAACGCAGCGGTGAACGTGGAGCACGCTCCCATCGCCGAATTTCCTCCGGAGGGCTGGCGCCGGGTCATCGACGTCAACCTGACCGGCGTCTTCCACTGCATGCGCAGTGAGATTCCGCACTTGGTCGCTCGAGGTGGCGGCTCAATCGTCAATGTCTCATCCATCATGGGAACATTGGCGATGCCAACCATCTCGGCCTATGTGGCGGCCAAACACGGAGTGGTTGGTCTGACCAAAGCCGGAGCCCTTGAATACGGCCATAGCGGCGTACGAGTGAATGCCGTCGGCCCGAGTTTCATCAAGACGGCTCTGACCAGGGGCCTGTCCGACGACCAATGGGCAGCGATTGCCGCCGGTCACGCTTTGGGTCGCTGTGCCGAACCGGACGACATCGCGGCCGTAGTCGTGTTCCTGGCCTCGCTCGACGCCCAATTCATGACCGGCCAGCTTTATCTGATAGACGGCGGTTATTCCATTGCCTGATCTGGAGGGCCACGGCAATGCAGCAACGAACCAGACGGCCTTGTCGCCGGCCCGTGGAATGTCTATGGGATCCGTGGAATGTTTACGGAAACAGTTGCTCAGCGAGCCCGACCGAAGTCGTCGGCCTTCAGGCCGCCCCGCAACAGCAGCAGCACTGGCTCTCCGGCGTCGAGCGTGATGACGGGCGCCCGGTCGAGCAGGTCCTTGGCCGCCTTGTCGAGCGGACGGTCGATGCCGTGCCCGAGGATGCCGCCGATCAGGCTGCCGCCCCCGGTCAGCGCCGCCGCCGCGACATCCACCGCGGTGCTGGCGGCGATCAGCAGCCCGGTCTGGAGCCACGGCACCTGCACCGACCCGGCCAGCCCGGCCGCACCGGTGGCGTCCGCTCCGACCGCCGCCACGCGCACCGTGTCGTTGCGCGGCCAGGGCCGGGTGATCACCGGGTTGGCCACCTCGATGCGCTTCTGCCCTTTGGTGACGCCGCTGCCGACGTCCAGCGTCACCACCGAGCCGGCCGGCACCGCCAGGCAGGAGAAGCCGGCGTCCCAGACGTCCTGCGTCACCCGCGCGGTGACGATCCCGCCGCGCTCGGTCACCACCCGGTTCACCGTCAGCAGGGGGATCGGCGTGCCAGGCGGTACGAGGCAATCGGACCCGGCGGCGGCGAAGTCCGACGCCCCGGCCTGGGCAGCGGAGGCGACGGCCGTGCCCTCCTCCTTACGGCTCCAGCCGCCGACACCGGCCTCCATTGCCTTCTTGCGCAGGTCGTCCTCCTTCGGGGCCGCCTTGGCCTGCGGCCGGGGTGGCGGCGGGGCCAGCTCCCTCTTCTCGATGCGGGGAGCCGGCGGCGGGGCCGGCGCCGGCCGGGGTGCCATGTCCTCGTAGCTGGGCAGCCGCGGCTCCGGCTGCGTCGGACCGAGGGCGGCGGACAGTTTCGGCAGGCCCCCGGCCCCCTGGCTGCGCCCCAGCATGTAGGCGGCCAACCCGAGCCCGATCACGACGGCCGCCACCAGCAGGATGCGGACGACGTGCGGACCGGAAGTGATCACCCGGTGGCGGGCCAGCGGATCGGGCGGCAGCGGCGGCGGCGTGTCGTTGGTCGCGGTCACGGGCGGGTCCTCCGGATGTGGACTTCCTGGGCGCCGATCGCCAGCAGCAGGTGGTCGTGGATGCCGGCGACGCGGTAGGTGGCGTTCATCCGGCCGTACTGGACGGGGATGCGGGTGCCGTCGGCGCCGATGCGCCAGAGGATCGGCGCCCCGTAGGCGCCGAGCGCGCCGGGGGTGAAGTTGATGATCGTCACCTCGCCGTCGTCGCACACCGGCGGCTGGCCGTCGGGGGTCGGCACCGGCCGCCACTCCGGCGTGTCGCCCTCCAGCGTGTAGGTGCAGCGGCGGTCGCGGGTGGCCAGCTCGGTGGTGCGGTCGCGCCGGTCGCCGGCGGCGGTGGGGAGGACGGCCGCCTGCCCGTTCAAGGTGGCGAGGTAGTCCTCGGGGTAGCGCCAGCGCACCTCGACGTGGTGGGTGCGCGTGTGGGTCTCGACGTTGAGGTCGTACTTGCGTTCGCTGGTGAAGAGGGAGATCTGCTGGTTGAGGCCGGCGCGGCGCGGCATGAAGGCGATGCACTCGGTGCGCTGTGCCCCCTTGCCGAAGCTGTAGGGCTGGTGGGGAATCCACACCTGGGCGCCGGGCGCCACGATGTCGCGCACCACCTCGCCCGGTTTCAGGCAGACCAGCGTCTGGTTCCCCTCGGCCATGTAGACGAGGTATTGCAGGTCGGGCTGGTACCAGTACTCGCAGCTCTTGCCCTTGAAGCAGGTCAGCGTCGGCAGGTCGAGCGCCGCCTCGTTGGCCTGCCCGACCCAGCTGCGGGTCTGCGCCCGCGACGGCCGCGGTGCCGCCTTCTCCTTCGGCTCCCGCTCCATCGCCGTCGGCGGAATGTGCAGGTCGGCCAGGGTGTAGGGGCGCTGCGGGGGGACGGGGCCGGCGGCCGGTGCTAAGGGCGGCTCGGTGGCGCAGGCGGCGAGCAGCGGCAGCGCCAGCAGGGAAACCGGGAGTCTCATGGCTGGGGCTCCATCGTCTCGGACGGGGGAATGGGGTGGGCTTTGGACGGCTCTTTCGCTTCGGCCTTCAGCGGCGTGCCGCTGGGCTCGGAGAAGCCGGAGATCGACACGCCGTCGAGCGCGCCGTCGCGCGAGGGGCCGTCCACGGTGACCACGGCGGCGCTCATCAGCGTCTTCGCGCGCGGCTTGAAGTCCCGGTACACCGTCTCGGTCCAGACGACGTAGAAGGCGGCGGTGCCGGTCTTCGGGTCGGCCTCGCGCTCCTGGACGCGGACGTCGGCGACGTCGCGGGTCCAGCCCTCGGCCGGGGCGAGGTCGGCCGCCAGCAGGGCGTCCCACTTGCGCTCGGTGCCGCCGGTCAGCCGGGCGCGGGCGGCGGCGCGGTCCCTGGCCAGCATCACCGGGTCGGTGCCGATCTGCCGCTGCCAGCGGACGAACCACGTCACCGCGTTGATCCGGGCGCCCTTGGTCACGGTGATGGTGTTGTCCAGCAGCACAAGGCGCTGGTGGCCGTCCATCGCCTGCTCGACGCGGTACACGGGCTTGTACTTGGCGATCTCCACCAGCTTGCCGGCGATGCGCAGGTTGTCCCAGGTCATCAGCGAGCCCCAGGACAGGCCGAGCACGGCCAGGGCGAAGGTCCAGCGCTTCAACCGCAGCGCCTTGGCCTCGCGGCTGGCGCGGTAGGTCATGGCGGCGAGGTACTTCGCGCTGTCGGGCACGGCCGCCGGCGGCGGGTCGTAGACGTTGACGACGCGCTCCTTCATCACGGATCAGTCTCCCTTGTCGCCGGCCGGACGGTCCGGGCCGGGCGGTTTGCCGGGCGGGTCCTGCGGCCGTTCGGTCGCGTTGGAGGCGGTGCGGCGCAGCCACGACTCTTCGCCGCCCCAGCGTTCGATGAGCCGGCTGGCCTGCCCGCGGGTGAGGGTGGGATCGACGGTGCGGCCGGCGGCGAGGCGGTCGAGTTCGCCACGCTGGGCATCGGTCATCGGCTTGTCCCAGCCGCTGCCACGCGGGGCCGAAGCCCGGGAGCCACCGAAGCGGCCGGCCGGATAGCGGCGCCCGGCCGAGGTGCCGGCAGGATCACTGCCGCTGCCGCCGGTGCTCGAACCGCCGGTGCTGCCGACGGATGAGGTCGCCCCGGCCATGGCGTGGCGCAGGCCACCCCACACCGCCGAGGCACCGACGGCGAGGCTGCCGGGCGCCCCGGTGGTGGCGGCCGCCGCACCGGCCATGGTGCGCATGCCCAGCCAGCCGGCCGTCCACAGGGCGGCCAGCGCCGTCATGCCGTCCATCACCGGGCCGCCGTTGACCAGGCCGGCGGCGGCGCGCGGCGCCTTGATGGCGAGCACGAAGATCGCCGCCGCCAGCACCGCCACCCCGAACGCCTGGGCCAGCGTCGGCGTGCCCTGGAAGGTCAGCGCCAACAGGGTGGCGCTGCACATCGCAATGACGCAGCCGAGCACCAGCAGCTTGAGCGCGGTAGCCGCGATGTAGCCGATGGCGCGCTCGGCCACGAAGCTGGTCGGTCCCAGCACAGCGAAGGGGATGGCGAGGTAGGCGGCCAGCGACAGCAGCCGGTATTCCAGGAAGGCGAGGAAGACCTGGATGGCCAGGATGCAGAAGCTGACGATCACCACCAGGGCGGCCAGCAGGAAGATAACGATCTCGACGAAGTTCAGGAAGAAATCGACCGGCCCCAGCATCTCCTTGACGCGCTGCATCAGCGGGATCACCGCCTGGATGCCGAGGTGCGCGATGTAGCCGGGGTCGTCGAGGGAGAAGCCGCCGCCGGGCACGAGGTTGAGCCCCTGCTGGGCGGCGGCCTGCATCAGCGCCGCCGAGCCGGTGGGGAACCATTCGACCAGGGCGCCGATGGCGGCGAACTTCAGCAGCATGCGCAGGAAGGGGCCGTGCACCGCCGCCTTGCCCTCGAACAGCCAGAGCAGCAGCGCCAGCGTGTAGGAGAGCGTCATCAGCAGGCGCAGCGCCGTTTGCACGTCCGGCCCGAGCAGGCCGAGGCCGGTGACCACGGCGGCGGTGAGCTGGTGCAGGACGACCGAGAGGGCGCTGACGTCCATGGCGGTCACCTTTCCGGTGCGGTGTAGGTGCCGATGCCCTGCCAGGCCGGGTTGCTGCGCTCCAGCCGCTCCAGGGCCGAGGCTCCCGTGTCGGAGCGGACGTAGAGGACCAGGGCCACGGCGCCGATGATGCTGACGACCAGCATGGCGCCGAGGGCGAGGAGAATGTGCCGGAGTCCCATGGCTCAGCTCCCCGGTGCGCCGTAAGTGTCGAGGCCCTGCCAGTTGATGCGCGTGTGCTGGCGGGCCCGCTCGACGGCGGCCTGCTCGTAGTCGAGCTGGGCTTCCGCCGCCCGGTGATGCGCCGCCTGCATCATCAGGAGCTGGCCGGCGACCTCGGCGTTGAGCAGCGTCGCCTGGGTGCCGGCATCGATGGCGCAGGTCTGGCCGTCGCAGGCCTTCAGCGCCGCCATCAGCGCCTGGGCGCGGGCCGGGTAGTCCTCGATGCCGGTCATGACGTCGGCCGAGACCAGCTTGCTGGCGCGGCTGGCGTCACGGGCGAGCCGAGCCTGCTCGGCTTGGTGCTCGGCAAGCGCCGCGGCGCTCATCCCCTCCGGCAAGGCGTCGGGGTAGAGGTCGGCGAACTGCTGCCCCACACCGTCCAGGCTCCACAGCACCCGGTCCACCAGGCCGGCGGCACGGCGGGCATCGCCAAGCCGGACCGCCACCGTGACGCGGGTGTCGAGGTCCGACAGCCGGCGCATGCGGATCATGTTGTCGATCTGGGTGAGCATGTGCGCGGTCTGGGCGATGATCTCGACCTCCTGGCGCTGCACCATCTCCTCGACGATGCGGGGCCGGCTCTCCACGATCGGGCAGCCGGGCGCCTGGGTGCCGCCGCTCCCCGTCACGCCCGATGCGGCCCCCATGACGGCTCCGGCGGCTCCGCCGGTGACATAACCGGCGACGACGGACAGCGCGGTGCCGAACAGCCCGTCGCCCTCCTCGGAGAAGCAGCCGCCTCCGCCACCACCGCCGAAGACGCTGTTCAGGAGCCCGCCCAGGAAGGCATGGGCCGGGGGCGGGCCGGCGGTCAGGCCGACCGTAAGGGCGAGCGCCGCCGTGGCGGCGCGCAGGGTGCGGGTCCTCATGGGGTTTCTCCTTCATGAAGCGTCTCCAGGGTGTCGGCGGCCTCGGCCAAGCCGTGACGGCGCAGCCATTCCGCGGCGAAGCGCTGCGGCCCGACCTCAGTCCTCAGCTCGAAGGCCCGGCGCTTGTGGGCCGCCCCGCCGCAGCCGCAGACGGCGAGCGCCGCCGGATCGAGGGTGAGCTGGCCGAGCCGGCTGCCCTCGGGCGTCTTGAAGAAGACGTCGCGGCGCGGCATGGCGCGGGCGACCTGAGCGGCCTGGGTGGCGTTCAGCCCCCAGGCGCGCAGGATGGAGCGCTTGGCGGCGTTGGGGTCGGCGAGCAGCACCAGGACCTGGATGGTCTTCAGCATCGCCGCGATGGCCGAGCCCTCGATGTCGTCGAGCTGGTGGGTGGCCAGCACCAGGGCGACGTTCTTCTTCGGCCCGCGCCGGCGCAGTTCGTCCAGCTCGGCCGGCTGGTGCTTGAGCGCCTTGAACGCCTCGTCGACCAGGAACAGGGTCGGCCGACCGTCCTCGAACAGGCGGTAGAAGCGGCGGAACAGCGCCTTGATCACCGGCGCCGCACCGGGGCCGCGGTCGATCAGCGCGCCGATGTCCACCGTGGTCCAGGCCGAGCCGAGGAAACGGTCCTCCGCCGCATCGACGAGATCGCCGTAGGGGCCGCCGCGGCAATAGGGTTCCAGCGCGATGCGGACGATGTTGTCCTGCACCAGATGGGCAAGGTGCGACAGCGTGCGTTCGGCTGGCGGCGAGACAGCCAGCAGGTGCAGGGCGGCGTCCACCGCGTCGCCGGCCTCGGCCGCCGAGAGGTTCCCCGGTCCCAGCACGCCCTGAAGGCGCAGCAGGTCCATGACGAAGCCATGGCCCCAGGCGAAGCCGTTGGGGGTGTCGACGTCGGCCAGCGGCTGCAAGGCGAGGTCGCCCAATACCGCGTCGCCGGAGCCCATGGACAGGAACTCGCCGCCGGCCGCCCAGGTCGCCACCAGCGACGTGCTCTCCGTGGCATCGACGTCGATCCACACCACGCGCCCGTTCGGCACCCGAGCGAGGAACTGATGCCCCATGAAGGCGAGCACGGTGGACTTGCCGGTGCGCGGCGGGCCGATCACCAGCGCCGCCCCGTCCTGGCCCTGATGAATATCGATCATCAACGGGGTTCCGCCCTCGGCCTCCAACTGCATCAGCGGATCGCATTTCAGATGCGGGTTGCGCTCCGGCCCGCCCCAGGCCGAGGAGAGGATGAGGAAGTCGGCGAGTTGGACCTGGGTCAGCGGCACCTTGCGTGGGTTGGGGCGCACGTGGCCAGGCAACGTGCCGTACCACGCCCGCTCGGCCCCCCAGGTCTCCTCGATGACGGTGAAGCCCAGCGTGCGCAGCGCCTTGACCAGTTCGTCGCGGCGCTCCTCCACCTCCTCGACCGAGCGGCCCCACAGCACGGCGGTGGGGGTCATCCAGCCCGAGCTGGTGCCGGCCTGCTCGGCCTCCAGCCGGGCGGCTTCCGCTTCCAGCGCCTCCATGACGCCGACCGGGTCGTGGCGCAGGGCGGCGTAGCCGCCCACCGCGCGCAGCAGAACGGAGCGCCAGTCGTAGGAGGTGTCGTCGTGCTTGCGCCACAGCGCGGCGAAGACGCCGCGCGCCTGGACGTGGTCCATCGCCTCGAAGCGTACCGACCAGCGGAACTCGAAGGGCAGCTTATCCAGCACGTTGAGCAGGCCGGGGTGGCTGACCTTGGGGTAGCCGCCGATGCCGATCATCCGGACGGGCCATTCCGTCCCGCCGTTGCTCCAGGCCGGGAACGAGCCGGGCTTGAAGCCGACGTCCACGAGGTTGGCCTTGATCGGGAAGCCCGGAAGGTCGGGGGCGGTGACGTGGCGCTGGTACAGGGGCGAGACGCAGTTGTGCAGCAGGGTCTGCACGCCATCGTCGTCCAGCATGCGCGCCCAGCCGACGGCACGGCCGAGCAGGCTGGCGAACTGAAGCACGAGCTGACGGAAGGGCTCGACGTGGTCGCGCATGACGTCCGGCCGGGCGCGCTCCGGCGGGTTGCGGGTGAACCAGGAGGCCACGGTGCGCATGGTGGGCCGGGCCGGCGTGTACGTGATCGCCACGAAGGTGCGGGTGCGCAACTGCCGGCCAGCGGCGTCGAGGCGGTCACGCCGCTCCCGGTCGATCAGCTCGGAGACGGGGTGTGTACCCGTGCTGCGGGGATAGCCGGCAACGGACCGGCGCTGCATCTCGAAATGGAAGGTCCAGCCGCCGGTGAAGGGGAACAGCACGTTGCCGGCGGCCAGCGCCGTCTGCATCCGCTCGGCCGGGTCCTGGCCGTCCTGGTCGCGGCCGCCGTACTCGACGACGGCCATCAGCGCGCCGTCCTCCTCCAGCAGCACCACGCCGGGCCAGACGAAGCAGTCCCACGGCAGGTGCCGGGACAGGGAATCGAAGCCGTCATCGAAGGCGGTCAGGTCGAGCATGCCTCACCTCGGGGCGCGGTAGGATGAGAGGGACAGCGAGCGGCCGCCGGTGCGCAGCGCCCGCAGCAACCAGGCCGAGGCGTTCTGGCGGACGATCTCCAACCACCAGGGATCGCGGCGCGTCAGGGTGCGCGCCGTCAGGAAGACCAGCAGGAACCCCACCACCGCCTGCGGGATGGCGCCCAGCGCCAGCCACAGCTCCGCGGCCAGCCAGATCGCGATGGCCAGCAGCTCCATGGGCACGCCGAGCGGCATCTTGGTCGGCCGCACCGAGGTGCGGCGCACCGGCTTCTCCCATCCCTCGGGCAGCGGCGGGGCCTGCATGGTCACACCCCCGCCAGCGCGACGATGGCGTCGCGCGCGCCGTAGG
This sequence comes from Azospirillum fermentarium, assembly GCF_025961205.1. NCBI lineage: Bacteria > Pseudomonadati > Pseudomonadota > Alphaproteobacteria > Rhodospirillales > Azospirillaceae > Azospirillum > Azospirillum fermentarium. Next base: position 1,011,568 of record NZ_JAOQNH010000003.1, read on the forward strand.
CGGCCGCTCCGGCCACGGTGAAGACGAACACCACCACCCCGGCGATGCGGGAGAACATCGCGGCGACCAGCGCCAGCAGCAGCCCGGCGGTCACCGCGATCGGCACGAAGTTGGCGTCGAACACCGCCTGCCAGGACAGCAGCTCCGCGCCGAGATTGGCGATCACCTGCGCCCGTGCCGGCCCGCTCAGGGCGGCCAGCGTCAACGCCAGGGCCAGCCCCCGGCGCGCGTTTCCGTTACGTTGCATCCTCACCTCCACCGTCAAGCTCCCCCGCCCCCAGCGGGCGGAGGACGAAGCCGTGCTCCGGATCGAAGCGCTCGACCCGGACGATCTCGTTCACGAAGCGCTTGCCCGTGCCGTCCCGGGCGAGGTGCACCACCGCGTGCACCGCCTTGGCGATCCAGCGCATCTGCAGGGCGTCCATGGCGATGCCGCCCAGCCCGACCATCTGGGCGATGCGGTCGAGGGCGTCCCAGGCCGAGCCGGCGTGCACGGTGCACAACCCCGGATGCCCGGTGGTCCAGCCGACCACCATCTGCCGCGCCTCGGCGCGGCGGACCTCGCCGAGCACCAGATGCGTCATCGGCACGCGCAGCGCGTTGGCGACCAGCGTCTCCAGGGTGACCGGCGGGTCGGCCCACGGGTCGGCGACCATGGCGTAGGCGTGCGGGCACGGCGGCTCGAACTCGTAGGGATCCTGCAACACCGCCGGCAGGCCGTCCCGAAAGGCGGGTTCCTCCAGGCAGGCGCGCAGCAGCGTGGTCTTGCCGGTGTCGACGTCGCCGGCGATCACCACCGTGCGGCGCCCGTCAATCAGCCGGCGGAGGATCCGCGCCTGGAGCGGTGTCGCGGCGCCGGAGAGCACCCAGTCGTCGAGGGTGATGCGGCCGCGATAGGGCTTGCGGATCGAGCAGGCCGGGCCGGTGGTGACCGGCTCGACGTCGGCGTGGATGCGCTCGCCGGTCTCCGGCAGGGTGACGTCGAGGGTCGGGCGGTCGCGGCGCAGCTCCTTGCGCTGGAAGCCGGCGACGTAGGCGAGGAAGCGGCGGACCTGATCGGGATCGGCCTCCCGGACGAACTCCGGCGACGGGCCGTTCTTGACCAGCACCCGGCAGGCCCCCTGCCCGCGCAACGGCGGCAGCACCAGGACGTTGGCGACGTCCTCGCGGGACAGCAGGTCGCCGAACAGGTCTTCCCGCAGCCGGCCCAGCGACGCCAGCAGCAGGGCCTGACGGTCGGGATCGGACGCCGCCGGCCCGGTCATGATGCCCCCTCGGCGCCGGCCTCCTTCGGGTGGAAGCCGTCGCGCACGCTGGGCGCCCTGCGGCGGGGATGGCCGAGCCGTTCGTGGATCGCCGCCTTGGTCTCGGCGACCACCGCCGGGTCGAGATCGTGCACGAGGTTGAGCACCGCCACCACGGTGATCAGCAGGTCGTCGATGCGGGCGACGGTGGCCTCCAGCCGCTCGGTCTTCGCCCGCTCGTTGGCGATGGCGTCCAGCCCCTTGTCGAGCACATGGATCAGGGCATCGCTCAGCGTGCGCAGCCCCTGTCGGGTCTGCACCAGGGCGAGCTGGTCGGCGAGCAGCGCCGGGATGCGGGCGGAGATCGGCCGGGTGGCCGGATCGCCGGAAGTGTCGGTCATGTCCAGAGCCTCGGGAGTGTGCCGGGACGGTGCGGCGGCGCGGGCGGATCGGGGGCGCGGGCGGCCGTGTCGGCGGGGTGGCCGGTGCCGAACCAGCGGTTGGCGTCCGGGTTGGGAGTCCAGGCCGCCGCAGCGCGGCCGTAGAGCGGGCGCCACAGCGGATCGGCGTAGGGGTGCAGGCGTGTGGCGCGGATCGGCTTGCCGTAGCCGAAGACGATCAGGTCGTTGCCGTCCATCTCCAGCGCCGCGTGCATCGGCATCACCGGCCGGCGGTCCACCCGCACGCCGCGGCTGACGGTGGGGAAGAGGTCGAGCAGCCCCTTGGAGGTCGAGCGCGTCGGCACCTCCTCGATCGCCTCGCCGACCATGCGGCTGATCCGCTCGGCCTCGTCCGAGGAGTTGGGGCGGAAGACCACCAGCCGGCAATTGGCGGTGAGGCCGCGGCCGTACTCCTCCTCCACCTCCGACAGGCTCTGGGCCAGCAGCAGGAGGCGGATGCCGTACTCGCGGACGTACTTGATCCACTCCGCCGCCTCGCGCAGGTGGAACTGCAGGAACTCGTCGAGCGCCACCAGCAGCCGCCAGCGCCGCGCCCGGCCGTCGTCGGCCAGGATGCGGTCGATGGTGAGGAAATCCACCATCTGCGTCAGGATCAGCTTGAACACCCGGCGCAAGCGCCGGGCGTCGAGCGGGCGGGCGACGATGTAGAGGGTGACCGGCCGCTCCCCCGCCACGAGGTCGGAAATCGAAAAGTCGCTGACGGCGGTCTGCGCCTCCAGCACCGGGTCCTCGAACTCGGCGAGCAGCACCGAGGCGGTGACGTAGACCGACTTGCGGTAGTGCAGGCTCTTGTCGGCGCCGCCGCCCCGCCCGCCCTTGGGCTTGCCAGCGGCCTCGTCGCGCTCGGCGGTGTCGGCGGCGGCGAGGCTCTTGTCCCACAGCTCCTGGGCGGCGCGCTGGGCGGTCGGGTGGACGCCCTCGGCCAGCATCAGCGCCAGCCCGTCGTCGCCGAGCAGGATGTGCCGGCGCGCACCCGCCAGGGACTTCTCGGAATCCGCCGCCGCTGTGAGCAGGAAGACGAAGACGCCGGTGAGGTAGGAGAAGGCGGCGTTGCGCCAGTGCCCCTCCTGCTCGCCCTCGGTGAGGATGCGCGCGGCGTGCTGGCAGTCGGGGACGAGGTAGGGCTCGGGCCGCACCGCCATCAGCGGGTTGTAGCGCGGCCCGCCGGACCGGGCGAGATCGAGCACGATGACGTCGCCGAAGCGGGTGCGGGCGCGGCTGGTGTCCTCGGTGACGGAACCCTTGAAGTCCCATACCACCGCGCTCTCGCGCCACGCCGCCAGCAGCGTCGGATGGACGACCGTCGTGGTCTTGCCCGAGCCGGTCGGCCCGATGACAAGGACCGGCTGCAGGGTGCGCTCGCGCAGCGGCTCCCGGCCGTAGGCGCCGAGGATGATGGAGGAGGGTTCGGTCATCGTCCGCTCCGTCCCAGCAGGCCGCTGCGCCGGACGTCGGTGCGCGTGGCCCAGCGGCCGGCGCCGAACCCGTGAGCCTGCTTGCCCCGGAGGTCGAGGGCGGCGCGCACCGCCAGGGCCAGCGCGCAGGCGCCCGACACCAGCGTGGCGCCATCGACGATCCAGCGGTGGCCGGGGGCCAGCAGCCCACGCCAAGCCAGGAACTGGCCGGGCCCGTACAGCGCGACGGAACCGACGCGCAGCCCGCCGAAGGCGGCGGGCCAGGCAAACAGCCAGCCGGTCAACTCGGTGATGGCGAAGACGGCGGCGAGCCAGACCAGCAGCAGGGTTCCGAAGCGGACGATGGGAGCGGTCACAGCTCGCGCCCTCCCAAGTCCTGGAGATCATCGCGTCCAGCCTCGCGGCCGCGCTGCTGGTCGCGCAGCCGCTGCATCTCGACGAGCTGGCGGTCGAAATCCTGGCGCTCGCGCTCGGTCATGTAGCCGAGGCGGTCGGTGGTGACCTCGATGGCGTCATGGCGCAGCCAGCGCGAGACGACGTCCGGGTCGAGGTAGAGGTCGCGGTCGTTCTGCACGCCGCGCAGCATGATGTGCAGGTGCTGGTTGCCGTCCGGGTGGGCCATGTCGGGCTTGCGCTCGACCGAGGCCACCCACTCCAGCGGGCCGACCCGGCGCTCCCAGGCGGCGACGACGTCGCGGCCGTAGGACACCATGTCGTCGATGCGATGGCCGTCGTTGGGGCTGACGATGACGTGGAAGACGCGGCGGTCGGCCGACCAGGCGTCCACGATCTCGGCGGTGTCGATGCTCAGACGGTCGCGGTCGAACAGCGGCCCCTCCTTGGCCAGGTAGTTGGCCAGGACCGCGACGGTGTTGGGGTAAGCGCCGCGGGCGCGGTCGTGGTAGAGCACCTTGACGGTGACCGGGCGGGCGTAGGCGCCGGTCGCGGGCGGCGCGCCCTTGACGCGGACCTTCTGCATCGGCCGGCGGGTGTAGGCGCGGGCGAGGCGGCGGCCACGGTCGGCCAGCGCCTTCATGCGCGCCTTGAAGCCGTCGTCGTCGAGGATGCCGCCGAAGAGGCCGAAACGCTGCCCCATGCCCTGCCCTCCCATGCCGCCGTCACGTCACGGCGTGGCAAGAACTATCACCACCGGCAAGAAATCATCAATTATTCTGAGGGGTTATCGGGATATCGGAGCCTGCATGCACCGGTATACCATAGATACCCCTGTATACAGCCAACTCATTGAAAATAGATGACGGACGATCCCGCTGCATACGCTCTTTTATCTTGCTGACCGTTGATTTCTCTTCTTCCGCACGCGCTCACGAAAGCCCGCCGAAGCTTGGACACACTGTCCGATTTCCTGTCTTTGCGCGCCGTAGTGCGATCGGCGTTCCTTCGCGGGCGAAGCGGGCCGCCGCCCTGCCCGATCAGCCCGCCACTGGGACCGATCCCAGGCCGAAGACCTCCGAGACGAGGTGGCGGACATCGGCCTCGGCCCGCCCGGCCATCTCCAGCTCCGGCACCAGCAGCCCGGTGCTCCGGCTCGTCGCGAAGGCCAGCCGTTGCCGCACCACCGCCGCCGCCACCGGCAGGCGCAGACCCAGCGCCCCCGCCTCGGTGCCCAGTTCCACCAACAGCCCCTCCGGCGCCCGGGTCAGCACCAGCGCCGCCGCCAGCATCGGCTCGGCCGCCAGCGCCTCGACGACCAGCTGCATCGTGGCGGCACAGCGCCCCACCGCCTCCCGGTCCGGCAGGGTCGGCACCAGCACGGTCTCCGCCGCCAGCAGGGCCGCCCGCACCGCTGCCGGCGAACGGGCCGGGGTGTCGATGACCACGTGATCGAAGCTGGTGCCCAGCCCCCACAACCCGCAGCGCAGCTGGGCGCTGGTGATCGTGACGGTGTCGAACAGGGCCGGCAGGTCGTTGCGCCGCCGCATCCCCGCCCAGTCCCGCGCACCCGAAGCGCCGTCCACGTCCATCAGCGCCACCCGCTTGCCTTGCAGGGCCAGCTCGCCGGCCAGGTTGACCGCCAGCGTGGTACGCCCCACCCCCGGCGTCAGGTTGACCAGGGCGGCGATCATGCCCCCTCCTCCCCGGCGAAGCGGGCTTCCAGCAGCTCGCGCAGCAGCGCCGCCATGGTGACGCCCCGGCGGAAGGCGGCGATCCTGATTCGCCCGCGCAGCTCCGGCGTGATGTCCACCGTCAGCCGCGCGGTGTAGACCTCCGCCTTGGCCGGCCCGCCCTCGCCCCGGCGCACCCAGGCGTCGGGCGCACCCGGGCGGGCGCCGAAGCCGATCCGTTCCGCGCTCATGGCCCGGTCCCCAGCAGCTCGGCGGCCAGGGCCGCGATCTCCTGCGCCGCCGTGGAGTCCGGTTCGCTCTCGAAGGCCAGCCGGCCGGAGCGCACGCAGCGGGCGAAGACGACGCGCTGGCCGACCGATGCCGCCATCGCCGGCGGCACCACCCCAGCCAACTCGCGGCGGGCGTCACGGAGCAGCCGGGTGCGGGCGATGCAGCGGTTGAGCAGGAAACGGGCGGACAGGTCCGGTTTCCAGCCGCGCGCCTCGTCGAGCAGGCGCAGCAACTCGGCCGAGGCCCAGGCGTCGAACGGGCTGGGCTGCACCGGAATCAGCACCCGCTCGGCCGTCAGGATCGCCGAGCGCGCCAGCGCCGTCACCCGCGGCGGCCCGTCGATGACCACGTGCTCGACCCCGGAGGCCAGGTCGGGCACCTCGCGGTGCAGGGTCTCGCGCGCCAGCCCGACCATGGCGAACAGCCGCGGCAGCCCCTCGCGGTTGCGCTGTTCCGCCCAGTCGAGCGCCGAGCCCTGGGGATCGGCGTCGATCAGCAGCACGCGATGGCCACGCCGGGTCAGCTCCCCGGCGAGGTGGAGAGCGAGCGTCGTCTTGCCGACACCCCCCTTCTGGTTGAGGAAGGCCACGATCATCGCGGCGCCCTCCCCGCTCCGGACGACTTATCCACAGGCGGAGGAGTCGAGGAGTCAGCCGCCAAGAGTCTGTTATTGTTTAAGTTATATAAGTTATAGGGGCGAATCGGTGAAGCGGGCCAAGGACTTGACTCCGAGTCGGGGTGGTGTTCCCCCGCGAGTCGGCATGGTGATATCCCGTTTTCCGATAGATACGATGTCCCGACGTCATTCACAGGCTGTCCACAGGGGGCTGTGGACAGGTTCGCCAAGGGTCGCGCTCGGGAGAACAGCAGCCGCTCCTCGCCACCGCCCCGCTCGATGGACAGCCGGTAGCCCGGCAGGCCGATGGACGCGATCCGCCGGATGTGGCGGGCGAACTCGGCCGAGCGCACCGGACTGCCGCTGCGGGCGTGCAGGCGGCGCACCCCGATGGCGCCGCCGCCGCGCTGCCGGCCGCCCATCTTGCGCACCAGCCGGTACAGCCAGCGCGCCACTCCGCCGGTGAGGTCGAAATAGCCGGGATCCAGCGTCAGCACGCGGCGCTCGCACACCGCCACGAACAACCAGTCCGGCAGCGTCAGGCGGACGCCGGCCGCGGTCGGCTCCCACCCGTCCAGCCAGCGGAAGCGGGCCGGTCCCTGCGGCCCGGCGCGCAGCGTGGTCTCGACGCGGGTGGCCGCCAGACGGTCGAAGGCGGCGTGCAGCAGCGCGTAGTCGTGCCGGCCGACGCCGCGGCCGAGGAAGCGCAGAAGCGGATACGCCGGGGTTTCCAGATGCCGGGTGGGCGTCCGGCCGGCGTCGAGGGCCTCGGTCAGCTGGCTGGCCGCCCAGACCAGCACGTCGGCGTCCCAGAGGGTGGCGATGCCGAGGCCGCCGGCCGGCTCAACCCGGATGCACACCGCGCCCTGTTCGAAGACAATGGGCGCGCGGCGTGGGGATTTGGCGAGGCTGAACCACGGCCAGACCATCAGGTCGGCCACGTCGCGCACCGCGATGTCGGTGCGGCGGGCGGAAAAGCGGGGGTCGTCCATGCTCCCCTCCCCTCAGCGGCGGGCCGGCCGCACGGTGGCGGCGCCGGGGTCGGAGGTCGAGGTGCGCAGGCCGCGATCGGCCCAGGCCTTCAGGTCGTCGAGCGCGTAGACCACGCGCCCGCCGATCTTGCGGTAGCGCGGGCCGGTGCCGTAGACGCGGTGCTTCTCCAGCGTCCGGCCGGACAGGCCGAGGAAGCGCCCGGCCTCGGCCGTGCGCAGGAAACGTTGCGGCAGATCGTCGGCGGTGTCGTGCATGGTCGAGCCTCCGTGTTCCGGAGCGCGCCGCCGGGAGCGGCGGTGCGCGATGGCGGAAGGCTCGCGAAAACACGGAAGCGCCGGGGAGGGGAAAGATCGAAGGGGCCGGAGTCCCCCGGCCCCTCCCTCCCCGGAGCGGTCTACCGCTGGCCGCGCCCGAGGCGGCCGGCCAGCAGCTCGCGGTAGCCGCCGGCCATCAGCCGCCGACCCCGGCGGACCAGGTAGCGGACCTGATCGCGCAGGGGACTGGAGCGGAACCAGTCGGCCGCCACCCGCCGCTCGCCGAACACCGCCTCGGCGGTGTCGCGCAGGCTGGCGCCGGCCAGGGCGGCGTCGAGCGCCTGCAGGGCGTGGCGCAGCAGGCCGGTCTGGATGGGCGTCAGCTCGGGCGGCGGCGGCCGGCCCGCCATCAGCGCCGCCAGCCGCTCGATCCCGGCGACCTGCGGCGCCCGCGGCCGGTCGAACGCCACGGTGGCCCACAGCACGGTTCCCGGTGGCGGCAGGTCGGGCGCCAGCACCAGGAAGCGCCGCTCGCGGGCGCCGTCGGCGATCACCACGTGGAAGCCGTCCGGCGTCGGCAGCACCGCCCGCCGCCCCGGCCCGGCCAGCGGATCAGCGTCCGGAACCACAGGGGTTCGTCCCACAGGAGCCGGGACAAGCCGCACCAGCTCCGGCAGCAGGTCCGGCGCCCAGAAGATCGCCGTGTCGTGGGCGGAGCGATCCGGATCCTCGGCGAAAGGACAACCCCCAGCGCCGGCCCACGGCGGTGTGTTCCGCCGAGCGCGGCGCGACGGCCCGCGTCCCGGCCCTGTACTCGGGATTGCGGCGCAGGAACTCCCACGCCCAGCCCGCCACCGGCAGCGCTGCCGTGTCGGTGTAGGCGGCGGCGGACCGCCAGTCTCTCGTGCCTGTCATGAAACCGTCCTCGTCATGGATGAAGGGACGGATGCGCATCCAAACGCTCAGGTTGCGAAGCGCCGAACGCACCGGTAGGCCGGTGCGGCGTATCGGGGGATCGATGCAACCGGCACACCCCGATCGAAAGAGGAGGAAGCGCTTGACCGGACAAGGAAAGAGCCGCCCAGCCGGCGTTCGGCACTGCCGGACGCGCCGGACGGCAATGGCGGCTTAACCTGAAACGAGCAGGTGGCGGTAGCCGCTTTCGGTCATCCAACGGGCACGAGCGAGGTGGCTGGCGTGGGCACGCCGGGCGCGCTCGGGTTCCTCGTCCGGGTCGATGCGCAGCACGATCCGGGCGACCTCGTCGGGGTCGGCGCCGTCCGCCGCGGCGTCGAGCAGGCGCAGGTAGGTGACCAGATGCAGCCGGTCGTAGTCGGTCAGCGCCTCGCCGGTGGGCGCCACGTCGAACACCGGCGCGTCGATGCGCGGCTTCCTCATGCGCAGACTCCTTTCCGTTCGGCGATGCGGGCCACCCGGCGGCCGGGGGCTGGCGTCGGAATGGTAGATGTATCCCGTGGAGACTTTTCCCGCAATGGGGCTCCATCCTGGCGATGGAGGATCTGCCCGACATACTGGCCGCGAACATCCGGCGCCTGCGGCGTGAGCGCGCCATCACGCAGGAGGAGCTCGCGCATATCTCGGGCATCGACCGCAGCTACGTCGGCCAGATCGAGCGGGCCGAGCACAAGGCGAGCGTGGTGACGCTCGGCCGGCTGGCGCGGGCGCTGAAGGTGCTCCCCGGCGATCTGCTGGCGCTGCCCCCCGATCACCCCTTCCTCTCCGAACTGGCCGGCCCCACCCAAGACGGTGACGGCGGTGCGTGACGACATACGTGGGTAGGACGCCATATTTCCGCCACCATTGCTTTTGGGGCGAAAGGGTTGGCGATGCCAACGATTTCCGGGAGAGGTGCGTGACTTTTTAGGCGTATGCCGGCCAATCGGGGCGGTGGCCGGGAGTGCATTCCCGTGTTCACGGCGATCCGGAGTTCCGGATCGGCGGATGTCCGGATCGACGGACAGCCGGACATCCGGATCGCCGATTCTCCGTAAATCCGGACAGGGAAGGAGCCGTGTTCCTGAGCAGCGACCAAGGGTGATCACCGGCACACCGCCGGGCAGCCGGATGGCGAAACGGATGCGCCGGCAGGCGTCCTCCGGCCACACAACGAGGCTCCCGGCCGCGACGCACGGCGCCGCCTCAGGCGGGCGGCGCCTCCGTGACGAACACCAGCGCGTCGGTGGCACGGTCCATCCTCGCCTGCCGGGCGAGGAGCTGGTCCAGTTCGGCCCGGGCCTGGGCGCGTTCGCGGCGGGTCAGGGCGCAGGATACCAGCTCGGCCCGCAGTTCCCGGACTTGGTCGTGGATGGTGAGCATCGTCCCCTCCTCTGGTTTTGAAGACGAGGGGGCGTCACGATGCCGGGGCGGTCCGGGTCGAGGATCGCCGCAGGCGACCGGCCTGCCGGCGAGCGGGGGAGCCAAAAGGCGCAGCCTTTTGGGGGGACCGCTCGTCCTCGAGGCGGGCCGCTCCGGCATGGTAGGCTGGGACGTTTGAAGAGACAGACGGACCTTCGGGAGTACGGGGACTTCTCATCTCGGCCCGCGATCGATCGCACGGCGATCACAACCATCACGAGCGGCGGCGCCCGCCGCTTGTCGTGTTCGAGCAGGTCCGTTATGGCCTGGAGCCGGCTGCGGCGCCCGGATGGAGCGCCGCAACCGGTGGGCGGCCTCAACGGGACCAGATCAGGGCGTAGCCGCCGTCGACCTCGACCAGGCTGGCGTAGATCGGGGCGGGGAAGCTCGGGTCGTCCAGCTTGACCGAGTGGTAGTCGCGGCCGGTCTCCTTGGCGGTCTTGCGCCACCCGGCGCCGATCTCGATCCCATTGCTCTGGGCGCGCAGGTCGGGAGCCTTGTCGCTGTCCTTCGCGGCCGGGACGAAGCGGGCCTTGATGTTGAGGGTGAGCGTCTTGATGGTGCCGACAAACGAGCCATCGTCGTTGCGGGTGAAGGTGCCGATCTGAGCCATAGTCGCCTCCTGCGGGGTTCGGCCGCGACCACCGCGGCCTTGATGGCGATCACAAGGGCGCCGAGCGACCGGCCCGCACCCGAAGGGCCGCAGCGCAGCGGAGGACCGGCGGGAGCCGAGCTTCTTGTCGCGCGAGGAAGCCGCGCACAGGCGTCAGCCGAGCACGGCGGGGAAGAAGGCCGGCTCCCGCCGGTTGCGGGATCGAGGTCGGGCTGCCCCGCAGCCGCACCCGGCGTCAGGGTCGCCAGCAGGAAAGGCCGCCGTGGTCGAGCCGCGAGCCGTTCAGTCGGAGACGACACCGCTCACGACGCCGTAGCGCAACGCCCGATGCAGCCTTGCCGGAAGCAGCGCGGTTCTCCGGCCACATGGCCTCGGTCCGGGAGAAGGACCGTGAACGGCTCCCGCCCGCCGTGGTAGCGTCGCCCGATGAGCGATCCGGCGGAGATGGATGCATGACCCCGGAGCGGTGCCGGTTCCTCCGGCGTCAACTGGGATGGTCGCAGGAAGCCCTCGCCGAGAAGGCGACGCTGTCGGTGTCGGCGGTGCGCGCCTTCGAACTCGGCAGGGGCTCGTTGCGGGGTTACGTGCCGGGCAGCCTCCGGCGGGCCTTCGAAGCCGCGGGGATCCGCACGGACAGCGATGGAGCGCCACGGGCAGCTGCGGTGGATTGAAACCTTCAGGCACAGGGAGTGGCCGGTGGCGGGCGATCGCCATGGGAAGGTGCCAGAGGCTGACGATAACGGCGTGTCGTAGGGGGCACCTGACGTTCCCACCGCGGTTGGAATCGCCCTGCACCCGGAACCGGTTCCTGCCGTCGCCACGCTTGCAGAAGGAAGGCACGTCGCGGGAGATGCGCCAGGGATCGACGGTCGTCAGACTCGAGACACCGCAGGTGGCTCGATTCACGAGAGCCCGGCGCGCGGGCTTGCCCGTGCGGGCGCCACCACAACCGTCCGGTTACAGGCCGCAGTCGGCCGAACAGTCCAGCGTGAGCACGCATCGGCACCGTTCACCTATTCCGGCGTGCACACTGAAGCGGTATGATTGCACGATTGAGCGCGGTGTTTCACAAGTGAAGCAACAGCATCCGGCGGGCATTGGGGGTGGGATGAGCGCCTTGGTTTCGACGACCGGGTTGTGGAGCAACGATAAAGCAGTCGGCTTGACCACCCACACCAGGCACAGACATGGTCCAAGCCCGATATCGCTGCACTTCACTGCACCAAATGCCACGCCAAGTCTTATCTTTGGCCCGATGGCGCTGGCGGCGGCGGTAGCGAGAACGGCAACGACGCGGGAGGCCCGTCCCCGGTTGTTGACAGGGCTGCAGAAGAGCGCCCTGGCCCAGCTGGAATGCCTGATCTCCGATGACCCGGTCTTCGAACTGTCGGCCGATTTCAACGATCTGGCCGATACCGAAAGAACACTCTTCGCCGCGCGTGTCGGCGCCGGCATCACCGATCTTTACATGAACGCACTGGGATATGTGTGGCGCGCCAATGCTGCCTGCTTGTCCAGGACGCTCGACCCCCACGCGGACTTTATCTATGACGGCGGAAATGCGGACGGACATGGCGTGGTGCTGGCGGAGGCCCATGGGTCGTTCGCAGCCAAGGCAACCGCCAAGAGTGTAGCCGCGCAGGCCAAACGAAAATATGCGCGACAGGTAAAGCCCTATCTCGCAAAGACATCGCCCTATGGCCAAGTCGTTCATGGCTATTCCATCGCATTCGGTTCAAAGCCCGGAACGGCGGGGGCATTCCTGAGCTTGGCCGAGACACGAATTCCAAAGCCCGGCAAGAAATCACCACCACCGCCCGCTCTCCAAGCGCCCACGGGCACCGGGGCGACGCCGACCATGATCGCTCTTGCCACGCACCGTTCGAATTTTCTCCTGATGGGCGCCAGCCAAGTGGTTGATTGGATCGACTGGGTTCGCGCATCTGGTGAACTGCCCGCCGACCGTGCCCCGGTGACGTTCCTGAGATTCGGTTACGCGGGCCGCTGGTATCTCGGGAGTCCGTCCTACGTCTGGCCGTTGTTTCCACGATGGTGGCCTGACATGTACTGGGATGACCCGGCCCTATGGGACTGGATCGAGCATAACACGCTTGCCCGGAGACCGCGGGGCGGACCGCCGACAGGCTGGTTTGTCATGGAGGAAACAGCCTGCGTGTCGTTCCTCGACGCGCTCAGCGGCATGATCCGCGATGGCGGTGAGCGGCGCCCCGAACGGCTCGAACTGCCGACCTTCGACCCGATCGGTTTCGGTGCCGGCGGGGATGATCGCGTCCTGGATGCGGAGCACCCAGACTACGATTACGCGCTGTTTCGTGACGGCCTTGCATTGATCGACGCTCCGTTCCGATGGACTGGACGCCACATCAGGAGATGGCTGCCGAAGGAAGGATTCGAAAGACAGGCCTGACGACGGACAGCGCGACGGCTGGTTCAAGCAAGACCATTCAACAGATAATGGCTGAGTTCCGGTGTCTGCGCCCATCAGGCCTGACAACGTGTCATCGGCACCGGCGTTCGTACGCCTATGCAGGGCATGGGGCGGTCACCGCATTCAACGCCGGAAGATAGCCGGGCGTCGAGCATATGTCGGCTTGGGGCATGTGCGCCGGATCCTGCTGGCGTTGAACGGCTCCGAGGACGCTGCGATGCGCGCATCATCCGCCAGCAATCACCGGAAGCGGAGCTTACGCGCGCCCCACCGAATCACCGGACCGGACGACCAACGCGTCCGGCTTGTCGGTGGGGGGATCGGGGTTGCGCATGCCGGAAACGTTCTGAGACAGGGGCGGTGACCGGCTCAGCCGGACAGTGTCGGACGCTCCTGCTCCCCCGCCGCCAGGGTGACGAGGTCGGACAGCACGCCGTGCAGAAACGGCCAGGGCAGGTCGTCACCCTCCGGTTCCCGCTCTCCCCATTGCTCGATGACGACGAGCTTGGCAATCGCGCCCATCAGCGAGTGGGCCGGCGTCACGGCGGCGATGCGCAGCAGCTCATCGACGCGGTGGTCGGCGGCAACCTCCGACCGGACGGCCGCGGTGAGCCCACAGGCGGCGGCTTCGGCGTTCCAACGGGCACGCGCCGCCCCCAGAGCGCGTTTCAGGCGGCGGCGTTGCGCCAATGTCACCGGGGCCGTGCCCAGCACCCGGTCGATCTGGCGCGGATCCGTCGCCCGGACCATCGGCCGTTCGGGATCGCTCATCGGGATCTCGACGGCCGGCAAGCCAATGCGGGCGATCAGGTGACGTTCCAGCCGTTGCGCCTCACGGCAGAGATGCTCCGACAGAGGAAAGGCAGCCCGCCATTCCCTCCAGAGAGCGAGGAGGGGCTCCGCATCATTCCCGTCCGGGGCGGCGTCCAGCACCCGGATCGCCGCAGACAAGGCGGCGCGGCGTGATGCTTTGCTGGTCCTCGCTCTTGGCGTGCGCGTCTCCCGTGGCACGATCGGTCCCCTCCATTCCGGCTGGGTCAGTCAGCGTCGCTTCAGCGCCCGACTCGCATAGGGGCTTGGGCCTGTCGGCCAGGACACCAAGGGCAATACCCACGCGGAGCTGAACTCCTGACGGTTCAGGCAAGTGCGTATTTTTCGCACTTATGCGCACATAACGCAAGCGCATTTTCCGTTTCCTTGCGCTTTCTGCGCATCCACCTACCATCCGGGACATGAACCTGACGCCCGCTCAATGCCGCGCCGCCCGCGGTCTGGTGAACATGACCCAGCAGCAGCTCGCCGAGGCGAGCGGCGTGAGCCTGCGCACCATCACGCATTTCGAGAAAGGCGGGCGCACCCCCATACCCGCCATTCTGCGGGCGCTGAAGGATACGCTCGAGGCGGCCGGCGTCATCTTCATCCCCAGCAATGGCGAAGGTGTCGGCGTCCGCCTCCGCAAAGGCACCGAGCCACTGGCGGGGCTGAACCATGGTGGGAATTGAGGCGCACCAAACGCGCGCCCATTCCTGTCGCCACTCCGTCGGACCTACCGGCCGGTCGGATCGCCCCGGTCGCCACCGGTGCCATTGCCCACACGGATCACGCCCTGAGGCACGATCCGACGCGATCCGACGGTTCGCTTTCGCGGGCCGCCGGTTCCCCGTAAATCCTTCATTCCGGGTATCCGGATCGCCGCCGAAAAGACAAAGCGGAAAAACGTCATTGTGGTTGCGCATCCGCACGCTGTAGAAGTTTTTGCGACGGCTGCATCGCCTTTGAAGTGAACTTCCTCCTTGCTGGCTCAAGCCCTCGACGCGCTCCTCAGGAAACGGCAATCCCGCGCCCCGCTGTCCGATGCGAGCGTGGACACCTATCTGGCAAAGACGCTGTTCATCGACGTCGAAGCCGACCGTGGCGGGCGCCTCAATGCGGTCGGCGCGGTGCTGGACGACCGGATCTTCCGATGGGAGAAGCGGGACTCCAGGCCCTTCGCCTCCGCAGGACTGGAAGGATTCGTCCGCGGCGCCGAGCGCATCGCCGGCCACAATATCCTGGCGCACGACCTGCCGATCTTGCGCGACGCGTTGCCGGAACTGACCGCATGGACGTTGCCGGTGGTGGACACGCTGGTGCTCTCGCCCCTGGCCTTCCCGGCCAACCCCTATCACCGGCTGATCAAGGGCTACAAGCTCGAGAAGGATGCGGTGAACGATCCGGTCGCCGACGCCCGGCTGTGCCGGGCGGTGCTGCGCGACGAGATCGATGCCTTTGCCCGCCTGGTGCGGCAGACGCCGGACGCCGCCGCGTTCCATCGCTTCGCGCTGTCCGGTCCAGGGCAGAGCGGCATGGCCGACCTGCTCGGCCTGTGCGGCGCAACCCTGCCTCCGACAGCGTCCGCGGCCCTCACGCTGTGGATGCGGTGCGCGACGGCACGCGTGTGCACGACCGCGTCCGCCCGCCTCGCTGTGGCCGGGCTGGAATCGACCGCGGCGCGCCTCGCCTTCGCCCACGCGCTGGCGTGGCTCGGGGTGGCGGGTGGCGCCTCGGTGTTGCCGGCCTGGGTGCGCCATCAGCACCCGGCGGTCGGGCCGCTGCTGCGCGACCTGCGCGACACGCCGTGCGACGATCCCGCGTGCGCGTGGTGCCGCACCGCCTTCAGCGCGACGCATTGGCTGCGGGAGACCTTCGGGTTCGACGCCTTCCGGCCAAAGCCGGCCGCGCCCGACGGCGGGAGCCTGCAACAACGCATCGTCGAGGCCGGCCTCGCCGGGCGGCCGGCGCTGGCGGTGCTGCCCACCGGCGGCGGCAAGTCGCTGTGCTTCCAGGTGCCGGCCCTGGCCCGCCACCAGCGCACCGGGGCGTTGACCGTGGTGGTGTCGCCGCTGCAGGCACTGATGAAGGACCAGGTGGACAATTTCCGCAGCAAAACCGGCCGGCCGGCGGCGGCGGCCGCGCTCTACGGAGCGCTCACCCTGCCGGAGCGGGGCGCGGTGATGGACCGGGTGCGCCAGGGCGACGTCGCCCTCCTCTATGTATCCCCCGAACAGCTGCGCAACCCGTCCGTCGTCCGCACCATCGAACAGCGGGAGATCGGCGCCTGGGTGTTCGACGAGGCGCACTGCCTGTCGAAGTGGGGCCATGACTTCCGCCCCGACTATCTCTACACCGCGCGCTTCATCGCCGAGCTGGCCGAACGCCAGGGCACGCCGCCCCCACCCGTGACCTGCCTGACCGCCACCGCCAAGCACGAGGTGGTCGAGGAGATCCGTGGCCACATCCGTGACCGGCTCGGGCAAGAACTCGACCTGTACGCCGGGGGCGCCGAGCGCTCCAACCTGACCTTCGCCGTCGAAAGCATCACGCCGGCAGAGAAGGTCGAGCGCATCGCCGCCCTGCTGGAGCAGCATGTCCGGCAGGGCGGAGCGTTGGCCTGCGCCGTGGTCTACGCCGCCACCCGGCGCGGCACCCAGGACCTGCGGGATGCGCTGGCCGGATACGGCTGGCCGGCCGCCGCCTTCCATGCCGGCATGAAGGCCGCCGACAAGGCCGAGGTGCTGGCGGGCTTCATCGGTGGCTCCCTTCCCGTGGTGTGCGCCACCAACGCCTTCGGGATGGGCATCGACAAGGACAGCGTGCGGCTGGTGGTGCACGCCGATGTGCCCGGCTCCCTGGAAGCCTACACGCAGGAGGCCGGACGCGCCGGACGGGACGGGCTGCCGGCGACCTGCGTGCTGCTGTTCGATCCCGACGATCTGGAGGAGCAGTTTCGCCTCGCCGCCCGGTCGGAGCTGCGGCGGCGCGACATCGGGCAGATCCTGCGGAGCGTGCGGCGGCTGTCGCAGCGGTTGGGCAAGGACGAGGTGGTGGCCACCGCGGGCGAGCTGGTGGCCGATCCGGAACTCGACCTCGGCTTCGCGGCCGACGATTCGGACGCCGACACCAAGGTGAAGACGGCGCTGTCCTGGCTGGAGCGCGCCGGGCTGGTCATCCGGTCCGAGAACCGGACCTCCGTCATCACCGCGCGGCCCAAGCCGCTGTCGCTGGAGCAGGCGCGCACCGCCATCGAGCGTCTGGGTCTGCCCGCGGCGACGGTGGCCCAGTGGATGGCCATCTTCCGCACGCTGGTAGCGGTCGCCGCCGATCCCGGCGAGGAGCACCCGCTGACCGTCGACACGCTGGCCGCTCTCGATCCCCTGGCGGCCGACACCGCCGGCCCGCCGCAGGAGGCGACCGCCAAGGTGCTGACGGTGCTGACCGCGATGGCCGGCCACGGCCTGATCGAGAGCGGGACCGTGCTGACCGCACAGGTGCGGCCGTCGGGCGTCAACGCCTCGCGCCGTGTCCTGGCGCAGTTCTCCGCGGCGGCCCGCACCCTGCTGGCGACGCTGCGGGAGGAGGCGCCGGATGGGGAGGAGCTGTGCCTGTCGCTGACGGCGGCCACCCAGCGGCTGCGTGACCGGGGCTGTGCCGAGTGCCAGCCCGAAGTGATTCTGCGGCTGCTGAAAACGCTGTCCGACACCAACCGTCAGGGCAGCGCACGCCTGCGTCTCGCCACGGTGGCACGCTGGCGGTACAGCCTGAAGCTGTCGGGAACGTGGGAGAACCTGGAGGATGGCCTGCGCCGGCAGGAGGCGGTCGCCTCCCTGGTGCTCGACCGTCTGCTGGCGACCGGCCGGGCCGCGGACGGCGCGGGCAAGACGGTGGTGCCCTTCGCCATCGAGGAGCTGGCCCAGGCGGTGACCGGCGACCTGACGCTGGCCGCCGAGGTGTCCGATCCGGTCGCCGCGGTCCAGGCGGCCCTGCTGATGCTGTACGACTGGAAGGTGATCCTGCTGCAAGGTGGCCTGTCGGTGTTCCGCCAGGGTCTGAGCTTGCGGCTGCCGGAGGCGGCGCGGGGGCGGCGCTACACCAACGACGACCATGAACCGCTGGCCCGCCATTACGCCGGCCGCACCTTCCAGATCCACGCCATGGGCGAATACGCCCGTCTGGGGCTCACCAGCCCCGAACGGGCGGCGGCCTTCGCCGCCGATTACTTCGCCCTGCCGGAGGACCGGCTGCTCGCCCGCCACTTTCCGGGCCGGCGCGCCGAACTGGCCCGCCCGGTGTCGGCGGACACCCACGCCCGCATCGTCACCGATCTCGCCAATCCGGCGCAGCAGGCGATCGTGACCGCGCCGGTCGGGCGCAACCTGCTGGTCCTGGCCGGACCGGGGTCGGGGAAGACCCGCGTCATCGTCCACCGATGCGCCTACCTGATGCGGGTGCTGCGGGTGCCGGCGCAGGCGATCCTGGTGCTGTGCTACAACCACGCGGCCGCCCTGTCGATCCGACGGCGGCTGCGCGCCCTGATCGGCGACGAGGCTGGCTGGATCGACGCCTACACCTATCACGCGCTGGCCATGCGCCTGGTTGGGGCGAGCGTCGCCGAGCGCCTGGAGCACCGGCCGGACAGCGCGCCCGCCGATCCCTTCTCCGGGGTGATCGGCGACGCCACGGCACTTCTGCGCGGGGAAAGCGCCTTTCCCGGCCTTGACGCCGAGGACGTCCGGGAACGGCTGCTGGCGCGCTACCGCTACATCCTGATCGACGAATACCAGGACATCGACGAAGAGCAGTACGACCTCGTCTCCGCCATCGCCGGCCGCCAGGAGAAGGACGCCGAAGCGCGGATCGCGCTGATGGCCGTCGGGGACGACGACCAGGCGGTGTACGGCTTCCGCCACGCCGACGTCGCGTTCATCCGCCGGTACCAAGCCGACTTCGCGGCGGAGGTTCACCATCTGGTGGAGAACTACCGCTCCACCGCCGCCGTGATCGCCGCGTCGAACACCTTGATCCGGCACAACACCGACCGGATGAAGACCGATCACCCCATCCGCATCGACCGGGCGCGGGCCAAGGACCCGGCGGGCGAACCCGTACAAGTCCTGGCGGTGAAGACCATTGCGCATCAGATCGGCGCGGTGCTGGACGTCATCGAGCAGCGGCAGGCTCGACACCCCGGCACGTCGTGGAGCGACTTCGCCGTGCTGGCGCGTCAACGCCACGTTCTGGCGCCGTTCCACGCGTTGTGCGACCAGGCCGGCATTCCCTGTGACCCCGCCTACGACACCACGTCCGACCGGTTTCCCCTGCACCGGCTGCGCGAGGTGGCGACCTTTCTCGATCGGCTGAAGCGGGCGACCGCACGGGTCGACGGGACATGGCTGCAGGCGCAGCTGGCCGCCCTGCGCCAGGAGATGGGCGCCTCGCCCTGGTGGGGGCTGATGGAGCAGCTGCTCGGCGGCTGGGCGACGACAAGCGCCGGGCGGGCGGCGGAACCGGAAGCGGTGCGCGAGGCCCTGTATGAAGGGCTGTCGCAGCTGCGCCGCGAGCGCTCGACCGGCACCGGCATCCACATCGGGACGCTGCACGGCGCAAAGGGGCTGGAGTTCCGGCACGTCATCCTCCTTGACGGGGGATGGGACGGACGGTCATCGGACAGGGCTGCCGCGGACAGCGAGGAGGAGCGGCGGCTGTTCTACGTCGGCATGACGCGGGCGCGTGAGACGTTGTGCCTGATGCGCCGTGCGGATGTGAAGAATCCGCACCTGCCGCTGCTCGATGGCATTGATTATATTACTTGCGCCGACACCAAGCGCGCCGACCGGAGAGTGCTTCACCGTCAGCGCACCGTGCTCGGGCTTGGCGACCTGCACATCGACTTTGCCGGCCGCCAGCCGGCAACGGCGGCCGTTCACCGGGTGATGGCGGCCCTGCGGCCGGGCGATGCGGTGACCTTACGGGCGGCACGCTCAACGACGGACCGGGTGTCGGTGCTGAGCGCTGACGGCACGGTGATTGCACGTCTTTCGGAAGCAGCCAGCCAGCACTGGTCCTATCTGATCTTCGCGGTCGAACAGGCCCGCGTGCATGCCGTGGTTCGCCGTCATCGGAAGGACTGCGCGGAAGCTTGGCGCTGCCAGCTCAAGACTGAAAGCTGGGAGCTCCCGGTGATTGAAATCTGGACGCACTCTGTACGTTGACATCACGTTTGCGGAAGGGCTCTCGTTTCTGATATCCAGTTCTGCTGGCTTCCGCTTTGCGCCAATTCCAGGGACAAAGGCGGGCTAAGGATCAGGCAGCAAACGGTCGATCCGGTGGTGGACGGGTAGGTTAACGAAGCAAACGTGCGAGAATGGAAGGCTTTTGCGTCGTTGAAGTTAGCTTCGGTTGCTCTCTGCCGAGCGGCCATTCTCGCGTTGCGATTCTCTGTTGCAAAACCTGCGTCACTGGTAGAAAATTTGACCTGGACTCCGCGACATAGGTGCAGGGTGATCACTGGGTACACTCGAATTCCAGCCTCTGAGAAGAGCCTAGAACTGCAAACTGAAGCGCTGAGGCTGGCTGGCTGTGAGTACGTGCTTACCAACCGTGCTAGCGGGGCACATGCCGCGAGCGGCAGTCTATCGGGCATTCTCGCATGCCTTCGGCAGAGGGATGAGTCGGTAGTCTGGAAGTGTTTGGGATGCGATGTGCAGCAGCAGACCGATTCCGCTAAGAAATTGCGTAGCGATGGTATCAGACTCATCAATTTAGAGACACATATCGACACCCAAATGCCTCATAGGCGTTTGTTTTTTTGCGTTATGACCGCTCTTGCTAAAATGGAGCACAGCCTCATGCGGGAGCGTACTTCCATGGACCTCGCCTCTGCACGTGCGCGAGGGCGAAGTCGCAGACGAACGCCTCAACTGAATCAGACCCAACCGGCGCACGCCAGACGACTGCTTGCCCCTGAGGTTAGAGTTTCAGATATGGCAAGCTCCCTTAACCTCTCGCATTTTTCTGCGTTTCACCGAGCCTTTGACGGATTAGCCAAACCAACTGGTAGTAATTCCAAGAAACAAAGCGTAGAGCATGTAATATGGACGTGGCCGAAGGAAGCGTCAGCATGACGATTCGCTTCCCCGTCTTTCAGCGCCTGGATATCGATGAGTATCAGCTATATCCTGGAGTTCCCGATTCACCTGGCCTGCACCTTGATTTTACGCCAGGTCCATGGATCGTCCTTGGCGTTAACGGACTCGGCAAAAGTACACTGCTCCTGATACTAAAGCATGTACTGACCGGACCTGCTCGTATCCGCGGAGCCGGGTTTACGGGAGATCGGTCGGACGTTCTTCCGGTCGACCCTCGTTTCTTCGCGGTGCGAGTCGGAGACAACGCCCATGCGGCGGTCGCTACGACGGAAGTTCGATTTGGTTCTGCTGTCCTCAAGGTTCGACGACGGCTTAGTGACCTTGGCTTGGTCGAGGCGACCGTCCGGGGTATCGATCCCGTTGAGCAGGTTGGCGATGAAGAAAGTTATCGCGCTCTTATCGCGAAAATTATGGGCTTGTCACGCTTCGAGGACGCACTCCGGGTTCTAGACAGAGTTACATTCTATCTGGAAGCAAGAGAGCCTCTACTCTGGAACTTAGCGGCTCAATTCGAGTTGTTTCGCGCAATACTCACGCCTGACAAGTCGGAAGAGCTTCGGCGCCTTGAAGGAGATATTGTCTCAGCCGACAGTTCCGCGCGCAACCTCAACGCTGTACTCTACAAACTGGTCAACAGGCGAGACACGCAGCAAGCCAAGCAGGATAGTGCAGCAGAAACTCGGGCTAGACTGGCGAAGGCAACCGCCGAAGTTGAGTCTTCCGAGGCCGAGGAGATCAAGCTTCAGCACGCTCTTGAAGCCGCAGAAGAGCGACGTTCGGACGCTCGAGTCGAGCTGAAGCGGGCGGATCGAGCCGCAGACGAAGCTGCCCAAAAGTACGAGGAGATTAAATTCGAAGTTCTCCGGCACGCTTTTGCGGGAGTCTCCCCCAATGAGCAATACGTTTTTTTAAAGATTATTTCCGAACGTGTCTGTTTAGCTTGCGGAAACGGCGCCGAAGCCGCCGCTGAAGAACTTGAGCGGAGGCGCTCAGAAAACCGATGTCTGGTTTGCGGCTCGCAACGGCATTCGCAAGATAAGGTAGTGTCCACAACTTCGGCAATGCAGGCAAAGGCGGCTGAGGCATTCACTGCTCTGCAAACAGCCAGAGAAGCTCTGCAGGATGCGGGTGAAAAATATCGTGCCTCTGAGCAGCACTATCGGTCTGTAGAGGATAACCTGGAAATAGTGCGTCGTCGGGTAGATGCTTCCAAACGTGATGCTCGACGCTGGCGAAGTAAGTTGCCGGCTCAAGATCAAGCCGCGTTGGCACGCGACGAAGATCGCATTGAGACGTTGCGGCGTGAAGTATTGAACTTCCGCAAGGAACGCGACGACGCCGAGGAAAAGATTGCGATCCTGCTCTCTGAGTTGAAGGCCGCAACTGAATCTATTCGCGAAAATCTAGAGGATAAGTTCCAGACACACGCACAGGATTTCTTTGCCGAGAAGGTGCGATTGGTCTACGCACCGAGGAAAGATCGAATCGGCCAGGGTGGGCGGGTTTTCGAGTTTCCAGCGTTTGAGATTGAGCTGACGAGCGGAGCAACAGGTGGTAATTTCGTTCGGCGCTCGGCTTCTCAGGTATCGCTGTCGCAGCGTGAGTACCTTGACTTGATCTTTCGGATGAGCCTAGTCGAGACCTTTGGTAGCGCAAGCGGTTCGTTCGTTGTCGATGGGCCCGAAGGCTCGGTGGACGCAGTGTTCGCTGAGAAGGCGGGAAACTTATTTTCCGCTCTGGCCAAGCGAACCTCCGGTTTGACTGTGATTCTGGCCTGCAACATCGTCGATGGCGCATTCATTCCACACACGCTACGCGCTTACAAGACTCCTGACGCTCGGTCTGGCAGAGTAGTTAACCTGATAGACCTTGCGGCTCCAACTGCTGCGCTTGTTGCACTACAAAATGAATATCGCTTCGCCGTAGACAAAATTTTAGCGCAGGATGCGCGATGACTGGCGAGTCAACACCGCGAGCACTACCAACGCTCATCCGGACAAGGTTACTCCAGATGTTTGCAGCGCTGGAGCGTGTGGGAGGCACGCCAATTGATACCCGATCGCTACATGCTTTCGCATTCTTCGCAAATGTACTTAGTCCACTCTGGGATCTTCATCCTCTTGAAGGTTCGGTGCTTAAAGAGAGTGGCTCCCCGTACTTTCCAGCCCTTCAGCGTCAGCTGGACTGTTTAGTCGGTGAAGGTTTCATCATCGTTGAAAGCTTGGCGAGAGGCACTACCGACGAACTGGAGGCTAAATTCAGACTATCACACGAGCGAGCTCAACCGGTTCTCAGTATAGTCAGGATGCTTCCCGACGAGGCGAGCGCTGAAGGCTTTCTGACAGAACTGGCTGACGCCTTTGTTGAAATTCGCCCCGACCGACGAGATGACGCGGCCGTTGCAGACGCTGCCTATTCTGATCCTGCGGTTGCTCAAGGACGAATAGTCGATTTTGCAGAATGGGTTTCTCCCACCAAGGGCAACGCGGCGTGGAACACCGCACAGCAATTCCAGAAGTATGTTCCGGTTGGCGTAACGCTGAGCAGAGCTGAAAAACTGGTCATGTACATGCGCCTGATGAAGCGGAGAGCGCATGGCTAATTCGCCGATGCTCGGCGGGGTTTCGCCGAATGAAATCGAGAATGTGGCCGAAACGATCGGTGCACCTACTGTTGCAGGGGCGTCACTCACTGCGCGCTTCTCTAGGCGCGTGTCGGCCCTGGTCGCTGCTAGAGCCGGGAAGGGTGATAACGGCCGGTTCTCAATTTTCCTACAAAGTGAAGCGTTGTTCGATGATGTGCAACGTTGCACTCATTCGGAAGCCCCGCTTCTGAAGAACGGCGCAGACCCTGTGGTCGATAAGGTTTGGCTGTCTACAGCAAGCCTCTCGACTTCCTTCGAGCTCTTGCTTCAATGGTCCGACGCGGCGTCGCTCTTTCAGGCTATTCGCGATGCCGGTTTAGGCACCATCCCGGCCGTTGTCGTCGATTGGCGATCCGGAGCGCC
Organism: Azospirillum fermentarium; assembly: GCF_025961205.1. NCBI lineage: Bacteria > Pseudomonadati > Pseudomonadota > Alphaproteobacteria > Rhodospirillales > Azospirillaceae > Azospirillum > Azospirillum fermentarium. Next base: position 1,035,317 of record NZ_JAOQNH010000003.1, read on the forward strand.
TGTTGGGAGCTTGTACAAGTCCGGCCTGAGCAATCTAGAAGACTCGGAACCTATCTTCTTCGAGAACGTACCGATTTCTCCCGATCAAATGAAGAAGGTTCTCGATAACTTCTACGAAAGATCTTTGAGAACGCCTCTACTTGTTGTGGAAGGCCATGCGAAACGCGTCTGGAAGGATGCGGCGAAGGGTGTTCCAGAACATCGACCGGAGGAAGTGATCCAGGGAAGACTCCTCGACGCCCTTAAAGCGATCTTTGCTAGGCATGAGCTACGCGCAGAGCCTGTTACCGAGGACGGGCGCGCCGACATCGTGATTTCGATGAAGACAGTCTCGGCCACCGGGCTGCCGGCAGTCGTGAATGAGTGGGTGCTGGAACTGAAGGCGCTGGCTGATCGGACGCATACTGACAATCCCGTGCCTGCCGGAAAGATACCTGAGGCGATACGCGGCGGACTGGAACAGGCCATCGCTTACAAAACACAATTGAACGCAGTTCATGCAGCGCTCTGTTGCTACGATATGCGAGCGACTGATGTTGGTGATGAGATGTGCTTCGGCCACGTCAACGATGATGCAGGCATATACCAAGTGCCGCTTTGGCGGTGGTATCTGTTTCGGTCAACTGAAAAGTCGCGCGAGGTGAAAGGCTACCTTAGCAGCGTGTGAGAGTGAGCAAGGTTTCTATCAGTTCAGGTCTCCCGCCCTGCTGTGGTGAGGCGCGCATGGATCTAAATGGCTCCTCGCCCGCTATGGTGAAGCCCCGGCAAAGAGCGAGTTCATTAAGAATGGTCGCGACAGGCACTTGAACGCCAGCGTAGCGGCTATCGCCGACAACCATGTACGCCCGCCCTCCCGAGACCAAAGCCTTGCTCAGGCGTTCGATGATCACGCACATATCTGCAAAGTACGCGGAAACCATATCCGGTATATGCCGGTTCCAGAGATCGCTTCGAACTCTCTCAAGATCGGTGGCGACACGAGTTAGCGTCGCCGAGCCCAAATCAGGTGCGTCAAACGGACGGGCGATCTGCACGTGACTTCGCAGTGTGCTCAGCCGGAGGTTCCTGTTGTCTAACCCGGACTTTAGGTACCCGCACACCCAAAGCTCGACATTATAGACATCAGTATAATCGAAGGAGTTCGGATACGGCGGTGAAAACACAGCCATATCGAACTCACCCTCGCACGGTGTTAGCTCGCGCGAGTCTCCTCGTAGAAGGCAATACTCTCGTCTCTTCCGTTTTTCATAACGGCGTATCTCGTAGATTGCCCTCACAACTGAATCAACAAACAGTTGCTCCACCCTTTGTGGGTCAATTATACGATCGGCCCAACCACGACGGTAGCGTCGCCCCTTTCCACTAACAACTACATTACTGACCGGAAGTGCAGCGGCTCCGAGCAGGACCCTCATTAGACGGCGATTTACGTCGCTCTCTGTTCTTGCAATACGATCTCTTAATGACGCGAGTCGGCAGGCCACTTCGGCACTGAAAAGGTACCGATTGCCAACGCCAGGCTCGACAAATGTCCGAGGAGCTCCGGGGAAGGGGTCCTCACAATAAGGCGCAATCTCACCTTCAATGACCGCTTTAAAGTCTTGTATTAGAAGCTCTATGTCATAAGTTGCGAGTTTTGCTTCAATAAGGTCAGCAAGGTATGGATTTACCTCAATCGTTGTTGGGTTAACCCCCAAAAACTGGCAGGCGAGTGCAGTTGTTCCTGATCCGCCAAAGGGGTCGATACAAGAAGTCACGCTCCGGCCGAGAGCACCCTGCGTCTCCTCTACCGCTTGACCGATGAGTTCGGGTGCAAAAGCTTCCTTGAAGTTGCGCCATCCTTGAAAGGCAACTTCATCTGCGCCACTGTTAGTTGACAGATGGGGTGGTCGCCGCCCCTCTAGCCACTCGGTAAACGAGACAATCTCATGGAGCGGCTCCTTCAGAATCAATTCAGCCACGTCCACGTCATCCTCTTACATCGAGTTAGCCTCCGGGCTTGAGTCTGCTACCAGAGCGGTTCTTATGGTAATGTCAAGGGGCTTCAACGATCAAGCACGCTTTTATAGCCAGTTTGAGATCAATGGCAGATCGCGATGACCTCTGTGATGTAGCTGTTGCACCCAGACGTATCCCCAAAAGATGCAGAAAACTATTGATTTGGGGAGGCGTCTGCTCCTGCCGTGTGGCCACTGATTCGGCGGTCTGGGACAATGGATTTACGGAAAGCCAGCGATCCGCCGAAGCGGATCGCTGGAATGGCGGCGCTCAAGCGCCGCCGTCACCGAAGCGCCAGACCGGGATGCCAAGGCGCCGCGCCTTGTCGGCGAGGTTGGCGGCGATGCCCGAGCCGGGGAAGGCGACGATGCCGATGGGAAGCGCCTCCAGCAGGCGGTCGTTGCGCTTGAACGGGGCAGCCTTGGCGTGGCGGGCCCAGTCGGGGCGGAACAGCACCTGCGTCACCTTGCGGTGCTCGGCCCAGCAGGCGGCGATGCGCTCGGCCCCCTTCGGGCTGCCGCCGTGCAACAGCACCATGTCCGGGTGCTTGGCGCGCACCTTGTCGAGCACCGCCCAGATGCGGTGGTGGTCGTTGCACTCCACCCCACCGGTGAAGGCGATGCGGGGACCGGCCGGCAGCAGCGGCTCGGTCTCGGCCCGCCGCTTGGCGGCAAGGAAGTCGCGGCTGTCGATCAGCGCCGCCGTCAAGGTGCGGTGGCTGACCAGCGAGCCGGCGCGCGGCCGCCAGCCGGAGCCGGTGTGGACCTCGAACAGCTCGGCGGCGTGGTCGCGGAAGGCCTCCATGGCGGTGCGGCGCTCGATCAGCGTCAGCCCCTCGGCCAGCAGCCGTTCCAGCTCGACCGAGCAGATCTCCGAGCCGTCCTGCTCGCGCTGGCTGCGCTTCTGGGCGTCCTCGTTGTCGTCGAGTTCGCGCTGCACCCGGTCGGCGGCGCGGTGGAACAGGTTGACGGTCGACCACAGCAGGTCGGCGAGGTCGGGTTCCAGGCGGGTGTCCTTCAGCGTGACCACCAGGGCGTCGAAGATGTCGGCCAGGGCGGCACGGATGGCGGTCTCGTCGGGCAGCGGCCGGGGATCGGGATCGTCCTCGAAGGGCCGGTGGCCGTAGAGCTGGAGTTCGGTCAGGGCGTGGTCGGTGGCGGAGGAGGCGTGGTGGAGCCCGGCGGCGGCGGCGTCGGTGATCATGGCGGCTGCCCTTCGGCTGGAGGATCGGCCGCGCCCACCGCGGCCTTCGTGGCGATCCCCCAGCGGCGGGCGGGGCGGGTCCGCACCCTCCTGGGCCGCAGCGCCAGCGGAGGACGGCGGGGGGCGGCTTTCTTGTTTCGCGAGGAAGGCCGGCCTGGCCGGCCGGGGAAGAAAGTTGCTCCCCGCCGTTGCGGACCCGGCCCGGCTGCCGCCCGATCGCCCGCTGGAAGGCCGTGGCCGCGGCCTCCCGCCGGCCGGACCGGCGTCCGCCCGCTCCGACCGGCGCCCGTCCACCGAGGCTCAGGCTCCTCACGGCCAGCCGCCACTCATCCAGAAGCGCACCACATCCTCCGGGGCGAGCTGTGCCCGCAGATGCGCCCGCAGCGCCGCCTGCCCGAACGCCAACAGGTCGTCGTTGAGGTCGCCCAGCATCGGTGCCAGGACCAGCGCCTCGATGCCGAGGGCTTCGGCGCGGCACCCCAGGCGGTCCGCCGCCCGGCGTCCGGCGGCGTCGTTGTCACGGGCGACGTAGAGGCGGCGCAGCGTCGGCGGCAGGCGCAGGGCGGCGAGGTGGCCGGCCGAGAGCGCGGCGACCATGGGCAGGGCCGGCAGGGCGGTGCGCAGCGCCAGCATGGTCTCGACGCCCTCCCCCGCCGCCAGGACGTCGCGGGCCACGCCGAAGCGGACGCCGTTGCCGAGCAGGTGGCCCAGCGCCCGGCGCGGTGACGGCATCGCCGCCTTGCCGCCGCCGGACGGGTCGAGCCAGGTGCGCTGCGCGCCGGTGAGGCCGCCATCCAGACCGGTGACGGCGGCGATCAGCGCCGGGCCTTGGGCGAGCCGGTCATCGGCGTCGCGGTACCAGCAGCGCGGCTGGAAGCGCAGGGAGCCGTCTTTCCGGACATCCGGAATGCCGCGGTTGCGCAGATACGTTTCGGCCAGCGAGCCGGCGAGCGGCCGGGAGCGGGCGAACAGGCGGCGGGCGGCTTCCGGCGATCCCACCGGGGCCACGGGTTCCCGGTGCCACTCCGGCGGCGCCCGCGGCGAACCGAGGAAGGCACGGGCCTCGTCGAGCACTTCGGCCAGCCGGTCGAGGCCGCGGTTGAGCCCGATGAGGTCGAGCAGGTCACCGTGCTCGCCGGTGGCAGCGTCGGCCCACTTGCCGGTGGCAGCACCATGCAGCCGGACATAGAGGCTCTCCCCCGGCATGCCGTGGACGTCACCGACCCGCCAGTAACGCCCCTCCCGCCGCCCGTGCGGCAGGTAGTGGCGGCACACCGCCTCGGCCTCCCGCGCGAGGCGCTGCGCCATCTCTGACGCGGCGGACATGGCGCCGCCCCCTCACAGCCCCGTCCGGTCGACAACACGGAGCAGCGGGTGGCGGGCCAGCAGGGCGGCGAACACCGCCGGCCCGCACTCGCCCACCGGCACGAACAGCCGCAGCGTCCAGGCGATGATCTCGGACATCAGCCCCAGCGCCTTCAGCCGCTCCACCATCCCCTCGGTGAAACCCGACAGCTCGATCCGGTGGGCGCCCATCACCGTGACCCGGCGCAACCGCAGCCCGTCGGCCAGATGCAGCACCGCCCGTCCCTCCAGCAGCGCCGTCCACACCTGCTCCGCCGACGGCACCGCTGCGTCACCACTGCCGAAGTTGCGTTCCACCTCGGCCAGGGCGTCCGGCGCCACCACCCGGCCGATGATCCGTTCGCCGTCGTCGGTCTGCAACCGCACCACCCGCAGGTTCGTGTCCGGCAGATGCCGCCACACCGGCAGCAGCAGCCCGGTCACCAGATGCAGGGTGCTGGTGGCGAACTCCGGCACTGCGGCGGCCTCCTTCTCCCAGACAGCGGCGAAGGCCTCCGGCTCGGCCGGGCGCCAGTGGCTCTGCGCCAGCTCGGCCAGCGTCACGGTCAGGCGTTCCAGCGGGCGCAGCAGCCGCACCCGGCGCTCCACCGTGCCGTCGTCCAGCATCAGCCCGGCGGCGGGCACCGCCACCGCCGCCCGGCCCGAGCGGGCGTTGACCAGCAGCCGTGCCTGCGGCCCGGCCCCTTTCTCCAGAGCCTCCTCCAGGCCGAGCGGCTGGTTGCGGTCGCGCCGCGCCAGGGTGAACAGCTGGGTCTCCGCTCCGGTCGCCGGGTGGGTGTAGAGGGTGCGCCGGTTCGTCACCGTGACGCTGTCGGCCACCAGCGTCTCGACGCCGCGGTCGTAGATGCCCGACGCGATGGCGCCTTCGACCTTCGCGGCGAGCAGCTGCTCGAACACGGTGAACAGCGTGTTCTGCAAGCCGATGGTCAGGGCCAGCAGCCGGTTGAGGAAGGTGGTGATCGGCGGCAGCTCCTCGCGCAGGCCGCCGTCGCGGTCGCTCAGCGCCAGACCGGTCGCTGCCTCGAACTCACCCAGCGAGCAGCCATCCACCTTGCCGGCGTGCAGCAGGCCGTAGAGCTGGCGCAGGGCGGCCCGGGCGTAGACGGATTCCAGGTTGTCGTCGGCGCGGAACAGCCCCTGCCCGCCGGTCTGGCGCTGACCGCGGGTGATGGCGCCCAGGGTGTCGAGCCGGCGTGCGATGGTCGAGAGGAAGCGCTTCTCCGCCCGCACGTCGGTGGCGACCGGGCGGAACAGCGGCGGCTGCGCCTGGTTGGTGCGGTTGGAGCGGCCCAGCCCCTGGATGGCGGCGTCGGCCTTCCAGCCCGCCTCCAGGAGATAGTGCACCCGCAGCCGCCGGTTCTTCGCCCCGAGGTCGGCGTGGTAGCTGCGGCCGGTGCCGCCGGCGTCGGAGAAGACCAGGATGCGCTTCTCGTCATCCAGGAAGGCCTGGGTCTCGGCGAGGTTGGCCGAGCCGGGGCGGTTCTCCACCGCCAGCCGCTCGTCCCCGCCGGGATTGGTCTTGCGCACGATGCGCCGCGAGCGGCCGGTGACCTCGGCGACCATGGCGGCGCCGAAGCGCTGGACGATCTGGTCGAGCGCCCCCGGCACCGGCTCCAGCGCGGCCAGCCGCTCGATCATGCGGTCACGCCGCTCGACCGCCTCGCGGCACGGCACCGGCTGGCCGTCCCGCCACACCGGCCGCGACGACAGGGTGCCGTCGGCGTCGGTGAAGGGTTCGTGCAGCTGGGTCGGAAAGGAGTGGGCGAGATACTCCAGGACAAGCTCGCGCGGCGTGACGTCGATCGACAAATCGTTCCACTCCTCGGTGGGGATGTCGGACAGACGGCGTTCCATCAACGCTTCGCCGGTGGAGACGAGCTGCACCACAACGGCGTGGCCGGCGGCAAGGTCGCGCTCGATGGATTTGAGCACGGTCGGCGTCTTCATGGCAGAAATCAGATGGTTGAAGAATCTTTGCTTGGCGCCCTCGAAGGCGGAGCGGGCGGCGGCCTTGGCGGCGCGGTTCAGGGTGCCGCCGGCCCCGGTGACGTTGGCCGCCTCCAGCGCCGCGGTCAGGTTTGTATGGATAACCTGAAAGGCAGCGGCGTAAGCGTCGTAGATGGCGACCTGCCCCGGCGTCAGCCGGTGCTCGACCATCTCGTAGCGGACCCCCTCGAAGGACAGCGAGCGGGCGGCGTAAAGGCCGAGGGCCTTGAGGTCGCGGGCCAGCACCTCCATGGCGGCCACCCCGCCGGCCTCGATGGCCTGGACGAACTCGGCGCGGGTGGCGAAGGGGAAGTCCGCCCCGCCCCACAGGCCGAGGCGCTGGGCGTAGGCGAGGTTGTGCACCGTGGTGGCGCCGGTGGCCGAGACGTAGAGCACGCGGGCGTCCGGCAGGGCGTGCTGGAGGCGCAGGCCGGCGCGGCCCTGCTGGGAGGGGGTGACGGGACCGCCGTCGCGGCCGAAGCCGGCGATGCCGCCGGCGTTGCGCAGGGCGTGGGATTCGTCGAAGATCATCACCCCGTCGAAGTCCCGGCCGAGCCAGTCGACGATCTGCTGGACGCGGGGCACGGCGCCCTCGCCGCCGTCGCCGCGCAGGGTGGCATAGGTGGTAAAGAGGATGCCGCGCTCCAGGGTGATCGGCACGCCGGGACGGAAGCGCGACAGCGGGGTGACCAGCAGAGGCTCCTGGCCGAGCGCCGACCAGTCGCGCCGGGCGTCCTCGATCAGGGTGTCGGACTTGCTGATCCACAGCGCGCGCTGTCGCCCCTTGAGCCAGTTGTCGAGCAGGATGCCGGCGACCTGCCGGCCCTTGCCGGCGCCGGTGCCGTCGCCGAGGAACCAACCGCGGCGGAAACGCACCGCGTCCTCGGCATCGTCCGGCGCCGCCGAGACGACGTCGAAGGTCTCGTCCACCGTCCAGGCGCCGGCGAGATGGCCGGCGTGCGCCTCGCCAGCCAGGATGACGCTCTCCAGCTGGGCGTCGGAGAGGATGCCGCCGGTGACCAGGGTGGCGGGGAGGTGCGGGCGGTAGCGGGGCTTGGGCGGGGCGACCGCGGCCATGGCGGCGGACTGCACCAGCGGCGTTGGGTGCGGCTGGGCGCCGGGGATGGCGATGGATTGCAGCGCGTAGGGCTCGTAGAGCGCGGCGGTGAGGCGAGCCCCGGCCTCCGGTGTCCAGTCGCGCGGCTCGTATTCCAACTTGGCGACCGCCAGGCCGGACGCTGGCGTGCACACCGTCGGCACAGCCGCCGCCCGGCGCACGGGCCGTGCCACCATGGCGCGGGCCAGCACCGGCAAGGGAGCCGCTGCCGAGGCGGGAACGGAAGCACGCGGCGGCACGCCGCGCCGGACCCAGTCCAGCAACGTGGCGACGTCGGGGGCCGTGCCCGGCGAGGCCGGGAAGGCGGTTGGGTCCTCCGCCGGCACGCGGTCGATGATGGTCAGCCGGGTGTCCACCGTGGTGCCGTGGCGGGCGTAGACCGTCCCGTCGATGGCGGCGGAGAAGACGACGCGGCCCCGCTCCTGCAAGCGGACGAAGGCGTTACGCCATGCCGGATGCTCGGGCGCCAGCCCGGCGCCGGTAACGGCGACAAGGCGCCCGCCCTCGGCCAGGCGGGCCAGGGCCGAGGCGACGTGGCGGACGGCGGCGTCGGCCACCCGGCCGTCCACCGCCACCAGCGCCGAGAAGGGCGGGTTCATCAGCACCACCGTCGGCCGGATGGTGGGGTCGAGATGGTCGTGGATGGCGGCGGCATCGAAGCGGGCCACCGGCACGCCGGGGAACAGGCGCTCCAGCAGGCCGGCACGGGTGTCCGCCAGCTCGTTGAGGACTAGACCCGCCCCCGCCTGTTCGGCGAAGACGGCGAGCAGGCCGGTGCCGGCGGAGGGCTCCAGCACCCGGTCGGCCGGGGTGAGCGCCGCGGCGGCGGCCACCACGCCGGCCAGCGGCAGCGGGGTGGAGAACTGCTGCCGGGCCTGGCTCTCCTCGGAGCGGCGGGTCTGGCTAGGCAGCAGCGCCGCCAACCGCTCCAGCATGGCCAGGAACGCCGCCGGGCTGGCGGAACGGGCCTGCATGGCCGGGCCGAAGCGGCGCAGGAACAGCACCTGCGCCGCCTCGCCGGCGTCGTAGGCCAGCTTCCAGCTCCACACACCCTCGGCGTCGGAGCCGCCGAAGGCCGCGGTCATCGCGGCGCGCAACGTGCCGGCGTCGATGGCCCGGCCGTGTTCGAGGCCGGGCAGCAGCAGCTCCGCGGCGGCGAGCAGGGCCGCCGCGGTGTCCACTGGGGTCGGAGGACGGGGTGCGTCGGTGTCGGTTCGGAGATCGGCGGTCAGGGTCATGGCGGAGGATCCGGGAGAGCGGGGAGACCAGCGGCCGGCGGACGCTCTCTCGGTCCGCTCCGGCTCACCCCGGCCCCCGCCCTCCTCGCCCTCTACCCGCCGCCGGGATCGAACGGCGGGTGGTAAAGCTCATAGGGGTCAGCGTCGGCGAGGTGCCCGAAGGGAGTGAGCACCACCTCGCCACCGCGTTGCGCGACAGCGCACAGAATGAAGCGGGTCTCGCCGGTGCGGGCGTCGGTGCCCTGCACCAGCGCCAGATCGCCGGCCGCCGCGGCGCGCAGCAGCGTCTCGAAATTCGCCTTCACGAAATCGGGAATCGACATGGGGGTCTCCCATAAGAAAGGAGCCCGGCGCGGCGGCCGGGCTCGACAAGGGACAAGGCGGCGGGTACGGATCACGCGAGGCAGCCAAGGCGGTTTTCGGCCGCGCGAATGGCGGCCAGCGCCGCCCGGAACCGCGCGGCGCCATGCTCCTCGCTGAGGTCGGTGTTCGAAGCCACGGCCCGGCAGGCGGCATGGATGTCGGCGTCGCCGACCATCTCCGGCGCCAGCCGGGTCAGCGTACCGTCGGCCTCGATCACGGTGCGGATTTCCTCCCGGACCTCCTCTTCGGCCAAGCGAAGCAGGACGTGCTCCCGCGGGACGTCCGGGTCGAGAAGAACGGCTCCCTGGCTGGCCGGGATCACGATGACGACGGCCTCGGCGGTGATCACGAGAACCGGGACGCCGTGGGTGAGAGCGGCGGCCGGCAGACGCACGACCATGGTGACGAAAGGCTCGATCATGACAAACCTCCAGCAACGAGGACGGAGGCGGAGCGGCCGGAGCCGCTCCGCAGCTTCCGGGTCACGCGGCGGCCGCCTCGGTGCGGTCCGCGTCGTCCTCGGCGGCCGGGATCTCCCCGGCGCCGGTCAGGAAGGCCGGCAGGGAGGCGTCGCCGCCCTCCGCATCACCCGCCGCGCCGGCATCGCCGCCGGCCGCCGGCTCCAGCGGCCGGCGCAGCGGCTCGGGCAGCCAGCCGCTGCCGGCCAGCAGCCGCTCGGCCTCCTTGGCCATGTCCGGCTTGCGCAGATGGTCGATCAGCTGCGCCGCCTCCGGACCACGCGCCTCGCGCACCGCCTCCACGATGCGCGCCTTCGGCACCCGGCCAAGGTAACTGTCCACCGTCGCCGTCCAGCCGGCCGCCGCCATGTCGAGGCCGACCGCCCCGGCCAGCAGGTCGGCGTGGGCGGCGCGCTGCGGCGCCCGGTTCCACGGCTCGTGCACCGCGTTGACGCCGAAGGAGACGCAGTGGGCGAACAGGGCCGCCCGGCTGTCGCCGTCGAACCCCACCAGCACCTCCCACAGGGCAGCCGGCTCGTCCGGGAGCTGGGCGCTCCAAGCACGCTGGCGGGCGTCGATCGCCCGGGCCGCGGCGCTGGCGGCGAGGTCGGGCGGCTGCACCCCGAAGCCGGCGCTCTTCAGCTCCAGCTCCAGGCAGGAGGCGCCGGGGCGCTGGGTGAAGGTGCGCAGACACAGCGCGTGCAGCGCCGCCAGGAAGGCGGTGTCGGGGTCGTTGGCCAGCGCGTCGCGCAGCGCCAGGGTGCGGTGCACGCTCAGCTCGATCAGCAGCCGCTCGGGCAAGGGCCGCAGCCCCTCATCGTCGTCCGACGACGCAGTCCCGGCGACCGGCACCGGGGCCGACACGCTGGCACCGCCGGCGATGGCGGCCGGCTGGGCGGCCACCGCCCCGCCCGCCGGGGTAGTGACGGGGCCCTCACCGTCCGGCGGGAGAGCCGGAACCACCGGCTCGACCGGCGCCTCGTCCTCCGGCCGCACGTAGCCGCGGTCGACCTGGAGCCCGCCTTCGACATCGACGCTGATGAACACCCCGGCCCGCGCCACCTCGGCCGTCTCGTAGACCAGCGGCCGCTCCTCCAGCGCCCGCAGCTCCACATCGATCTCGGCGAGGCGCCGTGCCACCCGATCCAGCTCCTCCGCTTCCGTCGGCTCGCTCCCCTCCAGCCGCTCGTACTCGGCGTGCAGCGCGTCGTAGGTCGCCTGCTCGGCTTCGGTCAGCGGCACCGGTTCGCCGGCCAGACGACGCAGCCCGCGGCTGTGCCCGTAGGGGAAGGCCAGCGCCACCTCCACCCACGTCCAGCCCTCCGCCCGCACCGTGGCGGCCTCGGCCTCCAGCTTCTCGGCGACCAGCCGGTCGAGCAGCGCCGGGTCCTGCAGCCAGCCGCCGTCGTCGTGCTGGAACAGGTCGCGCATCACCGCCCCGCCGGCCGCCTCGTAGGCCTCGACGCCCACGAACAGCGCCCGCTTGTCCGACGCCCGCACCGCCCCTTCGGTCAGCAGCCGGCGGATCTGGTAGGGCTCCCGGCTGTAGGCGCGCGACAGCGCCTCCCACACCTGCTCCTGGCGGGCGTGGTCGCCGCTGACGGTGAAGGCCATCAGCTGGTCCAACGTCATACGGTCCTCGGCGTAGGCGTCGAGCAGCGCCGGCGCGACGGCGGCCAGCTTGAGGCGCTGCTTCACCACGGCGGGGGCGACGAAGAAGCGGGCGGCGATCTCCTCCTCGCCGAGCCCCGCCTCGCGCAGGGTCTGGAAGGCACGGAACTGGTCGAGCGGGTGCAGCGGGGCGCGCTGGACGTTCTCGGCCAGCGAGTCCTCCTCGGCGAGGCCGGCGGTGCGCACGACGCAGGGGACGGGCTGGGTCCTGCTCATGCGCTTCTGCTTGACCAGCAGTTCCAGCGCCCGGAAGCGGCGGCCGCCGACCGGCACCTCGAAGACGCCGGTCTCGGCGCCCTCGGCGTCGAGCACCGGGCGGACGGCGAGGCTGTGCAGCAGGGTGCGCCGGGCGATGTCCTCGGCGAGCTCCTCGATGGAGACGCCGGCCTTGACCTTGCGGACGTTGGCCTGGGACAGCACCAGCTTGTTGAAGGGGATGTCGCGCGAGGTGTTGAGGGCGATCTTGGGCGTGGCCATGGTCGGGTTCTCCGCGACGGACGGCCGGGAGCCTCTCTCCCAACCTCCTCATCCGTCATCCCGATGTCCACCTCCCTCTTCCTCTGACCCGGGCGGGGTTCCGGAGCCGGCCGGTACTCCGCGTCCTGCCTGAACGTCCGCTTGCCGGGAGGGCACCGCCACGCGCATCATCCCGGCCAAGTTCGGCGGAGCCGTTCGGGGAGGGTTGTGGTGTTCGTGGTGGACGAGACGATGGCCACGGCGGTGCGCCGGGCTTTCGACGAGCGGGGCGAATGGCCGGCGGTGGCGGAACTGCGGCGCCACGTGTGCATCGACGACAACGCCGAGGCCCTGCGGGTGGTGCGGACCATCGCCTCGTGGCACCGCTCTCCGGAGGCGTCCGAGCGGCCGCCCGCCTGAACGCCCGGTCCGTCACCGCGCCGTCATGCGGACCGCCTCACCCGCGCCGTGCGCCGGCGATCGGGGATGCGGGCGTCGTCGTAGGGGCTGTCTTCCGATCGCCGCAGGGCGATCCCGCGCGCCTCGGCGCGGTCGGCCGCTTCGACCGCATAGGTCTCGATCCCGTACACCGCACCGGCGTTCGAGAACACGACCTCGACCACGAAACGGGGCGCGGCCGGTTGTTTCACAGGGGTCATCACACATCCTCCGGCAAGGGCTGTGTCGGGAAGGGAGGCAGGGCCGGCTTGGCGGCAGCAACGCAGGGGGGCGTTACACACCGCACAGGCCCTCGCATTCGTTGGGCCAGAGATCGAGCTGGCCGCGGTCGGCGTCGGTGGTCAGGTCCGCCTCGTCGAGCGGCACGGCGGAGCGGTGGAGATAGACCTTGCCGCGGATGCCGCGAAAACCGGTGCGGATGGCCCGGTCCACCGCCAGGGCGTCGGCCCAGGCGTCGGGATCGCCGTCGCGCAGCCGCCGCCAGTGGGCGTCGGAGTGGAAGGGGCAGCCGATGCAGGCGCTGCGGGGCGGCTCCGGATAGCCGTGCCGGGCCAGCCAGAGCAGGCAGTCGCGCCGGGTCATCCGCCGCTCGACCAGCGGCCAGCGGTTGACCTGCCAGCCCTCGGCCGACGGCTTCATACGCGCCGCCTCGTCCAGCGAAATCCCCAGCCACACCTCCACCACCGGGGTCTTGGGCGAGCGCCGGCCGGCGATCCCGGCCAGTTCGCGCACCTTGCGACGGATCGGCACCACCTTGTAGTCGCCGGTGCACTGTCGGCGGATCATGCCGATGGTGACGCGGCCGGCCGGCAGGACGCGCGTGCCGACGACGACCGTCCCGCCCTGGCGGTCCTCGCCGACCAGCGGGACCACGGTCCCGGGTGGGATGACGGTGCGGGTGTAGGCGGGGATGGACGCCCGGCGTTGTCCCCGAACCCCGGCCTGAAGGTCGGCCCGAAGGTCGCCGGCCGAGACGACGTGGACCGGAAAGGGCAGCACGCCCGGCGCCATCAGCCAGGCGAGGTGGCGATAGACCGCCTGCGGCTCCCAACCGGTGTCGGCGAAGACGGCGCAGTCGGGCATCGGGCCGACGGCGCCATGCGCCGCCATCAGGGCCAGGGTGGTGGACTGGACGCCGGCGCCGAGGCTGAGGACGCGCAGCCGGATTGCCTCCGCCGCCGGCTCGGGCGGCGGGCACCATGAGGAGAGCGCGCCCATCACACGGTCTCCCGCCCGTCACCGGCCACGGGGACGGTTTCGGGCAGGAAGCCGAGGAGATAGTCGGCCGCCTTGCTGGCTTGGCTGGCGGCGCGGACGATGGCATGATTGTCCGCGCGAAGGACGTCCAACCACGCCCCAAGGTAATCGGCGTGGCGGACGGTGGGGACGATGCCGAGCGCCGCACAGAGAAAGGCGGCCGAAATTTCGGCAATCAGCTCCTCGAAGGCGTACTTGCGGGAGCCGAAGGACCCGGACAGGTCGCGATTCAACCTTGAGGCGTGTCCTGTCGCGTGAGCTCCCTCGTGGAGGGCGGTTCTGTGCCAGTTGATGGGTTCGAAGAAGGCCTGCGGAGGTGGCAGCTGCACGTAGTCGTGCTGGGGGCTGTAGAAGGCCCGGGTGCCGCCGATGCGGACCTCGATGCCGCTGGCCCGGATCAGCGCCTCGGCCCGCGGCAGGATCAGCCCCTCCGGGATCGGCGGCGGCGCCACGGCGATGCCCTCGGGCAGGCCGTCGCATTGGTCGCAATTGAAGACGGTGAAGCGCTTCAGGAAGGGGATCGCCTGGGGCTCGTCCCCGGTATCCCGCGCGCGCCGGCGCTCGTCGTCGGGGATGAAGCGGTCGGCGTAGACGACGGTGGTGCCGCGCTCGCCCTTGCGGACGTGGCCGCCCAGAGCCAAAGCCTGACGGAACGTCAGCCAGCCCTGGCCGGAGAAGCCGCGGGCGACGACGGCGCCCCACAGGATGAGCACGTTCACGCCGCTGTAGGCGCGGCCGGTGGCGGCGTTGCGCGGCAGGCCGAGCGGGGCGGCGGCGGCCGGGGTTCCCCAGGGCTGCACCCAGGGCAGCCGGCCGGCTTCCAGCTCGGCGATGATGCGGGCGGTGATCTCGGCGTAGAGGCTGGTCCGGTCGGAACCGGCGCGGGCGGTTGGCGCGGTGTCGGGCATGGCGGGTCTCCGCGACGGGCTAGCCGGAAGCCTGTCCTCCAGCCCTCAAGCCCGTCGCGAACACCGCCTCGGCCCTCTCCCTCTACGGACGCGCCCGCCTCCTGCCGGCCGACAGGATGGCCAAACAAAAAAATGGCCCGGCGTTGATGCCGGGCCGGTTGAGATGAAGGGGACGGGTCGTCAGCCGCCGTCGCCGGGATCGACGCCGGGGTGCAGGGGCTGGGCCCGGCCCATCCAGGGTTCCGGCCGGATGCAGCGCACCCAGTCGGCGAAGCCGGGGATGAAGCCGAGGTCCTCGCGGACGTGTTGCTCCCCGATCAGCCGCACCGGCACGACGCGGCCGGTGGACAGCGTCAGCGTGACGCCGTACAGCGTCTCCAGCAGGAAGATGCCCTCGGCGTGATGGCGCAGGGCCCGGTGGCGGAAATCAGCGGTTATGGCTTTCGAGCCGTCCATCCACTGGTGCAGGGCCATGTACTCGTCCGCCGTCCCTCCCCAGGTGCGTGCCGACGACAAGGCATGATGATACGCGTGTGCCATGGCAGCCTCCCTTAGAAGTCATGCTCGTAGTAGTCGCTGGCGGTATAGCGCTCGTTGTATTCCAGGCGGACCGCCCGCCCGGCGACGTCGAGGACGAGGACGCCGAACGCGCCGTCGCCGTCTTCCCAGCCGTCGTGGGTGGCGGTGAGCAGGTCGTAGGTCAGCGCCTCGACCGCCTCGCCCAGCGGCAGGGGCCGCCGTTCCAGGGCCGAGCCGTCCCAGAGCGGGGTGGCGATCTCGGCTTCGCCCTCCGGCAGCGGCACCTCCGCCCCGCCGGCCTGGGCGTGGATGGCCTCGATCTGGCCGGAATCGCCATAGCCGTCGAAGGTGACGGTGACGATGGAGAGCCCCGCTGCGGCCAGCGCCGCCAGGACGGCGTCCTTGCTGAGGATGCGGGCCTCGGCGACGAGGCGGCCGTGCGCCTCGGCCCGGGCCTGCCACAAGGCCGGCTCGGCTTCGGCCGGTGGTGCGGCGGGCACCCCGCCGATGGTCTCGTCGTGGTTGGAAGCGCACATGTCCGGTCTCCGCGACGGGCCGGCCGGAAGCCTGTCTCCCAGCCCCCAAGCCCGTCGCAAACACCGCCTCGACCCTCTCCCTCCCCGTCCTACGCCTTCCGGCAGGACGGACGGCCAGACAAAGGCCCGGCTCTGGCGCCGGGCCGTTCGTGGTATGGAGTGGAAGAACCCTCAGCCGTCGGTGACGGGATCGATACCGGGAGGAGGGGGGGCGGGCCCGGCCCATCCAGAGGACCGGCCGAATGCAGCGCATCCGGTCGGTGAAGCTGGAGACGAAGGAAGTCATCGCGGAAGCGGCCTTCCCCGATCGAGGACGAAACCGGCGGTCTCCCGTTGACGCCTCACGGCAGCCACGCTGAAGTGGCGGTGATGATGTCCACGCAGGCTTCCCAGTTCCACCGCACGGCGGAAGCCGTCCCTTCCGTCGCCGGCGCCTATGTTCTGCTCGTCAGGCTGGCGGAGGCGGTGGACGTCGCCCTGCCCGGCCGGGCCAAGGCCATTCTGCCGCCGGGGCGGTACCTGTACTGCGGCAGCGCCCGCGGCCCGGGTGGCCTGCGTGCCCGCGTCGGCCGTCACATGCGCCGGGACAAGAGCCTTCGCTGGCACATCGACCACTTGACCACGGCGGGTACCGTGACCGGCTGCTGGGTTTTTCCCGCCGGCGACGAATGCGCGCTGGTCGCACGCTTCGCCGCCCTGCCGGTCCCGATCCCGGGGTTCGGCAGCAGCGACTGCACCGTTTGCCGGAGCCATCTCCTGGCGTGGCCCGATGGCGTCGCGCTGCCCTTCGGCGCACCGGATGTTTCTCCGACCGCCGCTGGACCGGACGTCGCCCGGGTGCTATCGGTCGCGGCCATGACCGATACCGTGGACTTCACCCCCGCCGAACGCGACCTGATCCGCCGCGAGTTCATGAGCCGCTGGTCGGAACCGCCGCGGCTGGCGGACGGCATCCTCCTGAAGCGGTGGGCGACCGGCCCGCGGAGAGGCGAACCGAAGCTCCCGGCCATCGTCCAGAGCCTGCTGGAGCGCGGGCTGGTGACGATCGCCGAAACGGATCGGGGGTTTCCCCGCGCCCATTTCACCGCGGCGGGATACGCAGCGTTGCGGGCCATGGCGGCCAGCCCGCGGCATCTCCCGCCGGAGCGCTATGGTCACCTCATCGACGAGCTCGCGCGCCGGCTGGAGGACCGCTGATGTTTGGGCGTCCGGCACACGTCGCGGTCGGCGACCGCTTCACCAAGGTCGGCCAGCCGTCGCGGGTGTTCATCGTGATGGCTCTGGACGACCGTCCCGGTCGGCCGCCGCACGCGTTCGTGTCCGCGGCACCGAACGGTGGAGACCGCCGGCTGATCGCGGTCTCCGCGCTCACCGATGCAACCCTGTTCAGACGACTGTGAAAAGGGTGAGCACGGCGCTGTTCGCACCGCGAGCGATGCAGCCAGCCAGGGCTCCTGGACAGCCGGCACCCCGCTGAAGACGCGGAGGCTTGTGCCGGATCGTCTTCCCCACCTCAGGGGAGACCATGGCGAAGCTCCGCATGCCTCGCGGTCGGGACCGGGTGACAGCACATCGCCGCTGCTCCATGCTCAAGGGCCATGCCGAAGCCGACGCCCTCCGATTCGACCCGTTCTGCCGCCGAGGACCGCG